>JBDTVO010000167.1:0-6311 GCA_040007135.1 Devosia sp. | reverse complement strand
TTGAGTGAATAGCCGATCGAACCCGGGCCCATCATGGTGTCGTTGGGCGAGGTGAACGGCAAGCCGCCGATCTGGGCGCCGCCGGTCGAACTGCCCTTGCTGGTGAGGACGATATTGGCGGTCGCCACCACCAGCCGACCCACCTTGGTGTAGCGGCCGAGGGCGGTGCCGTAGGCGATGCCGACGGCGGCGCCGCCGAACAGGATCGTCGGGGTCCAGGTGCCTTCCTCGTAGTCGTCGAGGGTGTTTGCGTTGGCCGAGGGGTTCTGCGTCGCCGGAAAGGCCAGCTGGCCGATCGGCAGGCTGACCAGACCC
Source organism: Devosia sp. (assembly GCA_040007135.1). Taxonomy (GTDB): domain Bacteria; phylum Pseudomonadota; class Alphaproteobacteria; order Rhizobiales; family Devosiaceae; genus Devosia_A. Next base: position 5,996 of record JBDTVO010000167.1, on the reverse strand, counting down.
GACGCCTGCGCCACGGTGAGCGCCTCGAACCAGCTGCTGCCGTTGGGCGAGACCTTCACATGCAGGGCATCGTCGCCGGCGAGGCCGATCTCGGCGCGGCCGGAGCCGTTGTCCTGGAGGATGATGCTGGCGGTGTCGCCGGCGGTGGCCTTGTTGAGCTTCAGCCGGTGCGATGTGCCGTCATGGGTGAACAGGCTCGCGTCGGCGCCCACCGCCAGCCGGTTGGTGAGATCGGCGGTGGCGTTGATGCCGAGCTTGGCGAGGCCGGTGCCGCCGTTGGAGACAAAGCTGGTCCACGCGCCGGCCTGCAGCACGGCCAACTCGGCGGTATCGACGACATAGGCGAGCCAGCCGTTTGCCGGGGTGCGAAAGCTCCAGGCGCCGCTGAGCCAGGCCGCGAATTTGGCGTCCTTGCCGGCCCAGCCGCCGGTGGCACCAGAGGCGACGATGTAGGTGTCGCCTTCGGCCGGGCTGCCGGGCGGCGCCGTGGTGGTGCGGCTCTTGACCGTTGGCTGCACCAGTTGGTCGAGCAGCGCCATCGCCTCGTTGTAGGTCACTTGCTTTTGCGCCTGCTGCGGGGCGATGTAGGGAAGAGCGAGGCGGGCGGTGGTGGACATCGGATGATCCTGAAATTGCGCTGCCCGCCATTTTACGCGCTGCCAGGAGCACGGGGATAAGTCGATGGCCGAAGCCGCAAAAGCCCCGGATTTCAAGGCTCTAGAGACGCCCTGCGTGATCATCGACGTGGCCCGGGTGGAGGCCAATCTGGCGCGCGTGCAGGCGCATGCGACGGCCAACGGCTACCAGCTCAGGCCGCACATCAAGACCCACAAGTTGCCGCGCTTCGCGCAGCGCCAGGTGGCGCTCGGCGCCGTCGGAATCACGGCGCAGAAGCTGGGCGAGGCGGAGGTGATGGCCGATGCCGGGCTCACCGACATCTTTGTTCCCTACAACATCGTCGGCGACCACAAGCTCATGCGCCTCGTGGCCCTCAACCGGCGCATCACGCTCAGCGTCACCGCCGACAGCGATGCCACCATTGCCGGCTACGCCCGGGTCTTCGCCAACGAAGAGCGGCCGCTGCTGGTGCTGGTCGAGTGCGATACCGGCGGCGGCCGCTGCGGCGTGCAGTCGCCACAGGCAGCTCTCGCTCTCGCCAAGGCGATCGCGGCGGCGCCCGGCCTTCGCTTCGGCGGGCTGATGACCTATCCGGGGCGCGGCAGGTTTGCCGAAGCCGGCGCCTGGCTCGCGACCGCCAAGGGGCTGATCGAAACGGCGGGCATCAGTGTGCCGCGCGTTACCTCGGGCAACAGTCCGGACATCTGGCACACGGGCGACCACACCGTCACGGAGCGGCGACCCGGAACCTACATCTATTTCGACCGCTCGCAGGTCGAGGGCGGCGTCGCGAGCTTTGCCGATTGTGCGCTGACGGTGCTGGCTACGGTGGTGTCACGGCCGACTCCGACCCGAATCGTCATCGATGCCGGCTCCAAGGCCCTGAGCAGCGACCTGCTCGGGCTCACCGGCTACGGCGTGCTGATGGGGCAGGAAGCCGTGGCGGTCGCGGCGCTGTCGGAGGAACACGGCGTCATCGAGCTGCCGGCGCCCTCCGCCTCGCCGGCGGTGGGCGACCTGCTGCGGATCATCCCCAACCACGCCTGCGTCGTGTCCAATCTCTACGACAGCGTCCACCTGCTGGGTCCGGACGGCGGCGTCGAGACGGTCCCGGTGGCGGCGCGCGGCCGGCTCGCCTGAGGCCGACGAGCGCGGTCCGGGCCAAATCCCCGGTATCGGGCTAACCCGATGTTTACGGCACGCGCCTAGGGTTGGCCGGTGCAGATGCCGGATTTCCGGCAGCTTCGGGGACGTTCGCGAGCAATGCGGGGGAATTGGGACAGATCGGCAGACCCTTGCCGGTGTGGCGCGGAGCTGTTCCGACGCCGGCCGGCGGGCGGATTGGCCTGATGCACAGCTTGCTCACCGAGCAGATCGAGGCAGCGCGCGGCGCCGATGGCAGCGTCGATCTGCACCGGCTCGCCTCGCTCGTCAGCGAGACCTACGAGAGCGGCCTCGACCGCTCCGACGTGCATTCCGAGCTTGCCGCCAAGATCGAGGACCGCACGGCGCAGTTGCATGACAGCCGCCGCACGCTGAAGCTGCAGAACCGCCGCATGGTGGTGGCTCTCGATTCCACCGGCTACGCGATTTCGATCTTCGACAACACAAGGCGGCTGGTCTACGCCAACAGCTACTTCACCGAGCTCTACCACCTGCCGCGCCGGCTGCGCCGGCCTGGAACGCCGTTCGCCGAGATCGTCCGAGGCCGCATCGACGCCAACTCCTATGTCGGCGACGATGCCGAGGCGTACTATCGTGAGCGCATCGAAGGCGTCGACCGCAACCAGGTCTGGGTCGATCTGCACCGGCTCAATACCGGCGAGACTGTATCGGTCAACCACCAGCCGCTCGGCGATGGCGGTTGGGTGTCGACGCACAAGGACGTCACCGAGTTCACGCGGCTGCAGGAGGAGCTGGCGCATCGCGCCTATCACGATGCGCTGACGGGCCTGCCCAATCGCCACATGCTGCAGGAGCGGCTGGCCGAGTGCGTCGCCGAGTCGGCGGGGCTGGGCAGCTTTGCGCTGCTGCTGGTCGATCTCGATGGCTTCAAGTCGATCAACGATACGCTGGGCCACGCCGCCGGCGATGCGCTGCTGCGCGAAGTCGGGCGCCGCATCGAGGTGGCGACCGGCGAGGGCGGCATGGCCGCACGCATGGGCGGCGACGAGTTCGCCGTGGTGATGGACGTGGGCGCGGTGTCGCGCGACGCGCACGGGCTGGCGGCGCGGCTCGTTGAAATGGGGCGAACCCCCGTGCTGCTCGACGGTCAGCCGGCCAGCATCGGCTTTTCGGTGGGCGTGGCGGTGGCGCCGGGTGACGGCGGCTCGCCCGAAAAGCTGCTGAAGAGCGCCGACCTGGCGCTCTATGCCGCCAAGGCCGAGCGGCGCGGCAGCTATCGGTTCTTCGAGCCGGCGATGGACAAGGCGCTGCGCGACCGCCGCCAGCTCGAGCGCGACCTCGGGGTGGCCCTCGAGCATGGTCAGTTCGAGCTCCACTACCAGCCGATCCTCAACCTCAAGACGCAGGGCTTTTCCGGCTTTGAGGCGCTGCTGCGCTGGACCCATCCGGAGCTCGGGCCGATCTCGCCCGCGGCGTTCATCCCCGTTGCTGAAGACACCGGGCTGATCGTCGGCATCGGCGACTGGGTGCTGCGACAGGCGATCGCCGAGGCGGCGGGTTGGCCTGGCGGACTGCGGGTCGCGGTCAACGTCTCGTCGGTGCAGTTCCAGCGTGGCAATGTGGTCGCCACCATTCTCAACGCGCTGGGCAGCTCCGGGCTGGCGCCCGAGCGGCTCGAAATCGAAATCACCGAATCGGTGTTCTTTGACAACAGTACCGCCAACCTCGATGCGTTGCGGCAACTGCATGCGCTCGGCTGCAAGATCGCGCTCGACGATTTCGGCACGGGATACTCGGCGCTGAGCTACCTGCTGAGCTACCCGTTCGACAAGATCAAGATCGACGGCTCATTCGTGCGCGCTCTCGACAACGCGAGCGGCGCCCACGCCATCGTCCGGGCCATCGCCGAGATTGGCCATCGCATGGGGATGACGACGACAGCCGAGGGCGTCGAGACCGCCGAGCAGCTGCGCAATGTGCACGCCGTCGGCTATTCGGAAGCGCAAGGATTTCTCATCGCCCGCCCGATGCCCGCCGACCAGCTGCAGATCATGCTGGCGGGCGAGGACGACCGCATGCCGCTCGCGCCGATGCATCGCGCCGCTGGCTGACGCCCAAAGCAACGGGCGGACCCGAAGGCCCGCCCGCTTGTTGGTCACTGCGTTGGCATCAGCGATGCACGAACAGCAGGATGATGATGATCAGCCAGATCGGGATGCCGAGCAGCCACAGGCCGAGAGCGCGAAACATCTGCAGTCCTCCTTGTCAGAACCGGCCGAACACGTCGGCGAAGGTGGTGGCTTCATCGCGGTGACGACCGCCCTTCATGGCCGCCCAGTAGGCGCCCACAGCGGCGATCAGCGATGAGGCGGCGGTGAGGAACGCCGCGAGCACGGCGGTCTTGCGGGCCGTCTCGGCGATGTCGGCGGCCTTCTGCTTGGCGGTGTCCATCGCCGTCATGACCTGGTCGACGCGGGCGCTGGCCTGGTCGGCGGGAAGGCCGGTGTTGGCGGCAACGAGCTGGCCGAGATAGGTCTTGTCATCGGCCGAGACGCCAGTGGTGGCTGCCGTGGCGAGGATCCGTCCGGCCTCGCCGCGATAGTCCGCCGCTGGGGCGGTGCCGCCGGTCGCAGCAACCGGTGCAGTTGCGCCGGCGGGCAGCCGGAACAGTTCGTCCGTGAAGTAGGCGTTGGGATCGAGGGCATTGGCTGCCGCCGGGTTGGCCGCCGCGCCCTGCGCGACGTTGGAGGCGGCGGTGGTGAGCGTTGCGGCGGTGGAGCCGACGGCCCCGGCGAGGGCGCCGATGCCACCGGCGGCAATCATGCCGCCGATCACCAGTGCACCCGCCCAGACCAGCAGCCCGTGGGCGCCGTCGCGGACGTCGCTTTCATGCTCGGTGGCGTCATGGAAACGCCGGCGCATGCGGCCGGTGAGATAGCCGCCGGCCATGAAGCTCGAGATCTGCACCCAAAGCAGCCAGCTGGCGGCAGCGATGGCGACCCAGATGGGGGCGACGCCCTCGAAGGTGCGGAAATTGGTGAAGCTCAGTCCCACCGCCGAGCCGAAGGTCAGCAGCAGCAGCGAAATCGCCGCGGCGACGACAATGCCGGCGATGACCGCCGCCCAGTCGACGTACGAATGATGTTCTTGCATGCCGCCCACCGGGCTGGTGGTGGTGACGATGATGTCGTTGTCCATGGTCATGTTTGGTCCTCCCCTGCGCTTCAGCGCAGACCGAAAAAGCTGAGGATGGCGAGGACGACCACGACCAGGCCGACGAGGTAGATGATGCCGTTCATTGGGATGCTCCGTTGACGCGTTTGATGCTCACAAAAGCGTCAACGCCGCGATTTGGTTGCGTTCCCGTCGCAATTGTTGCGCATTTCCTTGGCGCGGGTGTCCAGGCGGGAACCGGACACCGCAAAACTGGTTATTGGGTCCGGCCGAAGGCTGCGCTAGAAGGCTCGGCAGGCAGGAAACAAGCGTCAGATGGACGACAGCATCGTTCAAACCCGTGCCGCCGCCAGACGATGGACGTGGCGGATTCCGGCCTACATCCTGTTGCCGTTCTACCTGATGCTGATTGGCGTACTGCTGCGCTACGCGGTCTATGTGCGCACCACCAACCACTGGGCCTTCACCGATTACCTGCGCTCGCTCTGCGTTTACGATTGCAACGCCTATGAGCGGCTGGCGCTCAACGGCTACGAGGGGCGGCCTTCCGGCTTCGACAAGGGCGACGCCAACAACTGGGCGTTCTTCCCGCTCTATTCGATCTTCGTGTGGACCCTCAACAAGCTCACGGGCCTCTCCATGCTGGTGGGCGGCTCGCTGCTGACCTGCCTGCTCTCGGCATGGGCGGCGGTGATCAGCTGGCCGCTGTTCGAGGGAAGGTTCCGCGCCTACTTCCTGTTCTGCGCCTTCCTGTTTGTCGGCCCCCTCTCCTACTATTTCGAGACGCTCTACACCGAGGCGCTGTTCATCCTTCTGACGGTCTCGGGCTTCGTGCTGCTGCGGCAGAAGAACTACGTCGCCGCCGGCCTCACCGGCGCGCTGATGTCGGCGACGCGCTCGACGGGGCTGCTGTTTGCCGCCGCCATCCTGATTGCGGCATTGCAGAACCATCTGCGCGAGGGTGGCAGCCTCCGGCAATTCGTCCGCAGCATCCCCAAGCGCACCGACCTGCTGCTGGCCGTGGCCCTGGTGCCGGTCGGCATCGCGGTGTTCGCGGCCTATCTCTGGTTTCACTCGGG
>JBDTVO010000166.1:0-6398 GCA_040007135.1 Devosia sp. | reverse complement strand
CGCTGTTCGGCGCGCTCGGCAAGCAGATCGTCGACCGCTTCGGCACCATCGACAAGTTCATCGGCGATGCGATCATGGCGTTCTGGAACGCGCCGGTGAACGTGGCCCAGCACCCGCGCAAGGCGGCGCTCTCGGCCATCGCCATGCGACAGGCCCTGTCGGAGATGAACGCCCGCAAGGCGTTCGGCGATTCCCACATCGCCATCGGCATCGGCATCTCCACCGGCGAGGCGCTGGTGGGCAACATGGGGCTCGAGACGCGGCTCGACTATTCGACGATCGGCGATCCGGTGAACGTCGCCTCGCGCGTCGAGAGCGAGAGCAAGGCGATCGGCTTTGACATCGTCGCCGCCGAGCCGACGGCGCTCGAAGCGCCGGAGCTCGCCTGGCTCGAAGCCGGATCGGTGCAGCTCAAGGGCAAGTCGCAACGGCTGAAGGTCTTCATCCTCGTGGGCGATGAGACACTGGCGGCGGACAAGTCCTTCAAGGCGCTCGCCGCAGCGCATGGCGAGCTACTGGCTGCCCTGCGGGCCGGCGATTTTGCCGAGGCGCTGCAGCGCTGCGAGGCGCTGGCGCAACCGGTCGAGGCCCGCCTTGCGCATTTCTATGAGCTGGTGCCCGGCCGCATCCATGATTTCGTGTCTGCCGCGTAGGCCTCGCGCATCTCCTCGATCTCCTCGAGGGCGCGGTGGAACAGGCTCCAGTCATCGCGCTCGGCGATGGGCGTCCAGATCGCCTCCATCTCCTCGATCAGCATGGTGCGCGGAGCCGGGCGCGCGAAATAGGGGTGATCGAGGTTGGCGCTGGACGTCGGCGCGTATTCATTGAGGGCCCAGCGTATCGGCATGAAGCTTTCAGCCCGATACGCCTCGGCCAGCGGGCTGTCCGCCGCCCGTGCCTCGCTCAGCATGCCGCCCCGCCAGTCGAACCAGAAGCGCTCGTAGGGCATGCGGGTTTCCTCGAGAAAGGCGAAGATCGCGATCACCAGCTCGGCGTCCGCCTCGGCGCCGCGGGTCTCGATGCCGAGACGCCGTAATACGGCGTTCCACATTGCCTCGCGAAACGCCGGCCAGAAGCCGTTGAGCGCCGCTTCCAGTCCGTCCTTGTCGCCGAGCGGCAGCAGGCACTCGGCGAGCCGCGTCAGGTTGAAGGCGAGGGCATCGGGCTGCCGGCCGAAGGCATAGAGTCCGCCCGTGTCGAAATAGGCGGCGGTGAAGGCCGGATCGTAGGTCGGCAGGAACCGCCACGGGCCATAGTCGAAACTCTCGCCGGTGATGTTGATGTTGTCCGAGTTCAGCACGCCGTGGACGAAGCCCGCGGCGATCCAGCCGGCGCCCGTCACTGCGACGCGCCTCGCCACTTCGGCGAGGAAGTTTTCCGCCCGGCGGTTGTCGCCGGGCGCAGCAACCTCCGGCATGTAGGCCTTGAGGCTGTGGTCGAGCAGCGTCGACAGCGAGGCCGTGTCGCCGTGAAACGACAGCCGCTGGAACGTGCCGATGCGGATGTGGCTGTGGCCCAGCCGCACGAGTACGCTGGCGCGCGTCGGCGAGGGCTCGTCGTGGCGCTCCAGTTCCTCGCCGGTCTCGATCAGGCTGAGGCTCTTGCTGGTGTCGACGCCCAGCGCCTCGAGCATGGATGTCGCCAGCACCTCGCGCACGCCGCCCTTCAGCGTCAGCCGTCCGTCGCCGCCGCGGGACCACGGCGTCCGCCCCGAGCCCTTGGTGCCAAGATCGAGCAGGCGTCCGCGATCGTCGAACAGTTGGGCGAAGAGAAAGCCGCGGCCGTCGCCGAGGTCGGGATTGTAGGTCTGGAACTGGTGACCGTGGTAGCGCAGGGCCAGCGGTTCGGCGAGTGAGCCTGGGATCGGCATGAAGCGGCCGAAATGGTCGAGCCACTGGTCGTCGGTAAGATCACCGAGCCCGACCGAAGCGGCGGCGCGCTGATTGCGATAGCGCAGCGTGAGGTCCGGAAACTGCGCCGGCCGCACCGGGTCGTAGAATTCGGCGCCGAGGGCGAGATGGGATGTCGAGGGCTTTAGCATAGCCCGATCCCGGCACCGCGCGGCACCCTCCCCCTTGCGGGGAGGGTTGGGGAGGGGGGCGCGGCACGCTCGATGAGCGTCGACGGGTGACCGGGCTTGCCAACCCCCCACCCGTCCTCCCCCGCAAGGGGGGAGGTGGCCAGGGGCGAGACCTTGATCAATGGCCTCACCGCCGAAACACTCCCACCATCTCCACATGCATCGACCAGGCGAACTGGTCGACCGGCGTGACGGTTTCCAGTCGATAGCCGCCGGCAACGAGGATCGCGGCGTCGCGGGCAAAGGTTCTCGGCTCGCACGACACCGCCACGACGGTCTTGACCTTGGAGCGCGCCAGCTCGCGCGCCTGCGCTTCGGCGCCGGCGCGCGGCGGATCGAAGACCACGGCGTCGTAGGGGCCGAGCTCGACCGGGGCCAGTGGGTCGCGAAACAGATCGCGGCTCGCCACGGCAATCGGCTTCAACCCCTTGGCGTGGTTGGCGGCCTTCTGCAACGCGGCGATCGCGGCACGGTCGGAGTCGGCGGCGAACACCCGCGTCGTCTCCGCCAGCCGCAGGGCGAAAGGTCCGAGGCCGCAGAACAGGTCGGCGACGGATTTAGCGCCGCCGACGCCCTCGACCACCAGCTGCGCCAGGGTCTGCTCCGCCATCGCCGTCGCCTGGAGGAAGCTGCCCGTCGGGATCTCGACCATGGCCTTGCTCATGCGCAACGCCGGGGCCCGCGCTTCGAGCACGGTTTCGCCATTGAGCGACAGCCGGGCGAGGGCCGAACGCTGCGCCAGGAGGGTCAGCCGCTCCGGCCGCACGCCCTTGCGCTCGGTGCGCACGGCAACGTCGAGGCCGGTGTCGGTCGCGGTCAGCGCCACATCGCAATCGCCGATGGTGGCCGCGATCGGTCGCACCAGCGCCGGGCCGCGACTCTCGAGCGCCGGCACCAAAATCGGGCAGGCGGCGATGTCGATGAGATCGTGGCTGTGGCGCGCCATGTAGCCCACGGCCGTGCCGCGCGCATGGAAGGTGGCGCGGCGCCTGCCGTCGCCGTGGGCTTCGATGGGCACCGCCACATCGGCCACGAGATGGGCGCGGCGCAGCGCCTCCGCCACCAGCTCCTGCTTCAGCGCCAGATAGGAGGGCGGCGCGAAGTGCTGCAGCGTGCAGCCGCCGCAGCGGCCGAAATAGGGGCAGAACGGCTCGGCGCGCTCCGCCGGCTCGAGCAGCGCGAAATCAGCCGGCATCCGGCCGGCTGACATATTCGAGGAGGCTCGCCAGCGACACGAAGGGGATGCCGGCGCGCTCGCTGAGGCCAGTGGCGCAGGTCGAGACGGTCGAAACGCCCAGCGTGCAGTCGGCTGGAATATCGTTCTTGACGAAGCGCGTCGCCCATTCGTTGAGTTCGGGGGTGAACAGCCCCTTGTCGCCGGCAAAGCCGCAACAGCTCACCGTTTCGAGCGGCGCAATGGTCTCACCGCAGGCGGTTGCGATGGCGGTGATCGCCGCCTGTTCCTTCAATCGTTGTGCCGAACAGTTCTGGTGCACCGCGACCGATGGCAGCCGGCGCCGGATGGTCAGCTTCGGCAGCACTTCGGCGACGAGGAACTCAGCGCTGTCGGCCACAACGATCTCGTCGGCGTGGTGATCGCGCAAGTGCTTGGCGCAGGTCGAGGCATCGGTGAGGACGCGGGCACCATAGGGCATCAGCTTTTCAGCCAGCCGGACGCCGACGCGCGCCGAGTCCTCGGGGAAACCCTTCGACAGGAACGGCTGGCCGCAGCACTGGCCCTCGAGCCCCTCGGGGATCACCACCTCGAAGCCGGCGCGTTCCAGCAGCGCCAGCATCGCCTCGGGTGCCGGCTTCAGGTCGTATTGCGTCTTGCCGGCGCCGAACATCCGGGTCGGGCAGGCTGGGAAATACACCACGCGGTTGGTCGGGGCGGTGATCGGCACCGGAAAGCCGGTGGTTTTCGGATCGGCGCGTCCCACCCCGCCCTGCGCTTTCGGCGCTCCCGGTCCCGGCCGCAGGGTACGGCTGACGCGGGGCGTATGGACGAGGGCGCGGGCGGCGCCGGCCAGCGCATCGGTTGCGCCGTTACCGATGATGGTGCGGCTCAGCGCCTGGACGCCGACGCCGAACTTGAGGCTGCGCTCAGCGGCCAGCGTATGGTCGGCGACGCGGTGCGCGGCTTCGCGCTGGCGCGGGGTACGCCGTTTCGCCCGTTCGCCCAGCACCATGGTGCCGGTTTCGATGCCCACCGGACAGCGGCCGGCGCAGACATTGCCGGCGGCACAGGTCTCGAGCCCGGCATAGGCGAAGCCGGCGTCCATCGCTGCCAGCCGCGTGGCGTCCTCGCCGGTCTGGCGCAACCGCGTCATCTCGCGGGTGACGACGATGCGCTGGCGAGGGCTGAGGGTGAGCTGTGCACTGGGGCAGGCGGGCTCGCAGAAGCCGCATTCGATGCAGAGGTCGACGATCGGATCGCTGAGCCGCATCTCCTTGAAGTGCTCGAGATGCACAGTCTTGTTGTCGGTGATCAGCACGCCGGGGTTGAGCAGGTTCTCGGGGTCGAACAGCGGCTTGATGCGCCGCATGATCGCATAGGCAGCGCGGCCCCACTCGGCCTCGACGAAGGGGGCGATGGCGCGGCCGGTGCCGTGCTCGGCCTTGAGCGAGCCGCCGTAGCGCACCGAGACCAGCTCGCTGAGGTCGGCGCTGAAGCGATCGAATTTTTCGGCGGCGCCCGGCGCCGCGAGATCGTCGCCCATCTGGAAATGCAGGTTCCCTGCCAGCGCGTGGCCGAAGATCACCGCATCCTCGTAGCCGTGCGCGTCGAGCAGGTTGCGCATGTCGATGACGAAATCGGCGAGCCGGTCGATCGGCGCCGCGACATCTTCGGTGAGCATGCTGGTGCCGGGGCGTCGCGCCGCGCCGGCCGAGGCAAAAAATCCCTTGCGCACGTCCCACAGCGCATGGGCCCGCTCGCCGTCGCCATCGCCGAAATCGATGTGGGTGGCGCCGTCGGCGACAAGGATCATCGTCGCCTTGTCGATCTCGACCGCCAGTAGTTCGGCGGTGGGGGCGGAAATGTCGATGAGGACGGCCGGCGAGGCGGCGCCCAGCACCGTGAGATAAGGCTGCATCACCTCGAGATGCTCGACCGTCTGCAGCGCCCGCCGCTCGATATACTCGGCGGCGGTGACGCCGGTGGTCGACTGCACGCCGCCATTGGCGAGCTTCGAAATCGCCCGGGCGCAACTGTGCGGGTCGGGGAAGGGGATCAGCCCCGTCACCTTGTGCGGGTGGTCGGCAATGGTCTCGTAGGTCACCTCGGAGACGAAGCCGAGCGTCCCCTCGCTGCCGACGATCAGGTGGACGAGGATGTCGATCGGGTCGTGGAAATCGGTGAGGGCGTTGATCGAATAGCCGACGGTGTTCTTGATGCGGTATTTGCGCTCGATCAGCGCCACCAATTCGGGGTCGGCCGCGACCTCGTGATGCAGCGCCTGCAGCGCCTCGAGCAGGTCCGCCTTGCTCCGGCGAAAGGCCGCCACCGAGTCGGCGTCGCCGGAGTCGAGCACCGTGCCGTCCACCAGCATGACGCGCAGCCGGCGCAGCGTGTGGTAGGTGTTGTAGGCGACGCCGCAGCACATGCCGGACGAGTTGTTGTTGACGACGCCGCCGATCTTGCACGTCGCCTGGCTTGCCGGATCGGGCCCGAGCTTGCGGTTGAATTTCTTCAGCACCCGGTTGGCCTGCGCCACGATCACCGCCGGGCCGAGCGTGATGCGCTCGCCGCCCTCGTCTACCTCGATCTTCTTGAAGCCGTCACCCAGCACGCACAGCACGCCATCGGAGTTGGACTGGCCGCTGAGCGATGTTCCCGCGGCGCGGAAGGTCAGCGGCAGATGTTCGGCGCGGGCCGCCTCGATCACCGCCAGCACTTCGGCCTCGGAATTGACGATGACGACAATCGCCGGCACCAGCCGATACTGGCTGGCGTCGCCGGCGTAGGCGTAGGTCATCAACGGGTCGGTCATGATGTGGCGGGCGGCAATGGCCGTCGTCCGCGCGAGGCGTGCCGCAACCCCGGCGGCCGCTGCCGCGCGGTCGGTCACAATCGGCGCCATCTCGTTCACGGCCTCGCCCTCCAGTCGCTGCTGCCGAATCTAGGCCGTTTTCTCCCACAGCGGGAGTCGTGATCGGCCTTGACCGTCCAGCGCCGGCCCGATTTCCTGCCGCCATCGCAATGGGGGGATGCAAAATGCCACAGGTCAACTGGCTGGCGGTGGTCGCCGCGGCCATCGCCATGTTCGGGCTCGGCGCCGTCTGGTACTCGCCGGTGCTGTTCGTCAAGCAATGGGCG
>JBDTVO010000165.1:0-6482 GCA_040007135.1 Devosia sp. | reverse complement strand
GAAGAACCTCCGCGAGATCAAGGCCGTCAAGATGCGCTGGCCCGACCGCGCCGTCATCGCCTCGATCATGGTGCCGTGCGAGGAGCAAAGCTGGAAGGCCATTCTACCGCTGGTCGAGGAAACCGGCTGCGACGGCATCGAGCTCAATTTCGGCTGTCCGCACGGCATGAGCGAGCGCGGCATGGGTGCCGCCGTCGGGCAGGTGCCCGAATATGTCGAGATGGTCGTGCGCTGGTGCAAGCAATATTCTCGCATGCCGGTGATCACCAAGCTGACCCCCAACGTCACCGATGTCAGGAAGCCGGCGCGCGCCGCCAAGAACGGTGGCACCGATGCGGTGAGCCTCATCAACACCATCAATTCGATCACCGGCGTCGATCTCGACCTCATGGCGCCGCAGCCGACCATCGACGGCAAAGGCAGCCACGGCGGTTATTGCGGCCCGGCGGCAAAGCCTATCGCCCTCCATATGGTGGCCGAGATCGCGCGCGACCGCGAGACGGTTGGCCTGCCGATCTCCGGCATCGGCGGCATCACCACCTGGCGCGACGCGGCCGAGTTCATGGCGCTTGGTTCGGGCAACGTGCAGGTGTGCACGGCGGCCATGGTCTATGGCTTCAAGATCGTCGAGGAGATGATCTCGGGCCTCGCCAACTGGATGGACGAGAAGGGCTACGCAACGCTCGACGATTTCGTCGGCAAGGCCTCCCGCAACGTCACCGACTGGCAGTACCTCAATCTCGAATACATCACCAAGGCGAAGATCGACCAGGACCTCTGCATCAAGTGCGGCCGCTGCTACATCGCCTGCGAGGACACCTCGCACCAGGCAATCACCAAGGAGAAGAACGGCGTTCGTCATTTCGAGGTGATGGACAATGAATGTGTCGGCTGTAACCTGTGCGTCAATGTCTGCCCGGTCGAGGACTGCATCGACATGGTGGCGCTCGCCCCCGGCATGATCGACGAGCGCACCGGCCGCGTCGTCACCGGCAAATATGCCAACTGGACGACGCACCCGAACAATCCGATGCGCAAGGAGCCCATGGGCGACGCCGGAATCGTCGAGCCGGCGGAGTAGGCGGCCCGACCTTGCGGAACCGGGCCTTATGAGCTATTTTAGCCGAATTGGCTATTTGAGGTCATGATGAACTACTTTTCCGCCACCGACGCCAAGAACCGCTTCGGCGAATTGCTCGAGGCTGCCCGCAAGGAACCGGTGCATGTGCAGAAGAACGGTCGCGACGTGGCGGTCGTGATCTCGCCCGAAGAGTACGCGCGCCTGACGAGTGGCGTACCGGTGGTCAATCCGCTGATCAAGCGCCTGCATGACGAAAGTCACGCCCGGTGGGGAAAGGTCTATGAAGCCCTGGCGAAATAGCCGTGGCCACAATCTACCTGACGATCGCCGACCTGATCTACATCCACGATGAACAGCTCCGGCTTTATGGCGGAGCCACAGGCACCCGCGACGAGGGGCTGCTGCTGTCAGCGCTCGCCCGGCCGATGGGAGGCTACTACGCCGACATCATCGAGGAGGCTGCGGCCCTGTGGGAAAGCCTCGCGATGAACCACGGGTTCATCGACGGCAACAAGCGTGTCGCATTCGCTTCGCTTCTCACCTTCCTGGGGGCAAACGGCCGGCAACTCACCGCCTCACAGGACGAAGCAATCGCATTCATCTATTCCAACCTCGAGGCCGGGACCTTCCGCAAGGATGTGCTCGACGCCTGGCTGCGCGCCAATACGGAGCCTATGTGACTTTCGCTGCCACCCTCATCGTCGTCGGCCGCTTTCTGCTCGGCCTCATGTTCATCGTTGCCGGTATTCGCAATTTCTCGCGGATGAAGGAACGGTCGGGAGCCAGGACCAATTACGGTTTTGCGCTGCCCATGCCGCTGGTGCTCGTCGGCTTCACCGTGCAGCTCGTTGGCGGGCTGTCGGTGGCGCTGGGCCTCTGGCCGTTCTGGGGCGCGCTGGCGCTGATCGCGTTCCTTGTTCCTGCGACGGCGTTCTATCACAACCTCTTCATGTTTCGCGGCAAGGAACGTGAGCCGCACATCTATTTCGTCACCGTCAACCTCGCTCTCGCCGGCGCCTTCCTGCTCGTGATCGCCGTCTCGTGAGTGCCGTCGTCGCGCCGCGCCAGCGCTGGCTGGCGCATCTGGCGATGCTGGCATTCTCGGCGCTGATCGCCGGCTCGTTCACCACCGGCGCCATGGTGGTGGGCGACATCCATCCGGTGCCTCTCAACGCCGTGCGCTTCCTGCTCGCGGCGATCGTCATGGGGATTGCTGCCTTCGGCATCGGCCGCCAGCGCTTTGCCTTTCCGCCGGCGCCATGGCGCTTCGGCATCATGGGCGCGCTGATGGCGGTCTACTTCGTCACCATGTTCATCGCCCTCGGCATCACGCTGCCGGTGGCCACCAGCGCCGTCTATACGCTGGTACCGCTGATGACGGCGTTCACCGCCTGGCTCGTTCTGCGGCAGCGCTCGGGTTCCGTGGTGCTGCTCAGCCTCGTGGTTGCCGCGCTCGGCGCCGTGTGGGTGATCTTTCGCGGCGATTTCGCTGCGCTGCTGCGCTTCGATGTCGGCCAGGGCGAGCTGATCTATTTCATCGGCTGCGTCGCCTACGCGATCTATACGCCGCTCTTGCGGCGTTTCAGTCGGGGCGAGCCCTCGCTGGTGCAAAGCTTCTGGACGCTGTCGGCGACTGCGGTCTGCATCGCGCTCGTCGGCATCCCCGATATCGTCTCGACCGACTGGCTGCACCTGCCGCCCATCGTCTGGTGGGTGGTGCTCTATCTGGCAGTCGGCCCCACCGCGATCTGCTTCTTCCTGATCCAGTTCGCCTCGCTGCGGCTGCCCGCGCCCAAGGTCATCGCCTATGGCTACCTGACGCCGGCCTTCGTCATCGTCTTCGAGGCGATAGCCGGACACGGCTGGCCCAGCCTAACGATCATCGCTGGTGCCGGCGTGACCGTGCTTGGGCTGATCGTCCTCGCGGTTGTCCGCGACTGACTGCAGGCAGCCGGCTTCAGACCAGCGCCTTCGGCCTCAGCCCGTCCATGAACAGCTGCTCGAGATAGCGCGCGGCGTCCTCGAAGCGCGCCTCGCCGCCACGGTCCTTGCCGAGCACGGCGCGCACCTGCACATCGAAATCGGCATAGTGCTGCGTGGTCGCCCAGATCGAAAAGATCAGGTGGTAGGGGTCGGTGCGGTTGAGCTTGCCCTGGTCCATCCAGGCCTCGACGACCCGGGCCTTGTCGTCGACCAGCGCCTTGAGCTCTCCGGCGAGGACGTCGATGGCGTGCGGGGCGCCCTGCAGCATCTCGTTGGCGAACAACCGGCTCTCGCGCGGAAAGTCGCGCGCCATCTCGATCTTCCGGCGGATGTAGGAGCGCAACTCCGGGATCGGGTCGCCATCGGCGTCGAGCTCGCGCAGCGGATCGAGCCACAAGTCGAGCATATCCCCCAGCAGCCGCCGGTGGATCTCCTGCTTGCTGGCGAAATAATACAAGAGGTTCGGCTTGCTCATCCCCGCCGCCTCGGCGATCTGGTCGATCGTTGCGCCGCGGTAGCCGTGCAGCGAGAACACGTCGAGCGCGGCGTTGAGGATGACGTCCTGCTTCTCGCGCTGGATGCGCGTTTGCGGACGCTCCTTGTTCGGTACCGGGCTCAAACTGTCCTCCTCACCGCCGCCGCGCTGGCATTTTCCGCCTTGATCGGCGGCGGCAGAGTGCTAACCTTTTTCCAACTGGTCAAATTTCTGGGCAAAGCCGCCCGGCCGTCAAGGGCAATCTTCCCGGCGGGTTGGCCGACAAACTCTCCGAGGGAGCCCTCCCGTGTCCAATCGCCAAAATCTTGCGCCCAACGATTTGAGCGCCTTCTGGATGCCGTTCACCGCCAACCGGCAGTTCAAGCAGGCGCCGCGCATGTTCGTGGCCGCCAAGGACATGTACTACACGACGTCCGACGGCCGGCAGGTGCTCGACGGCACAGCAGGCCTCTGGTGCGTCAATGCCGGCCACTGCCGGCCCAAGATCGTCCAGGCCATCGCCGAGCAGGCGGCCGAGATGGACTACGCCCCCGCCTTCCAGATGGGGCACCCCAAGGCCTTCCAGCTCGCCAACGCTTTGGTCGGCATCGCCCCCGAGGGCATGAACCATGTGCTCTACACCAACTCCGGCTCGGAATCGGTCGAGACGGCGCTCAAGGTGGCGCTCGCCTATCACCGGGTGAAGGGCGAGGGCAGCCGCTTCCGCCTGATCGGCCGCGAGCGTGGCTATCACGGCGTCAATTTCGGCGGCATCTCGGTCGGCGGCATCGTCACCAACAGGAAGATGTTCGGCACGCTGCTCACCGGCGTCGACCACCTGCCGCACACCCATACGCCAGGCAAGAACCAGTTCACCCGGGGCGAGCGCGAGACCGGCGGCGAGGACCTCGCCAGCGAGCTCGAGCGCATCGTGACGCTGCACGACGCATCGACCGTCGCCGCAGTGATCGTCGAGCCGGTTGCCGGCTCGACCGGCGTGCTGATCCCGCCAAAAGGTTATCTGCAGAAGCTGCGCGAGATCACCAGGAAGCACGGAATCCTCCTGATCTTCGACGAGGTCATCACCGGCTTCGGCCGGCTTGGAACGCCGTTCGCCGCCGACTATTTCGGCGTCATCCCCGACATGATCGTGTGCGCCAAAGGGCTCACCAACGGCACCATCCCGATGGGCGCCGTGCTGGTGACCTCGGAAATCCACGACGCCTTCATGCAGGGCCCCGAGCACATGATCGAGTTCTTCCACGGCTATACCTATTCGGGAAACCCGGTGGCGGCCGCAGCGGGCCTCGGCACGCTCGAGACCTACAAGGACGAGGGCCTGCTGACCCGCGGCGCCAGCCTCGCCAAGTACTGGGAAGATGCGCTCCATTCGTTGAAGGGGCTGCCGCATGTCATCGACATCCGCAATCTCGGGCTGATCGGCGCGGTCGAGCTGGAGCCGATCGCGGGCGCCCCGACCAAGCGCGCCTTCTCCGCCTTCGTGAAGGGCTTTGAGGAAGGCATCCTCATCCGCACCACCGGCGATATCATCGCCATGAGCCCGCCGCTGATCATCGAAAAGAGCCACATCGACGCGCTGATCGGAAAACTCGCCGAAATCCTCAAGGGCCTCGAATGATGCTGACCCTCGACAACGCCATTGGTGGCAAGCTCGTTCGCTCGACGAGCACCCGCACGCAACCGATCTACAACCCGGCGACCGGCGAGCAGTCAGGCATCCTGCCGCTGTCGACGCTCGACGAGGTCAACGCCGCGGTGGCCGCCGCCAAGAAAGCCTTCCCGGCCTGGGCCGCGACCACGCCGATGAAGCGTGCCCGCGTCATGTTCAAGTTCAAGGAGCTGCTCGAAAGGCACGCCGACGAACTGGCGCGCGAGATCTCCCAGGAACACGGCAAGGTGCACGACGATGCCATGGGCGAATTGGCCCGCGGCATCGACTGTGTCGATTTCGCCTGCGGCATCCCGCAGCTGCTGAAGGGCGAGTTCTCGCGCAATGTCGGCCCCTCGATCGACACCTACTCAGATCGCCAGCCGCTCGGTGTCGTCGCCGGTATAACACCGTTCAACTTCCCCGCGATGGTGCCGATGTGGATGTATCCGCTGGCCATCGCCTGCGGCAACACCTTCATCCTGAAACCGTCCGAGCGTGACCCGTCGGCCCCGATGTTCGCCTATAAGCTGCTGATGGACGCCGGCCTGCCCGAAGGCGTGCTCAACGTCGTCCACGGCGACAAGGAAGCTGTGGATGCGATCCTCGATCACCCCGACATCAAGGCGGTGAGCTTCGTCGGTTCAACCGCCATCGCCGAGCACGTCTATCGGCGCGGCACCCAGGCCGGGAAGCGCGTACAGGCGCTGGGCGGCGCCAAGAACCACATGATCGTCCTCCCCGATGCCGACATGGATCAGGCCGCCGACGCCTTGATGGGCGCCGGCTACGGCTCGGCCGGCGAGCGCTGCATGGCCATTTCGGTGGCGGTGCCTGTTGGTGACAGGACCGCCGACGCGCTGGTGGCAAAGCTCAAGCCGCGCGTCGAAGCACTGCGCATCGGCCCCGCGACCGACAAGGACGCGCAGATGGGCCCGATCGTCAGCAAGGTGCAGCGCGACAAGATCGTCGGCTACATCGACTCGGGCGTCACCGAAGGCGCTGAGCTGGTGGTCGATGGCCGTGGCTTCAAGCTGCAGGGTTACGAGAACGGCTTCTTCGTCGGCGGAACGCTGTTCGACCACGTAAAGCCCAGCATGAAGATCTACCGCGAGGAGATTTTCGGGCCGGTGCTCTCGGTGGTGCGGGCGCAAAGTTACAGCGACGCCGTCGACCTGATCCATGGCCACGAATACGCCAACGGCACCGCCATCTTCACCCGTGACGGCGACGCCGCGCGCGAGTTCGCCGACAAGATCGAAGTCGGCATGGTC
>JBDTVO010000164.1:0-6513 GCA_040007135.1 Devosia sp. | reverse complement strand
ATCCCAGCCGCCGCGCTCTCCTCGGCGAGCACCGGCAAACCGGTCGGCGCAAGGGCTTGAAGGACAACGGCTTCCGCCTTCTGGTCAGCCCGCGTCACGGGCGAGCCATCGGCCTTGGCGACATGCTCGAAGTCACTGAGATAGACCTCCATGATGGCGGTCGAGGCTGCGCGCGCAGCCCCAAGCATCAGCTCAAGCAGGTCAGAATCCGTCATTGCGACGGGGGTTTAGGCCCCGCAGGCGCGACTGTCTATCGACAATTGCGGCAGGCGGGCGACAATGGCCGCATGACCCTCGAAGATGCCAGGGTGCTCGACGCCGCCGACCCGCTTGCGCCCTTCCGCGACCGCTTCCTGCTGCCCGACGGCCTTGTCTACATGGACGGTAACTCACTGGGGCCGTTGACGAAAGCGGCCGCGGCGCGCGCCCGAGCCGTGGTTGAAACCGAGTGGGGCGAGGGCCTGATCCGCAGCTGGAACAGCGCCGACTGGATCGACCTGCCGCGCCGTGTGGGCGACCGGATCGCCACGCTGATCGGCGCCGAACCCGGCACCGTGCTCGCCGCCGACTCCACTTCCATCAACATATTCAAGCTCTTGGCCATCGCCGCCGGCATGCGCCCCGACCGCGGCACAATCCTCCTCGAAGCCGGCGATTTCCCCACCGATCGCTACATAGCGGAGGGTTTTGCGAGCCTTAATCCGCAGAAGTTTGGCCTTCTGGGACACAAAATCGCTTCCGGCGACATCACCGCTCCGACCCCGGACGTCGGCGTCGTCCTCGTCACCGAGGTCAACTACCGGACCGGCGCCCGCCACGACATGGCTGCGGTGACACAGGCGGCCCATGACGCCGGTGCGCTGGTGATCTGGGATCTCTGCCATTCGGCCGGAGCGTTCCCTGTCGATGTGGCCGGAACCGGCGCCGACTTCGCCGTCGGCTGCGGCTACAAGTACCTCAACGGCGGCCCCGGAGCGCCGGCCTTCGCCTACGTCGCACCGCGTCATCTCGACGGATTGCGGCAGCCGCTCAGCGGCTGGATGGGCCACGCCCGGCCGTTCGCGTTCGCAGACGACTACGAGCCTGCAGCGGGGATCGATGCGCTGCGCGTCGGCACGCCGCCGATTCTCTCGCTCAGCACGCTCGATGCCGCCCTTGATGCGTTCGATGGCGTCGACCTCGCGGCCTTGCGGGCGAAAGCCGACGCGCTGTTTGATCTCTTCGTCGCCAACCTGCCTTCCGGGATCGAGCTGCTGACACCTACCGATCCGCGGAAGCGGGGCACCCAGGTATCACTGTGCCATCCGCAGGCCTATGCCGTGATGCAGGCCTTGATCGCCCGCGGCATCATCGGCGACTTCCGCGAGCCCGACATCCTGCGCTTCGGCCTGACGCCGCTCACCCTTCGTTTCGAGGATGTATGGCGGGCCACAACGACACTCGCAGACGTGCTGGCGACCGGCGCGTGGGACCGGCCCGAGTTCAGGGCCAGGGCGAAGGTGGTCTAGCTACCAGCGGCCGATGACGCGCTTCACCCTGTCGATGAAGCCGCTCAGTTGCTGCGGCGTCACGTTGTTCATGTCGTAAAGCGCCAGATACTTTGGTGGCAGCCAGCCGCCGAACGTCACCCAGCCCCAGCGTCGGGCCATGCGCCGCGGTGGATCGCCCATGATCATGGTCCGTAGCCGGTCGCCGCCATATGAGGTGACGAAGGCCACCTTCTTGATGTGCTTGAGGTTGGGCACGAGCTTGCCCTTGTCCGGGCCATCGCCGCCGACGAGGACGAACGACACGCCCGGCATGAACACCCGGTCGAAATAACCCTTGAGGATGGCGGGGAAGCCGTAGTTCCACACAGGGAACACGAGGACGATCGCCTCGGTGGCCATCAGGCGGTCCACATATGGCTTGAGGTCCGCGGTGATGTTGTCAGGCACATCGTGGTAGCCGAGACGTGCGTCACGGCTCAGTACCGGATCGAAGCCCTCGGCATAGAGGTCAACAAGATCGGGCTCGTGGCCACTGCCGCGAAGCGTCTCGAGAACGGCATTACACAAAGCCCGGCTGAAGCTGGTCTCGACCGGATGCGCGTGCAGCACCATCACCCGCATCAGGCGGCCCCGAGTGTCTTCAGGCCTTCGAACAGCCAGGCCCGGCCGCTGTCGAAATCGAAATCCGGGTCGTCCCAGGCGATCATCTTGCCGGGATTGAGAATGCCCTTGGGATCGGCCTGCTTCTTGAACTCGAGCTGGGCCCGATCGGTCCGCTTCATGCCGCCTTCCTCGAGGGTGTAGCGGTGCGGGTTGAACACCAGGCAACCGTTCTCCTCATGCAGGCGGATGATTTCCTCGAGCCGGGTCTCGGTCGTGTAGCGAACGATCGGCAGTCCGGCAAAGACGATGCGGCCGTCGAAGCGGTTCATCTCGATATGCATCGGCATCTCGTCACCGAACAGCTCGATGGCCCATTTGACGTGCGCCATGTCGGGATACTGCGTCTGCAGGTAGGTGATGCCCGGGTCGAGCTTCAGCCCACGCAGCGTCGTGTGGTTCCAGGCGAGCTCGTAAATGGGCGGCAGCTTGCGGCGCTCTTCTTCGGCCAGCGTATCGCCGCGCAGCAGCAGGTCACCCTTGTGGAAGGCGACGAAGTCGCTGAGCGCCGGCATGGCGACGGGCGCCGCCATCAGCAGCACTACCGATTGGTCACGGTGCTTGATGTAGGGCCGGTGCCGATTGAACCAGTCAAAGGGCAGGGGGCTCGCGACCGGGGAGATCTCCTTGAGCAGCAGCCCGTCCTGCCGGGCGGCCTGCTCGCTGAAGGCGCAGGCTTCGAGGATCGAGTCGAACCCCACCATGACGTCGACCCACTCGTGCGCCTCGCACAGTGGAATCTCGGCTTCGACGACGATGCCGTTGGTGCCGTAGGCGTGCGCCACCTTGAGAATGTCGGGACCGACAAGATCGAGAACGCGTGGTTCGGCCTCGCAGGTGATGACCTTAAGTCCGAGCAAATTGCCGAAGGCGCGGAGGCCGCCCCAGCGTACCGAACCGACGCCGCCGGAGCCACCGGCGATGAACCCGCCGAGCGTCGCCATGCGGTAGGTCGAGGGATGAAAGCGCATCTCTCCGCCGACAGTGGCTCGGGTCTGCTCGTCGAGCTTTTCGAGGATGATGCCCGACTCGGCCCGCACCCGATCACGGTTGATCGACACGACGCGGTCGAGCCCGGTGAGATCGAGGATGACGCCGCCCGACAACGGCATGGCCTGCCCGTAATTGCCGGTGCCGGCACCGCGCGGCGTCACCGGCACGGCGAATTTGTAGGCCGCCGCGAGGACGGTCTTGACCTCGTCCTGGGTGCGTGGAGCGACGACGAGTTGCGCCGTGACGTGATCCAGCTCGGCCTTGAGTCGCGGCGAGTACCAGTAGTGGTCGCGACTCTTCTGCTGCACGATCCGAGGATGGTCCTGGACCGGGATGTCGCCGAGCGCGGCGCGGAAGGCGGTCAAATCCATCTCAGGCCTCCATCAGGTCGTCGAGCTCGCGGTAGTCGGGGAGCGTCGTGTTGATCGCAACACCGGCACGCAGCACGACGCGGTCGGCTTGCGGGCGGGCGAAGAGTTCCGTCCACGTCCGCGCGCGAAACAGCAGCAGGTCTGCCGGTGCACCGACCTTGATCTCGGCGCTGTAGTCGAAGCCGGCAATCGCGGCGGCATCGCCCCCGACAGTCCGGGTCCAACCCCAGGCGTCGGCCTGCGGATGATCGAAATGGAGGATCCGCGCGCCCTCGCGCAGCACCTCGAGCGCATCGAGATCGCCGTACGCATAGAATGGGTCGCGCGTGTTGTCGGAGGCGATGGCGACCGGCACTCCGGCGTCGCGCAGTTCGGCGAGCAGCGTCACCCCGCGATTGCGCGGCGTCCTCAGCTCGCCACCTTCATTGTGCCGATCCATCAGGTACATATTGCAGATCGGCAGCGACACCACGGCGATACCAGCCTCGGCCACGCGGTCGATTGTCGTGCGGTAGGTGCGTTCGTCCTGGACCGACAACGAGCAGCAATGCCCCGCAAGCACTTTCCCGGAAAAGCCCGTCTCGATCACCGCATCGGCCAGGTGCCGCAATGATATCGCGGCGGGATCGAGCGTCTCGTCGATATGGAGGTCGACCGGCAGGTCCAATTCGCCGGCCTTCTCGATAACCCGAAACACGGCATCGCGCGCCCGTTCGTGCATCGCCACTGATCCACCGAGCCGGCCGCCGCACGACTTGACCAGACGCGCGAGGGCATCGAGGGCTTCGGGATCAAGCATGTGATCCGGTCCCTCGATCGAGCTGGCCTGGAGTTCGATCCGTCCTGCCCACTGCGTTTGCACGCGGGTGAACGATTGCCATGTCACCTCGCTTTGCCCCGGCGGGGAATCGAGGTGCGTGCGGATCGCCGCGGTTCCGTGCGCGTAGGCGCAGCGGAGGGCAAAATCCATCCGCCGTTCCATGTCCCTGGCCGCCCATTTGCGCGTGCGGTCGTCGTCGACGGCGTTGAGCGCGCCCAGCCAGGTCCCGTCCGGGTTCGCCTTGCGCGGCCAGATGTGGCCCTTGTCGAGATGCGTGTGGATGTCGACGAAGGCCGGCAGCACCAGCCCGCCGTCGAGGTCGCGTCCCGGGCCGGGCGTGTGCGGCGCGAGGGAGGCGATCCGCCCGTCGACGATGCCGACGTCGAGACGCTCGATGCCGCCACCGGCGCCGCCCAGATGGGCCGAGGGGACCGAGGCGTTGCGCAGCGTCTCCATCAGTTTTCCCGCTTCACGGCGCTCTCGTGCCAGCGGTGCAGCACGAGCCACGAGACGAACGAGGTGATGCCGAAGATCGCAACGCCGGTGAGGGTGAGCAGCAGCAGCGCCGCGTAGAGCCGCGCGTAGTTGAGCCGGAATCCGGCCTCGAGCAGACGGAAGGCGAGGCCCGAGCCGGCGCCCGCCGAGCCGGCGGCGAATTCGGCGACGACGGCAGCGATCAGCGACAGTCCGCCGCCGATCCTGAGCCCGGTCATGAAGTAGGGCATCGACGCTGGGATGCGGAGATAGATGAGCTGCTTCCAGCGGCTGGCGCCATAGAGGTCGAAGAGGTTGAGGAGGTTGTGGTCGACGCTCTTGAGCCCCTGCACCATGTTCGAGAGGATCGGAAAGAACGCGACGAGAAACGCCACGATCAGCAGCGCCACCTGCGTCGAGGGCGCGTAGATCAGGATCAGAGGCGCCACCGCGACGATGGGCGTGACCTGGAGGATCACGGCGAAGGGAAACAGCGCCAGCTCGACCCACTTGGACTGGATCAGCACCACCGCAAAGACGACTCCGACGACGACCGCGAGTGCGAGCGCCGACAGCGTGATGCGCAGCGTCACCAGCAGCGCCGGAAACAGGATCGGCATGTCGTTGACCAGCGTCTGGAACACCAGCACTGGCCCGGGAAGGATGTATTTCGGGATGTTGTTGACGACGACGAGCAGGTGCCACGCCAGCACCGCCAGCGCCAGCATGGCGATCGGCACCAGAATGGTCAGCGCCCGCTCGCCGAGGGCCACGCGCGGCGGCGCAATCACTGCGTCCTCGCTGGCGACCGTTGGCGCGAGGCCAATCTGTGGTTCGCTGCTCACTGCCGCGCCTCGCCGCTGTGGATGGCATCGTGCAGGGTCCTGGAGACGACTGCGCAAGTGGCGCGGTACTCCTCCGACGTGCGATACTCTTCGTCGCGCTCGGTCGAGGTCGAGATCGGCAAATCGGCGAACACCTGGCCGGGGCGCGAGCGCATGACGACGATGCGGCTCGACAGGTAGGCGCTCTCGAACACCGAGTGGGTGACGAAGACCACCGTGACGCCGGACTGCCGCCAGAGCCGCAGCACGTCGTCATTGAGCTTCTGCCGGGTAATCTCGTCGAGCGCCGCGAACGGCTCGTCCATCAGCAGCAGCTTGGGCCTCGTCACCAGCGCCCGGGCGATGGAGACGCGCATCTTCATGCCGCCCGACAGCTCGCGCGGATAGGATGTGGCGAAATCCCCGAGCCCGACAACGCCCAGCGTCTCGGCGATGCGAGGCGCGGCGTCCTTACGACTGATGCCGGCGAGGCGGAGCGGCAGGTAGACGTTGCCCTCGACTGTCTGCCACGGCATCAGCGTCGGATCCTGGAACACAAAGCCGATGTCGCCCTCGGGCAGGCCGCGCGAATTGATGGTCGAGCTCGGCCAATCGATGCTGCCCGAGCTTGGGGCCCCCAGCCCGGCGATGATCCTGAGCGCCGTCGACTTGCCGCAGCCCGACGGGCCGAGGAGGCTCAGGAACTCGCCGCCCCGAACGTCGAGGCTCATGTTGGAGAGGGCGAGCGTGCCGTTGGAAAAGACCTTGGAGACGCCGCGCAGGCTGACCACCGCCCTTCCATTTGTGGGACGGGTCGAGGAGGCAGCGAAAGCGGCAGGCGCGGCGAGGCTCACGGAACACCCATGGAAGCGAGCGCGGGC
>JBDTVO010000163.1:0-6515 GCA_040007135.1 Devosia sp. | reverse complement strand
GCGGCATTGAACTCGACGTTCATGATGTCGTTGAGCTGGAAGAACTCTGGAATGCGCGAGGTCGCGATGACCTCGGCGGTCGAGGCGGCCTTGAGCGAGTCCGGCAAGTAGGGGAACTTCGCCACCAGGTCAGGATCGTTGAAGGTCGATGTCCGGCTGGCGTCGATCTGATAGGTCTCGGCGATGTACTTGTTGAACGCCTTGCTGGTGAGCCAGGTGAGGGCAAGCCAGGCGGCCTGCTTCTTGGCCGGGTCGGCATTCTTTGGAATGCCCATGCCCCAGCCGCCCTGGATGGCGCGCGGCGTCTGGCCGGCATTGGCCGGCACGGGTCCGGTGCCGGTCTTGTCGGCAACCATCGAGTTCTCTTCGTTGAAGATCGGGCCGGCGATGGTCGACCAGAAGATCATCTGCGCGATCTTGCCCGACGAGAAGCCGTCGACGTTCTCGGCAAAGCCGTACTTGGTGACGTTGGCCGGCGCGAAGGGCAGCAGGTCGATGAGCATCTGCAGCGCCTTTTCGCCCTCGGCGGAGGCGACGTTGGGCTTGAAGTCCTTGTTCTGGGGCGACCCCAGCATCAGCTTGCCGCCGATGGTGATGAAGCGGGTGAACCAGTCAACGGTGGCAAGCGAGAAGTCGTTGGCGCCAATGAACGAGGCGCCTGCGACATCGGCGGTATGGAGCTTTTCGGCCGCCGCGTGGAACTCGTCCCAGTTGGTCGCGGGCTTGACGCCGGCGGCGTCGAACAGATCCTTGCGGTAGAAATAGATCACCGATCCCGAATGCATCCCCGGGATGCCGTAAATGTCCTTGCCCTTACCGACGGTGCCCGAGGCCATGTCGAAGTAGCCGACATTGGCCATCGCCGGCGGCAGGAAGTCGGCCACGTCCCAATCGGGGGCGGTCAGCTCAGGGTTGTCGATGTACTGGTTGAGCTGGTCATAGTAGCCGGCGCCGACCTGCTGGGTGGTGAGAAAGCCCAGGAAGTTGATGATCTCGAACGAGGACTGAGGGGCCTGCAGGTTCTGCAGCGTCTTTTCGATCAGCGGCCCGAGTGCGGGGGCGGTCACCTCGAGAGTCATGCCGGTTTCGGATTCGAACTGCGACATGAGGTCGGAGACGGCGCGGTGGTCCTGCTCGTCGCCAGTGGTCAGCAGGCTGAGCTTAGTGCCCGCGAATTTCTTCCAGTTGAAGTCCGCACCGAAGGCGGTTCCCATTCGCCCAAGCACGCCCGCGGTCAAGCCGAGAGCTGCCATCGCCTGCAGGACGCGCCGGCGATTTGCAGCAAATTTCTGGTCAGTGTCGTCCATCATTCCCCCTCCCTGGTGGGTCGGCCACCGATCCATCCGGCGGTCCTCTTTTGGCAGCTAACACCATCGCCGAAAATCAGTCAATCGATTGCTTAAGTCATCATTGTGCTGGTCAATCGATTGGTTCAATGTGCCGACTGCGGGATCGGCCCTGCTCATTGCCTTGCGATACGGAGAGATTTCGATGGTGAAACGAAGTGTTGTGGTCACCGGCTGCGGCGCCGGGATCGGCTATGCGATCGCCAGTCGCCTGGCCAAGGACGGCTGGAGCGTGGTGGGCGTCGAGATCAACGCCGAGGGCGCCGGCAAGATCGAAAAGAGCCTCGGCGCGGGGCATACGGTGATCCGGGGCGATGCCTCCGACCGCAAGGTTCTCAAGAGCGCCCGCGAGGCCGCCGAAGTGCTGGCGCCGCTCAAGGGCTGGGTCAACAATGTCGGCATCGCCGTGATGGGCAATCTTCATGAGCCCAACGAGGAGCAGGTGAACCGGGTGATCCAGGTGAACCTGATGTCGCAGTTCTGGGGCGCGTCGGAAGCGATCCAGACCTGGGTGCGCCACAAGACGACGGGTGCGATCGTCAACGTATCGTCGGTGCACGGCCGCTCGGCCTTCAACATGTGGGCCGCCTACGACGTGGCCAAGGCGGGAATCGATGCCCTCTCCCGCTACATCGCGGTGGAATACGGCCCGGTGGGAATCAGGGCGAACTCGGTGGCGCCGGGCGCCATCCGCACGCCGCTGGTGCAGCAGGTGATCCGGGAGAGTCCTGACAGCGCCGTGGCCGAGCGCGAGATGTCGATCATCCACCCGCTGGAGCGGATCGGGGAGCCCGAGGAAGTCGCCGCGGCAGTGGCCTGGCTGCTTTCCGACGAATCGTCATTTGTCTCTGGAGAATCGCTGGCAGTGGATGGCGGGCTGACGGCACGCAGCTATAGATACGATCCCGACGCGAAGCTGCTCGCCCACTACCGGAGCGCCACCGCTTGACCGATGCCGCAGACGCCAGGCTTCCAGCTCGGCCGGCGACCCTCAAGGATATCGCCCGCGCGCTGAAGGTCGATGTCTCGACGGTGTCGAAGGTGTTGAGCGGCGGCGGCATCAGCGTCAAGCCGGAAACCCGACAGTCGATCGTGGACGAGGCGGCGCGGCTCAACTATCGGCCGCACGCGCTGGCGCGCAACCTCAGGACACGGCGATCCGGGGCGCTGGGAATCCTCCTGCCCAATCTGATGAATCCGGTGTATGCGGCGATCGTCCGCGGCGCCGTGCACCGGGCGGACGAGCTCGGCTATGTGATGCTGGTGGCCGACGTCGACGACGAGGCGGCCTCGACCTCGGTGTATCGCCGGCTGGTCAGCGAACGCCGAGTGGATGCGCTGATCATCGCGGTGTCGACGCAATCGGCCGAGTTCGTCGACGCCATCGCCGCCAATCCGATCCCGCATCTGTTCGTCAACCGAAGGTCCAAGATCGGCGGCAACAGCGTCACGGTCGATGATTTTGCCGCGGGCTATCTCGCCGCCAAGACGTTCGCCGACTACGGCCACAGCCGGCTCGCCTTTATCGGCGCATCGGACGAACTCGACACGGCGCAGCGGCGGCGCGCCGGGTTCTACAAGGGCGTCAAGGAATCCGGCTTGCCGCCCTTCATCGATGCGATCGGACCTTATTCACGGCGTGGCGGCTACGACTCGATGCTGTCGTTGATCGACGCAAAATGGGGCGTCACCGGGGTCTTTGCGTCCAACATCCTGGTGGGGATTGGCGCCCTTGCGGCAGCGACGGTGCGGGGCGTGCGGGTGCCCAGCGAGATGTCGATCGTCACCCTCGACGCCGAGGACGCCGTCTATACCTCGCCGCCGCTCACCGCGATCAAGACCTCGCTCGAAGAGATGGGGGCGCGCGCCATCGACGAAATCGACGCGCTGTTTCGCGGCCAGCAGTCCAAGGACGTGGTCATCGAGACACCGCCGACGCTGGTGCTCCGCGGCACCCTGGCGCGGCCCAACCAGGGCTAGTCGCCAGCCAGACCGGCGACGACGCCGCGATCGTGGAGGCTCGCGATCTCGCCGTCGGAAAGCCCGAGCTCCAAGAGAATCTGATCGGTGTGCTCGCCAAGCTTCGGCTCGCGCTGCGGCGGCTGCCTGCCGGCAACGGAGAACGACAGGGGCGAACCGGCGGCGAGCAGGCCTTCGACACCGGCCTGCGAGACGGGCGCCAGCATCGGATTGGCGGCCGACGCGCGCGGGTCTTCGGCAAGCATCTGGACGAAATCCCTGTACGGCGCCCAGGCCGCGCCGGCCGCATCCAGAGTGGAACGCAATTCCTGCAGCGAGCGCGCGGCGACCCACGGCGCGAGCGCGGCGGCGATGGCGTCGCGCGCAGCGAAGCGGCCACCCGCGGTCGAAACATCCTCGCCCGTTGCACGCTCGATACGGGCCGTATCGAGTTGCGTGGCGGCGACCAGGGCTTTCCACTGCCGGTCGGTGAGGCCGACCAGCATGATGCGGCGGCCGTCACCGGTGACGAAATCGCGACCGAAGGCGCCGTAGAGGAAATTGCCATCGCGAGTTGCGGGTGTGCCGAGCTGCGCCTGCGCCAGGCGCCCGAGGGCGGAGGCAGTGGCGATGGCGACATCGCTGAGAGCGAGGCTGACCAGCGTGCCCTGCCCCGTCAGCCGGCGATGCCGCTCAGCCGCGAGGATCCCCACCGAAGCGATCTCGCCCATGGCGATATCCCAGGTGGGAAGCACCGCGTTGACCGGCTCGGTGGCGTCGCGCGGACCGGTGACGGAGAGAAAGCCGGCGGCGGCGTTGACGGTGTAGTCGACCTCGCTGCTGCCGTCGGGGTTGCCGGTGAGCTGCACCATGATGAGGTCGGCCCGGCGACTGCGCAGGGGCTCGTAGGCGAGCGCTCCACGTGGCGGCAGGTTGGTGACGAAGATGCCGCCACCTTCGCCGGGGGCGGTGATGAGACGTGCGACCAGCTCCTGACCCTCGGGGTTGCGCAGGTCGATCTGGATCGAGCGCTTGCCCTTGTTGAGCCCGGCCCAGAAGAGGCTCTGCCCGTTGGGTGCCAGCGGCCAGCGGCCGTGGTCGAGCCCGCCACCGATCTGGTCGTAGCGAATGACGTCGGCACCAAGCTGTGCCAGGGTCATGCCACCGAGCGGCGCGGCAACGAACGCGGAGCCCTCGACCACGCGCAGGCCGGAGAGGATGCCGCTCATGCGAACAGTCCGATCATCCGCCAGTCGAGCACGTCGGCGGTCTTGCCGTCCTTCCCGGTGGACCGAGCGAGGACGCGCAAATGCGCCATCCCGCCCGAGGCAAGCGGCGAAAGCCGTTCGACGGTGACGGTGGACTGCACGGTGTCGCCTTCGTGCACCGGCCCGGTGTGATCGCAGCTCTGCCAGCCAAGGACGGTGACCAGCGACGGCAGGGCCCGCGTCACCTGGGCGAGGGCAACCCCGATTGTGTGTCCTCCATAGACGAGGCGGCGACCATCGCCCGTGCTGGAGCGGTCGTGATGGACGGCGGCGAGATTCAGCGTCAGGCGCGCCAGTTCGGGGGCGCTGGTTATGACGTCTCCGGCGGCGACACCGTAGGTCGTTCCCTCTGTGAGGCTGGCGTAGCCGCCGGCCGGTCGTACCTGACGGAAGGCACCAAGGTCCCAGGTGCCGACATGCGTCGACGGCGTTGCGGCAGACTGGTCGGGTGCAGTGGGTTCGAGTTCGCCGCGAGCACCGCCGCTGTCGGCCGAACGCGCCGGGAGCATGGCGCAGCGGAAGTAGTCGAGCACTGGCCGATCGTCCTGGTCGAGGGTGGCGATCCGCATCACCACAAGGCCACGCGGCGGTCGATCCGGCTTGGGCGCGGCCGGGCGGAGCCCGACGATGGTGGTGGTGGTGCGCAGCGTGTCGCCGATCGAGGGGGCGCGAAGGAACACCAGACCGCGATAGAACAGGTTGGCGATGGCGCGCTGCGTTACGAGTGTGGACTGGCCGATGGACACGTCCCAGACGAGCGCCGGGCTGGCAAAGCTCGATCCGGTGACGCGGCGGGCGAGGCGCGTATCGAGCATCAGCGCCAGCCGACCGCCGACGATCGCATGATGCGCCGCCGCCAGGCCATTGGTCAGCTCGACGGCAGGGGCGCTGTCGAAGCTCTGGCCGATTTCGAGATCATCGTAGTGAGGGCCATCGGTGCCCCCGGGCAGGGTCGCGGTCATTGCGCTGTCCGGGCGCGCGCCAGGATGCGCATGGCGCCGAGCCGCATTGCTTCGTCGATCATCGAGCCGTCGAGCAGTGCGACGCCGGCGCCGCCGGACCGGGCCGCGTCGAGCTTGCGGACGATGGCTTCGGCACGCGCCAACTCGGCTTCGGTCGGCATGAAGCTGCTGGTGATGGTTGCGACCTGTGCCGGGTGGATCGCCCATTTGCCATCGAAGCCGAAGCCCGCCGCCTGCAGGCAGGCTCGGGCGAGGCCTGCTTCGGCAGCGGCGGATCCGAGGGCGAAGTATGGACCGTCGATGGCGTCGATGCCGTTGACCCGCGCCGCGAGCAGCACCGTCTGCTGCACGAAGCTCCAGTCCACGTCGGCGCCGTATCCCAGCGACGACGCGAGATCGCCGTAGCCGATGACGAGGCCTTCGAGGCGGCCACCGGCTGCCGCGATCGAGGCAACGCCGGCGAGCCCGGCGGCGGTTTCGATGAGGCACTGGAGGCCAATGTCGGTGGGCCGGTCGGCAGCTTCAACGTCGGGCAGCAGCCGCTCGACAAAGCCGATGTCGGCGGCACTTTCGACCTTGGGGAGGACGAGGCTCAGGCGGTCGCGAGCGATCGCCGCGAGGGCGACGATGTCGTCGTGACACCAGGGGGTACCGATTGCATTGACCCGCACGGCGACCTGCCGGCCCTCGAGCGCGGAGCCGGTGAGCGCCGCGACCACAGCCGCCCGGGCGCTTTCCTTCTCCGCTGCCACGACGCCGTCTTCAAGATCGAGCACCAGCTCATCGACCGCAATGGAAGCGGCCTTTGCCAGCATGCGCGGCGAACTGCCGGGAACGGTGAGGCAGCAGCGGCGGAGAGCAGGATACGCAATGGTCATGGCGTCTACGGAGCGTTGAGCCGTGTCTCGGCCGTCCGCGAGCGATATTCTATTTCGACCAGAAATTCCAACGTTGATCTCCTCCTGGTGAGGCTGCGGTGA
>JBDTVO010000162.1:0-6591 GCA_040007135.1 Devosia sp. | reverse complement strand
TCGCCCGAGCGCGAGATGCTGCAGGCGGCGATCGACCACACCCAGCGCTTCGTCGCCGGCGAGGTGACGCTGAAGCTCTACAAGGGCTCAGCCGGCGTCATCGCCCGCAGCTCGCCCAATTCGCTCTACTCGATGGACCTCGTCACCTTCGAGGACGGCGCCGTCGCCTACGACCATCACGACGCCGAAGGCTTCATCAAACTCAACGGGTTGCGGCTCAAGACCTACGCTGCGCGCAGGATGAAGCTCAGCAAGTAAAGCTTCGTTCATCACAGTCGGCGGATTTCGCCGTATCTTGGGCCGCTATACCCAGCCTTAAGGCCGGGCGTGCGACGTTCCGCGTCTATTGCCGATGACGAGGCAAGACGTGGCGCAAGCGGAGGGGAGTTCGGATCGGACCGAGGGCAATGCCCTGCGCGCCGCGCTGGACAGTGCCCCGCAAGGCTATTCGGTCTGGGACGACGAGCACCGCCTGGTGTTCTTCAATCAGCGTTATCTCGATATCTACCGTTTCGCGCCCGGCACGGTGCGCCAGGGCATGACCCTCGCGGAGTTGAGCGGGCTCACCGTCGCCGTCGGCAATTATCCCGGGATGACCGCCGACCAGCTGCTGGCGCGCAACCTCGAGCGGTTCGACGCCATCCGCGGCGGCGGGCCGCCGCTCGTCTCCGACAAGCCGGTCCGCGGCCGGCTCATCCGCACCAGCCATTCCTATACGCCCGGCGTCGGCTGGGTCGTCATCCACGACGATGTCACCGACGAGATCGAGCATCAGTGGATGGCCGATCTCCAGGAAAAGAACCTCACCACGCAAAGCCGGCGGTTCGAAGCAGCGCTCACCAACATGCCGCACGGGCTGTCGATGTACGACGCCGAGGGACGGCTGGTGATCTGCAACGACCGCTACAAGCAGATGTACGCCATGCCCGAGGAGCTGTGCCGGCCCGGCACGCCGTTCGAGGATGTAGCGGCCGTGCGCAAGGCCTCCGGTCTCGTCGATATCCCGGGTTCCGACGAATTCGTCAGTGCCGTCATCGAGCAGGGGACGGCCAAGAACGAGACGGTCGAGGCGATCCGCCTGCCGGACGGACGGATCATCGCGATCCGCCAGGCGCCGATGGAAAACGGCGGCTTCGTGCGCATCCACGAGGATATCAGCGCGCAGGTGGCGCGTTTCGAAAAGCTGCGGCGGGCCGAAGCCGAGGCGGCCGACCAGAACCGCGTTCTGACGCGACAGAATTTGCGCTTCGACGCCGCCATCAACAACATGACGCAAGGCCTGTGCATGTTCGACAAGTCCGAACAGCTGGTCGTCTGCAATCAGCGCTATGCACAGATCTACAATCTGCCGCCCGAGCTGATGCGGGCAGGGACCACGCTCGGCGAGATCGTCGCCTACCGCTTTGCCCACGGCATGGTGCCGATCTCTGGTCGCGACCAGTACCTCGCCGGCCGCAAGCGCCTCGTCACCGATGGCATCGAGGCGACCGATGAGATCGAGCTCGAGGACGGCCGTACCATTTCCATCCACCACCAGCCGATGCCCGACGGCGGCTGGGTGGCGACGCACGAGGATGTCAGCGAGCAGCGCCGGATCGAGGCGCGGGTTCGCCATCTCGCCCGCCACGATGCCCTCACGGACCTCCCCAACCGCGTCTACCTGCGCGAGGAGACGCGCCGCATCGAAGGCGCCATCGAGCGCGAAGAGACGGTGGCGGTGCTCTGCCTCGATCTTGATCGCTTCAAGGACGTCAACGACACGCTGGGCCACGGCATCGGCGACCAGGTGCTGGTGACGGTTGCCAACCGGCTCAGGGCCTGCTCGCGCGAGATGGACGTCGTCGCTCGCCTCGGCGGCGACGAATTTGCCGTGTTGATCCCGGCGCTCGAGGACCCGCGCGACGCGGCCACCATTGCCGAGCGCGTCATCAGGTCGGTGTCAGAGCCAATGGAAATTGATGGCCACCAGGTGGCCATCGGCACCTCTGTCGGCATTGCCCTGTCGCCGGGCGATGGCAGCAGCATCGAGACCCTGCTCAAGAACGCCGACATGGCGCTTTACCGCTCAAAGGGCGAAGGGCGCGGCAATTTCCATTTCTTCGAGCGCGGCATGGACGAGGCGTTGCAGCATAGGCGCCTGCTCGAACAGGGCCTCAAGGTGGCGCTGGCGCGCGGCGAGCTCCGGCTGATGTACCAACCGCTGGTCGACCTCGGCAGCAACCGCATCTGCTGCTTTGAGGCGCTGCTGCGCTGGGACCATCCGCAGCGCGGCGTCATCTCGCCCACCGAATTCATTCCGGTCGCCGAGGAGAGCGGCCTCATCTCGAGCATCGGCGAATGGGTGCTGCGCGAGGCCTGCCGGGTCGCTGCCGGCTGGCCCGACGACATCCGCGTCGCCGTCAACCTGTCGCCGGCGCAGTTCAAGTCCCGCGGGCTTGTCGGTCACGTCACGCGGGCGCTGGCCGAGGCGGGGCTCGCCGCGCACCGGCTCGAACTCGAGGTGACGGAGTCGCTGCTGCTGGCCGATACCGAGCAGACGCTAGAAACGCTGCACCGCCTGCATGGGCTGGGCATCCGCATCTCGATGGACGATTTCGGCACCGGCTATTCGTCGCTGAGCTATCTGCGCGCCTTCCCGTTCGACAAGATCAAGATCGATCGCTCGTTCATTGCCGGCCTCGCTCCAGGCGATGGCTCGGCGGCGATCATTCGTGCCGTCATCGGCCTCGGCCAGAGCCTCGGGATGGCGACCACCGCCGAGGGGATCGAGACCGAAGCCCAGCTCAAGGCGGTGCGCGAGCAGGGCTGCAACGAGGTGCAGGGCTTCCTGTTCTCGCCGCCGCTGCCGGCCTCCAGCATTCCGGCGCTGCTCGGCCGGCCAATGCCGCATGCGCCCGAAGACATGCCGGTACCAGCGCGCGCCTGAGCGGGGCAACAGCGTCTCGATCCTCGTTCTAATACCTAGGCGTCACTACTTGGTCGCCCTCGGAATTATCGCCTCGTTAACCACGATCTTCTGAAGATGCCCGGTAATTCGGACGGCGTTTCAGGAGTTGGTCGTGCGTTTACTTGCAATTTGCATCATAGGGGCACTCCTTGCCGGCGTCGCCGGCGACGCCGGTGCGGCACCGGTCGATGTGCCGTTCCAGGGCGATGTCAGCGGCCTGTGCGCCCTGTCGCTGCCCACGCAGGGCGGCCTCGTCCTCGACAGCAACGGCGACCTCACGTCCAGCGGCACGTTGCCGGGGACGGTCACCATCCTGTCGGTCGGCAGCAATTCGCTGTCCATCACGCCGCCGGTGTGGGTGCAGCCGGCGGCCGGCTATGTCGCGGGCACCGAGCACTTCCTTGTTTCGTGGCTGGGCCTCGCGGGCCTCGGCATCAGCGCCCAGGGCTATACTGAAACCCCAGCGCCCATCACTATCGCCACGGCGCCGATCAGCATCCTCACGGTCAACGCCAAGGTCACCAACAGCAGCGGCTTCGCGCCGGGCACCTACAAGCTCAAGGTCACCGTCACATGTGGCCCCTGAGCCTCGTGCTCCTCGTGCTGATGTCGACGCCGGCGCTGGCCTGCGCCTTGGCGCTCGATGTCGGCGGCGTGCTTAGGGCCTCGCCCGGGGGCGACCGGGTGGGCTCGGACGAGGCCAACGGCCGGGCCGCGACCTTCATCGTCTCCAACGCGCTGCTCGCCGGTGACTTCCGGATCACCGTCGCCCGGCCGGTGATCGTCGATGCGCCCGCCGGCTTTGATCGCAGCGCCCCGACCTATGTCAGCTACACCGCCTCGGGGCTGCTCAGTTCGTACGGCAGCGGCGGCTATGTCGACCACCAGACCTCGTTCGATGTCACCGGCCTCCTCAGCGCGCTGTCGGTGATCATGACGCTCAACAATCGCTTCACCAGCGGCGCCTCGGGCATCTTCCCGGGCCACTACGCCACCACCACGACCGTCACATGCGCCCCGCTCTGAGCCTCCTCGCCATCGCCCTTGCCGCCGGCCTCGCCGCGACCGCCGCTGCGGCGCAGTCGCTGTCGCCGATGACCAACAGCGGCACGACGCCCAGCGACGTCAAAGGCTTCCGCCTGCTGGTGGGCAATCCCTACAAACAGAAGATGGTCTTCGTCGTGGTGCCGATGGACCCGCGGTTCGAGATCGCGGCGGAGGACGCCATGGTCAATTTTCCCGAGCTGACCATGGCCCCCGGCATGAGCCGGCAGGTGATCGTCACCTTCCGGATCGATGCACAGCACAAGGAGAGGACAATTGGCGTCTGCGTCTGGCCCAAGCAGGTGGATGGTCCGATCCTGCCTCGCGTGTGCGGTCGTTATACTGGCAAGCGCCTCGTCGCCGGCGGCTGACGGCATCCTCCTGCCTCCGGCCCCGGTGGGCCCGGGCGGCGAGGATTCGATCACCACCTCCGAAGGCGTACGCTGCAGCCAGTCGGTCAATTCCGCGGGCGGTTATATCGACCTCGGCGTCGCCGGCGGCGACCTGTCGAGCTACACCTCCGATCCGTCATCGTCGGGCCCGCAAAGCGCCATCGGCTATGCGCGCATCATCATCCCGCTCGGTGCGCCGCCCAGGCGCCTCGATTGCGCCCGCCTCTACGATCTCGAAATCCAGCGGCTCAAGGCCGAAATCCAGATGCTGAAGGTGGGGCTGCAGTAGCCGGAATGGCCGCGGAGGGCGGCACTGACAGCGGTTTCTTAAGCGCATATTAAGCCTGCGCAACTAGCCTTCCGCGAGCGTCGGTTTGGGTTCATGGCGGATCACTCAGAAATGGCAGAAGGCCATTCCGACAGCGCTTTGCTGCTCGATGCGGCGCTCGAGAATATTCCCTACGGATTCTGCGTGTGGTCCAGCGAGTTCAAGCTGGTCATGTGGAACCGGCACTATCTCGACATCTACAATTTCCCGAGCGAGCGCATCCATCCCGGCATCAGCCTCGAGGATGTGGTGCAGCTCAGCGCCGAGCTCGGCAACCATCCCGACCAGACGCCGCAGCAGTTCCTTGCCGCCTACAAGCGCGAGCTGCGCAACAATCGCAGCGGCGCCCGCGCCAAGGCGCGCGAGCTGCTGTCGGGCGGCCGCACCATCGAGACGGCGCATGTCTATTCGCCGGGGCTCGGCTGGGTCATTACCCACGAGGACGTCACCGAGGAGCTCGCCTCCGACGAGCTGGTCCAGCAGCGGCGGCGCGAGCTCGAAGGCCAGAACATCCGGCTCGACGCGGCGGTCAACAATATCAGCCAGGGCCTCTGCATGTTCGATGCGCGGCAAAGGCTGGTGATCTGCAACGCGCCCTACGCCCGCATCTACAGCCTGCCGGCCGAGCTGCTGCAGCCGGGCACGCCGCTCGACGATATCCTGGCGCATCTGTTCGAACACGGCATGCATGCCGGCGGCTCGACGACGCTGGGCGAATACATCGCCTGGCGGCACGAGGTCATTTCGCGCGGCGAGTACGAAAAGACCATCCTCGAATTCGCCAACCGCACCATCCAGCTGCAGCACCACCCGATGCAGGACGGCGGCTTCGTGTCGACGCACGAGGACATTACCGAACAGCGGCAGCAGGAAGCGCGCATCCAGCACCTGGCGCGGCACGACGCGCTGACCGAGCTTCCGAACCGCACGCAGTTCCTTGAGGAAATGGCCGCCTCCGAGGCCGCCATCGAGCGCGGCGAAAAGATCGCGGTGCTGTGCATCGACCTCGACCATTTCAAGTCGGTCAACGACAGCCTCGGCCATGCCGTCGGCGACAAGCTCCTGAAGCAGGTCTCGGCCCGGCTGTGGGGCACGACGCGCGAAACCGACCTGCTGTCACGGCTGGGTGGCGATGAGTTCTCGCTGCTGCTGCGGCCGGTCGAGACGCCGCGCGAGGCCGCCGCCATCGCCGACCGCATCGTCAAGACGATGTCGTCGCCGTTCATCATCGATGGTCACCAGATCGTCATCGGCGCCAGCGTCGGCATCGCCATCGCCCCGCAGGACGGCGCCACGGTCGAGGTGCTGATGAAGAACGCCGATATGGCCCTGTACCGGGCCAAATCGGAAGGCCGTTCTACCTACCACTTCTTTGAAAAGGACATGGACGCGCAGATCCAGAAGCGACGGATGATCGAGGCCGGGCTGCGCAACGCGCTCGCCAACAACGAGCTGCGCGTGGTGTTCCAGCCGCTGGTCGGGCTCAAGCTGAACCGCGTCACCTGCTTTGAGGCGCTGCTGCGCTGGCGGCACCCGCTCGAGGGTGACATCTCTCCCGTCGAGTTCATCCCGGTGGCCGAGGAAACCGGGCTGATCGTGCCGATCGGCGAGTGGGTGCTGCGCGAGGCGTGCCGCACCGCCGTCAGCTGGCCCGCCGACAAGCGCGTGGCGGTCAATCTGTCGGTGGTGCAGTTCAAGAACAAGCGGCTGTTCGAGACGGTGCATTCGATCCTCGCCGAGACCGGGTTGCCGCCGACCCGGCTCGAGCTCGAGATCACCGAGACGCTGCTGCTCAGCGACAACCAGCAGACGCTGCAGACGCTGCACCGGCTGCGCGCCATCGGCATCCGCATCTCGATGGACGATTTCGGCACCGGCTA
>JBDTVO010000161.1:0-6626 GCA_040007135.1 Devosia sp. | reverse complement strand
AGCAGCGCGATGACACCGAAGACGATGCGCAGCACCTCACCGGTGAAATAACGGGCAAGCAGCCCGCCCACCAGCGTGCCGCCGACAACAAAGGGAGCCCACAGCCGCAGTGTTTCGGTATCGACGGCGCCGCGGCGAAAATGCGAGCGCGCGCTCGCCGTGCCGGTGGGGATGATGATCGCCAGCGACGAGGCGACGGCGACATGCTGCGCCACGTCGCCCGAAAACCCCATAGCCTCGAACACCGCCGAGAGGATGGGGACGATGATGACACCGCCGCCCACGCCGAGCAGGCCGGCAAACACGCCGGAAACACAGCCGCTGAGCGCGAGCACCAGGATGAGCGGCCAGTAGGCGAGAAGATTCATGGTTCGCCCATGAGGTGAAGCGCCACCCTGCGGCGATGCGGTCGCGTCCGGTGCTCGAACAGGTAGATGCCCTGCCAGGTGCCGAACACCGGTTCGGCCTCGATCACTGGAATACCGATCGAACTCTGCGTCAGCGCCGCCCGGATGTGGGCGGGCATGTCGTCGGGCCCCTCGGTCCGGTGCACGATCCAGTCCATGCCCTCGGGCGCAAGCCGCCGAAAGAACGTCAGCAGATCGGTCTTGACGTCGCTGTCGGCATTTTCCTGCACGATGAGCGATGCAGACGTGTGGCGGCAAAAGGCGGTGAGCAGCCCGGTAGCGATCCCGGATGTGCCCACGAAGCTCCCGAGCTCGCGCGTAAATTCGTAGAGCCCGGGGCCGTGGGTTGAAAGCTCGATTTCGGTCACGACCTGTCGCATGGGCGGGCCCGACCTACCACGCTGGCCCGGTTGTTGGAACCGGCAAGCCGGTGACGCGTTTGTGGCTCGAGCGGGGACTGTCGACTGAAGAAGGTCTTCCGGGTTCATGCCCGGTTCAGCAGGACAGCGTCACTTCCTCAACCCAACACGTACTCTAAGAACAGGAAACCCCAAATGACCCTCCGAAACTGGCTTCTCGCCGGCACCAGCATGACATTGCTGGCGCTCGCGCCGCTGGGTGTGGTCCGGGCTCAGGATGCAACAGATCCGGCGCTCGTCGCCGCCTTCCAGTCCTACCAGTCCGACCAGTCCGACACCAACAAGCAGAAACTGACCGAAGCCTGCATCGGTGCCGGCTTCCAGAGCCTCGACGATTGCATCTCGGCGCTCACCGGCGCCGCCCCGATCGATCAGGCAAGTTCCGAACAGGCGGCGCCGCCGTCCTCGGAAGCCGCTCCGGCACCGCAGGCCGAGCAGCCCGCGCCCTCGAGCGAGGCTACCCCCGCACCCTCGAGCGAAGCCGCCCCCCAGCCCTCGAGTGAGGAAGTTGCGCCACCGCCGTCGTCCGAAGCGGCCCCGGCTCCTGCATCTGAAGCTGCACCGCAGCAGCAGGAAGCGGCTCCCCCGGCGTCATCCGAAGCGGCGGCTCCGGCTGCGTCGTCCGAACAGCCCGCAACTCCCGTGAGCGGCAGGCTCGGCGAGCAGTTGAAGCGCGCGGTCGATCAGTACAATGCCGCCGTCGCCGACCTCGCGGCCGGCAAGAAAAATGCCCAGAAGCAGGTCGACAAGGCCAAGGCCAGCATCGACAAACTGTGCAGCAATGCCGGTTTCGCCGACACCGACTCTTGCCTGGCCCAAGCCGGCCTGAGCCTCTCGCCGCTGCCTGGTGCAACGGAGCAGCCCGCGCCGACGTCGGAAGAGCCGACCAGCGCCCTCCCCGATGCGAGCGAAGCGGTGACCCCGACGGCCGTCGAGCCGCTGCCTGCGGACGTGTCGGCGGAAGCCGCGCCAATCCTCGACAGCGCCAAGGATGACCAGGCGTCGTCCACTGCGCCCGCCGACCAGACAAGCTCTGCGTCGTCGGAACAGCCCCCTGCGCCCGAGCAGCCGGCCGGCCCGCCGCCGACCGACGATAAGCAGGCTCAGCAGGACATCCAGCCGCCGCCGCCCGACACGCAGTCGACGGTGAAGGAAGAAGGCAAGCGCAAGGGTCCGGACTTCCAGTTCATCCAGCCGGTGGTCCCCACCGACAATCCGGATGTGAAGGTTGTCCAGCAGCCCAAGAACGACAACGGCGCCTTCGTCTTCCAGATCGGCATCAACATCTACATCAACAATCCGCGCCAGGATCGCGACCGCTTCTACGACCGCGACCGTGGCGACGAGATTTACTACGAGGACCTGAGCCGCGGCCGCGTGCGTGAAGTCATCACGCATCGCGACGGCAGCCAGATCGTCACCATCTACGCCCGCAACGGCGACGTGCTGCAGCGCTCCAAGATCCTGCCCAATGGCCGCGAGATCATGCTTGCGACCTACGATCCGCGTGATCGCGACGAGGGTCAGTGGGACGATCCGGGCCGTGAGCTGCCGCCCCTGGTGCTTAATATACCGGCTCGCGACTACATCCTCGACGCCGACGTGGCCGATGAGGACCAGGTCCAGAGCTTCCTTGACCAGCCGCCGGTGGAGCAGGTGCGCCGCATCTACACCATCGACGAGGTCAAGCGCTCGGCCCGCCTGCGCGACAGCGTCCGGCGGCTCGAGGTCGGCAACCTGACGTTCGACACGGGCAAGGCGACCATCGCCAAGACCCAGGTCGGCGCGCTGAGCAAGGTCGCCCAGGCGATGGTCAACCTGCTGAAGAAGAACCCCGGCGAGGTGTTCCTCATCGAGGGTCACACCGATGCCGTCGGTTCCGATGTCAGCAACCTCGTGCTGTCCGATGAGCGCGCCGCAACCGTCGCCCGCATACTCACCGATTTCTACGATATCCCGCCGGAGAATCTGGTGACCCAGGGCTACGGCGAGCGCTACCTCAAGGTGAAGACCGACGGCGACGAACCGCTGAACCGTCGCGTCACCGTCAAGCGCATCACGCCGCTCGTCGCGTATGTCGGCGACAACGGCTGACACTGACGGGCTATAAGATTACGAGGGGCCGGAGTTCGCTCCGGCCCTTTGCCCTGTCCGGCATGCGGGTCCTACGGGCGCGCCTTGACCTGACCGATCATTGACGGCGGCGGCGCGGCGGCCGCCGGAGCGAGCGCCTCGAGCTTGATCGCGTCGAACTGCCTGAGCCAGCGGATGGCCACGGCATGGATCGGCACTGGATTGAGGAAATGCAGCTTTTCGCGGCCGCGTCGCTCGCTGACCACGAGGCTGGCGAGCTCCAGCGCCACGAGATGCTTGGTCACCGCCTGCCGGGTGATCGGCAAGCCATCGCACAGCCGGCTCAAGGTCTGCCCATTGCGGCGCTTCAGCCGCTCCAGCAATACACGCCGGTATTCGTCGGCGAGCGCGGAGAAAACCGCGTCCCGATCGGTTGTACTCATACTACGTCCGCCCCGCGGCTCAGCCGCCCCCAATGTGGTCACCCTACGCGCCCAACTGTGAGCGAAAAAAGGCGTCTCGTCACATTGTCCGCAGTGATTTGCGCGCGTGTCAGCCATGCCGGAACAATTCAATGGGGAGTGCGTTTTCAGCCCATACGGCACTCAACAAGGAGGTCGATAATGGCCAACCCCGAACGCGACACAATCTATTCCAATGACGGCGTCAACCGCACGGTCGTCTCCCGTGAGAGCAACTCGACCGCCTGGTTCGTAGGCATCATCGTCGCCCTCGCCCTGCTGGCGATTGCGTACCTGGTCTTCTCGGCCAACTCGCAGCCCTCGACGACGACCATCAACAACACCCCGGCGGTGACCACACCGGCACTTCCGGACACGACCACGACTCCGATGGCCCCGGCTGATACGACCACGTCGGTCGCTCCGTCCGCGCCGGCGACTGATACCAGCGCCGCTCCTGCGGTGAGCACCGAAGCGTCGACCGCTCCGCTGCCGGCGTCCTCGGCTCTCTAAGCGACCATTCGCGGCGGCGTACGCTGCCGTCACCAAATGCGAACCCCGGCACCGTGCCGGGGTTCTCGCATTTATGTAGCCTCGTTCTAGGGCACGAGCAGGCGATTGGCACGGCGTCACGCCGGCATCTCCCTGTCCCGCGCAGCAGCCTCTCCCACGGTCCGGGGTCACGCTCGACGCGAAAGTGTTGTAGGATTTGCGCCAGCGGTTACCTCGCTGTGCGCTCTTGAATGCGCGGTGGCCCGCCAGCATCAACGGCCACCCGGAGACCACAGCCATGGAAATCGGCCTCTACTCGTTTGCCGAGAACACGCCAGATCTCCTCAACAACGGACGTCTGCAGTCGCCCGCCGAGCGCCTCAGGGATCTGCTCGAGGAGATCGAGCTCGCCGACCAGGTCGGCCTCGATTTCTACGGTCTTGGCGAGCACCACCGGCCCGATTTCGTCGCCTCGGCGCCGGTGACGATCCTCGCCGCCGCCGCCATGCGCACCAAGCGCATTCGCCTGTCGACGGCCGTTACAGTCCTCAGCTCGGACGATCCGATCCGCGTCTGGCAGCAATTCGCAACCCTTGATCTGTTGTCGAACGGCCGCGCCGAGATCATGGCCGGCCGTGGCTCCTTCATCGAGAGCTTCCCGCTCTTCGGCTACGACCTCGACCACTACGACGAGCTGTTCGAGGAAAAGCTGCAGGAGCTGCTCGAGATCAGGAAGGGCGGCAAGGTCGCCTGGGCCGGGTCCGCCCATACGAAGCCCATCCCGGGCATGGAGATCTACCCAAAGCCCGTGCAGGACCCGCTGCCACTGTGGATCGCCGTTGGCGGCACACCCAATTCGGTGGCTCGCGCTGCCTATTTCGCGCTGCCGTTGATGATCGCCATCATTGGCGGCCGGCCGCAGGGCTTCGAGCCTTTCGTCCACCTCTATCGCGAGACCGCGGAAAAGATGGGCCACGACATGAGCAAGCTTGCGCTCGGCATCTCCTCGCACGGCTTCATCGCTGCCAACTCAAAGGACGCGCTCGACATCGCCTTCCCCGCCCACCAAGCCGCGATGAGCCGCATCGGCCGTGAGCGCGGCTGGCCCCCGACGACGCGCGAGCAGTTCGAAGCCGGCGCCTCGCCGCATGGCGCCTATTTCATGGGCTCGCCGCAGCAGGTGATCGACAAGATCCTGATGCAGCACGAGTGGTTCAAGCACGACCGCTTCGGCCTGCAACTCTCGGTTGGCACCCTGCCCCACGACAAGGTCATGAAGGCGATCGAACTGTTCGGCACTGTGGTGAAGCCGGCGGTGAACAAGGCGCTCGGAACCGGCGGGTAGGCCGCCCGGGGCTTGCCAGCCTTGCCCCGATCTCGACACCAACGCGCCAATTTGGCGCCACCCGGCGCAACTAGAACGGTTAACCAGCGTTAACCGCGAGCCACGCCATGCTCAGTCCAACCGATACGATCCGTCGCCGTCCCCGCCGCTTCTGGTTCGCCGAAGCCCTGGTGGTTGCTGCCATTCTCGCGTTTGGTGGCTTTGCGCTGCTGTCCGAATCCGGAGTGCCGCCCGACCAGGTCGCCGCCGGCATCGGCAACTTCCTCCGCTAGCCGCTACTTCGCGCCGACCCGCTTGATCGACTTGATGCCGAGCGGCGGCATCCCCGACTTCTCGGCAATGGCGCGGTCCTGCGCCTCGATCTCCGTACGCGCCGGCTCGTCGCCATCGAGGCCGCCCAGCATTTCGGCCGGCACCTTGCGGTTGGACCGCTGCGTGCCGTCATCGTAGATGACGTTGAACAGCACGAATTCGCTTCGCGGCGTCGGCTTCTTGGCCATCTGGGGCTCCTCTGGCCCGCACTTACGCCGGATACCCCCGCGGGTTCAACCGGATTCACCGCCTGCGTGTTTCTCCAACCGAAACAGGGGCGGCCAAAGCCACCCCTGTTCGAAAGCTCCGGTAGAGATGAGGCTTACTTGGCCATCTCGATCTTGGAGGCGTTGTCGGTGTCGCCGGCCTTGGTGAACGTCACCGTTACCTTGTCGCCGACCTTGAGCTTGGAGAAGTCGCACTTGGCGCCGAAGTGGTAGACGGTGTTGTCGGCAAGGGTCACCGTGCAGGCCTTTGCATCGAGCGCCTTGATGGCGCCGGTGGCGCTGGAATCGGCGGCCATCGCCATCGACGACAGGCCGAGCGAGACGACGACGAGCATTGGGACAAGCAGTTTGCGCATGAGAAACTCCCATTGTGATGTCATGGAGCGGCAGGCGATGCCTCGGCCGCTGCCACCTCTGGGGTGGCGGAGCGTCTATCGCAGGCGTTTTTTGCGCCCGGCTGTCGTGAACCTTACTTCGCGTTAAGCCGGGCCGGCCGCGGCCTCAGTTCGGCTTCGGCCACGCCTGGCGGAACATGCCGTCGCCCTGCTCGTCGACAATGAGCCGCCCCTTGGCGAGGGCGAAGGCGACCGCGTCGTCGCGCGAGCTCATGCGGTCTGCCCGGACGAATTTGTGCACCTTGAGCTCGCCGCCAACTTCCTTGCTGATCTCTCCCGAAAGCTGGAACTCGCCCCCCACCGGCATCGGCGTCGCGCGAATGGCAAAG
The DNA here is from genome assembly GCA_040007135.1 of Devosia sp. GTDB lineage: Bacteria > Pseudomonadota > Alphaproteobacteria > Rhizobiales > Devosiaceae > Devosia_A. Next base: position 166 of record JBDTVO010000161.1, on the reverse strand, counting down.
CCCTTGTAGTCCTCAGCCGGTGAAGCGGCCGGCTCGGACACCACGCCACTGCCGCCAAACAATGATTTCCAGAAGGACATCCGTGCCGGCTCCTAGTTGTCGAGGAAGCTTCTGAGCTTCCGGCTCCGGCTCGGGTGCTTGAGCTTGCGCAGCGCCTTGGCTTCGA
>JBDTVO010000160.1:0-6631 GCA_040007135.1 Devosia sp. | reverse complement strand
CGCCAGCCGGTCGGTCTTGAACTTCGGATCGCGGTCGATCAGCGCCACGACGCGCAACGGCTCCGCCTCGAATAGATAGCGGCCGGCGATGATGCAGTAGCAGCCGATGTCGAGCATGCCACCACCACCGATGTCGGCCATGTTGCGCACATTGGCCGGGTCGTCATTGAAGTAGGTGAACACCGCCCGCACCAGGGTGATGGGGCCTAGCGTGCCGGCGCGGACGATGTCGCGGGCCCGGTTCCACTGCGGGTGATGCCGGACCATGAAGGCCTCGGCAATCAGCACGCCCGCGGGTGCGGCACGCAATTGCATCGCTTCGGCTGCGGTGATGGCGATCGGCTTTTCGCAGAGCACGTGCTTGCCCGCCTTCGCCGCCGCCAGCGTGATCGGTACATGCAGATGGTTGGGGAGCGGATTGTAGAGCGCATCGATGCCTGGGTCGGCGAACAGCTCCTCGTAGCTGCCGTAGGCCCGGGCGTTGGTCAGCCCGAGTTCGGCCAGCGCTGCCTTGGCCCTGCCGAGGTCGCGCGAGCCCATCGCGACCACCTCCGAGTGCGGCGACTGCATGATGCCCGGAACGACCTTCTTCAAGCCGATATCGGCGGTCGAAACGATGCCCCAGCGGACCTTCTTCATATGCGAACTCCCTTTTGCAGCGGGGACATTGCCATTGGCGGCGGCGCGAGGCCAGCGTTCATCGCGGGTTCATTGCCGCGGCGCGACAAGGCCGGGCGTTCAAGGAGAAAGCAAATGAAGATCGCGATGTTGTTCGTGCGGTCGAAGCCGCGCCGCAAAGCGCCGAAAACCGAGGCTGCCGAGATGGTCACCACCTGGACTACGCGGCAATGGGCGGACCTTCCCGCCTACCACCCGCGCCACGATTGATCCACTACGGAGCCTGCGCTTCGTGCCGGGCGCCCCGCGGGGCGCCCTTTGTCATTGGCAGAGGCGGGCGGTGCAGGTCTTGCCGTGGCAGCCGAGATCGAGATGCATATTGTCCTCGTGGAACGCATCCCCGTCCGGGCTGAGGACCGTGGTGAAGCGGCCGCACGCCGCGTCGCGGGCAAAGTGCAGGATGTCGTGGCCCTGGGCCGGCGTGCCATTGAACCCCGGTGCAATCGAGACCGTGCGGCCGTCCTCGAGCGTGAAGCCGATCACGTCCACCGCATCGCCGAAGGCGTGAAAGCTGAGATTGCCGGTCGCCGCGTGGTCGACGTTGCGGCAGTCGTAGCCGGTGCCGACATTGACCTTGGCGATCGTCGTCTTTTCCTTGACCGCTGCGTAGGCATCGACCTCGGCCACCCAGGCCGGCAGGGCCGAGGCCATGCCGCAGTCGGTGACCACCGGCGTATTGAGCGGAATAGTACGGCCATTGGCCCGCACCGCCTCGATCGACAGCGGCGAGCGTAGTCCGCAGGCGCCCTTGACGATCGGTGGCAGTGACTTGGCGACGACATCGCCGGATATCACCGCCGGACACGCGGTCTGGTAGATGCGCGGCGGCGCCGGCGGCAGCAGCGTCTCGAAACCCTTCGGTATCGGCACGGGGTCGGGCAGCCACGCTCTCGCCTCTGGCGGGATGGAGGCCGGGGCCGCCTTCAGCACCACGGCCGGTGCATCCGGGCGCTCGCGCGGCAGCGGTACGCCTAGCACTGGCGTTGATGCAGCTGCCTCCGTCGCCGCCGGCCGCTCGCGCGGCAACGGCGTTGTGTCGTCAGCGGCGGCACCGCCGGCGAAGGCAAGCATCGCCGCACCAATCAAACTCGTCATGAACTGCCGCATCATCGGCAACGCCTTGGCCACCATCGGGGTTGCCTTCGTGCATGACACGGTTGTGAGCGGCGGCGCGTTGCCGTATCGGCGCCGGTGCTGCTAGGCCGAGCTACAGAGGAGTTTGTCATGATGCCGATCCGCCACGCCCTCACCGTCACAGCGCTGCTGCTGGCCGCCCCCGCTCTGGCGCAATCGACGCCGCCGGGCAAGGACCAGGCGGTTGGCCAGAATTTCCTCGTCACGTCCGAAAGCCTGCCGGCGCCGGGCGCGACCGATTCGGTCGCGGCGTCGTCACAACAGGTGGCGCGTGGCGACCATCTGCCGATCGTGCCCGATGGATTTTCGGTCAATCTCTTCCTCGACGGCCTGCCCGATCCGCGCCGCTTCCTCGTTGCATCCGACGGCACCATCTACATGGCGGCGCAGTCCGCCGGGATCGTGATCAGCCTCAGCGATGCCGACGGCGACGGCAAGGCCGATGCCGGGCAGGTGATCCTGCAGGGCCTCAGGGGCCCATTCGGCCTCGGCTTTGCCGGGGGCGATGCCCCCGGCCTCATCGCGTCCGACGTCAACGGGCTCTACCGCGCGCCGCTCGAGGGCGGCAGCTTCGCGCCCATCACGGATGCCGGCGTGTTCGGCCGTCCCAAGGGGCACACCACACGCTCGGTCGCGATCGACCCCAAATCCGGCGACATTTTTGTCGGCGTCGGCTCGGTCAACAACATCAGCGACAGCGAAGAGAAGATGAAGGCGACGATCCAGCGCTTCGCCGCCGGCAGTACCACGCCCACCACCTACGCCACCGGCATGCGCAACGTCACTGCGATGGCGTTCCAGCCCGGCACCGACGACCTCTACGCCGTCACCATGGAACGCGACGGCATGGGCGACGAGCTGGTGCCGGACTATCTGACGCGCGTGCAGCAGGGCGACGATTTCGGCTGGCCGTTCCAGTATATCGGCGGCAACGGGCAGCCCGACTATGCCAATAGCGGCGTCAAGCGCGTGCCGGCCAAGGTGCCGGACGTGCTGTTTGCGGCGCACTCGGCGCCGCTCGATCTCGCCTTCGTTCCCGACAGCTGGCCGGAGCACTATCGCGGTGGCGTCATCGTCGCCCTGCACGGCTCGTGGAACGCCGGCCAGCCGCGCGGTTACAAGCTGGTGTTCGTGCCGTTCAAGGATGGGCGGCCGACCGGCGGCTACGAGAATTTCATGACTGGCTTCTGGGTCAGCGGCACGTCGCCAGCCGAAGTCTGGGGCCGTCCCGCCGCCCTCGCCTTCCTGCCCGACGGCGCGCTGCTCGTCGGCGACGATCTCGGCGGCAGTATCTGGCGGGTCGCGCCGCCAAAATCCTGACGGTAACCAATCGGGACGCCGGCGCCGCAGCGGTGCCAGAACCCGTGCTAAGGCTGCGGCGATCCCCATTGCCGTCCGGACTTCGATGTTTCGCCTGATTCCCCTCGCTGCCGCCCTGTTCGCCCTTTGCCTCGGCTTCAGCCAGTCGCATGCCGCGCCGATCCTCGATTTCGCCGGGCAAAGCTGGCTGGTCCGCACCTATGGCGGGGGTCCAGGCCCCAATGAGTGGAGCGGCGACAATGTCAGCGTCGACGCATCCGGTCTCCACCTCCGCATTGCCAAAAACGGCGGCAAATGGTCGGCGGCGGAAGTCTTTCTCCTCGGCGATCCGCTCGGCTTCGGCACCTATCAGTTCGTCGTCGAGGGACCGCTCGCGGCGCTCGATCGCAATGTCGTTCTCGGCCTCTTCAACTACCCAGGCTCTCCCGATGTGGGGCCCGACGGCAGCAACGAGATCGACATCGAGATCGCGCAGTGGGGCCAGGCCAAGAACCCCAACCGCCTCAACTGGACCGTGCATCCGCCTACCGTCGGCCCGGAGCCGACACACAAGTCCGTGCCGCTCAAGGGCGACGGCGACCTCTGGACGCTGAGCTTCACCTGGAGCGCCGAAGGCGTCCACTACAGCGTCGCCTCGGGCGACGCCACGACCGGCGATTCCGTCCCGCTGGCCGAATGGAACGACGCGCCGAAATCCCCGCAAACGCGCATCCCGCAGCAGCCGCTCGTGATCCACATGAACCTCTGGCTCCTCGACGGCAAACCCCCGCACGACGGCAAGCCGGTGGAGGTCACGGTCCGCGCGTTCCTCTACACACCGCCCGCATAACTGAACCTTTTACTATCCGGTGTGAGGATATACTCGCCTGCGGCCTTCCCCCGTCTTGAGCAACCCGCACCGGTAGTGGATCGTTAAAGTCGCGGTTGCCAACGGGTTCGACGCGCCGTAAGGTCCAGCCTGTCTTGATCCATATCCACTAATTCGGTTCAGAACGGCGCAGCCAGCGCCGCCACGAAAGGGAGAACCTCATGAACCTGCTTAAGGCGGCTTCGGCCGCCGTCCTGCTGCTTGGCATTTCAGCCGCGAGCGCCCAGGACAAGCTCGCCCCCGCGACGCTCGACCTGTGGGCGACGAATGCCGGCGACATCCACTCCAAGGCCATCGAGGATTCCGTGGCGCGCTTCAACGCCGCCAATCCAGGGGTCACCATCAAGGCCAACATCATCCCCGCGCCCTATCCCGACAAGGTGGCCGTAGCGATGAGTGGCGGGCAGCCACCGCAAATCTACGCCGGCTTCGGCGGCGGCGTCCTCGCCGAGCAGGTCGCGGCCGGCAAGGTCGACGCGCTCACCGAGGCGCTCGACAAGTATCCCGGCTGGTTCGATCGCTTCCTGCCGGGCGTGATGACCAACGCCACCATCGACGGCAAGGTCTACGCAGTGCCGATGAACGGCATCCAGCCAGTGATCCTCTACTACAACAAGCAGGTATTCACCGGCGCGGGCGTCGAGCCGCCAAAGACCTGGGACGACCTCTTGAAGCTGGTCGACGTGTTCAAGGCAAAGGGCATCATCCCGATTGCCGTGGCCGGCGCACGCGCCGACGCCTGGACCGAACTGATGTGGCTTGAATACCTTGTTGATCGCAATGGTGGCCCGGCGGCGCTCAATGGAGTCATCGCCGGCAAAGCCAACGCTTGGTCCGACCCGGCCTTCGTCAAGGCCGCCCAGATGATCCGCCAGTTGGTCGACGCGGGAGCCTTCGGAACGACGTTCTCCTCGGCCTCCTACGCCAACGGGCAGACCGATGCGCTGATGTACACCGGCCGCGCCGCAATGCAACTGCAGGGCACCTGGGACTACGACATCGTCAAGGGTGCCGCACCGGACTTCATCGCCGCGGGCAACTACGGCTACGTCGCCTTCCCGTCGGTTCCCGGCGGCGCCGGAGATCCGAGTGCGCTGCAGGGCAACCCGGCCAATTTCTATTCGATCTCCACCAACACCACGCCGGAGCAGCTTGCCGCCGCGCTCGCCTATCTTCACGACGAGGTCAGCTCGGACACCTACGCCAACGACTTCATCAAGATCGGCTATATCCCGGCGGTCGAGGGGGTGGGCGACAAGCTCAGCCAGTCGTCGGACCCCGAGCTTGCCAAGTTCGTCTACGACCTCGCGGCGAAGGCCTCGAGCTTCCAACTCTCCTGGGACCAGGCACTGAAGCCTTCGGTCTCCCAGGCTATGGTCGACAACCTCAACGAACTGTTCAACGGCACCGTGACTCCTGAACAATTCGTCGCCAACATGAACAATGCTCACTGACGTTCTCCCCGTCCCTCGCGCGGCCACGAGCCGCGCGGGGGCAACGCCGCGGTCGCGTGGCTTTGTCGGAATGCTGCTGCCGGCCGCCTTCGTCTTCGGCGGCTTTGCTTTTGTCCCGGTGCTGATCGCGCTGCCTCTTTCGTTCACCGACTGGAACGGGCTGGCGCAGTTCAACTGGATCGGCCTCGACAACTGGGCCCGGGTCTTCCAGGACCCGCTGGCGCTGCGCTCGATGCAGCTGACGTTCCTCCTCACTGCCCTCAGCTGGCTGGTTCAGACGCCCATCAGCCTTCTCATCGGGGTCTACCTTGCCGGTCGCCAGCGGCACCGTGCTGTCATCGGCGCCATTTTCTTTCTGCCGCTCCTGCTGTCGTCGGCGGCTGTCGCCATCACCTGGAGCAATCTCCTCGATCCCAATTTCGGTGCCATCAACCAGACATTGAACATGCTTGGCCTTCACACCCTCGCCGGCACCAACTGGCTGGGCGATCCAACGCTCGCCTTCATCTCGGTGGTGGTGGTGGTGAGCTGGACCTACGTGCCGTTCCACTCGTTGCTCTACCAGGCCGGCGTGCGGCAGATCCCGCAGACCATCTACGAAGCGGCGGAGATCGACGGGGCGTCCGGCCTGCGGGTGTTCTTCGATTTCACCTTGCCGCTGCTCAAGTACACGATCGTCACTTCCTCGATGCTGCTCATCGTGGGTGCCGTCACCTCGTTCGACATCCTGTTCATGCTGACCGGCGGTGGCCCGGGCACGTCGACCCGCATCCTGCCGCTGCATATGTACGTGCAGGGCTTCCAGGCCTACCAGTTCGGCTACTCGAGCGCGCTTGCGGTGCTGCTCGCCGTCGTTGGCTCTGCGCTGTCCTATATGCTGGTGCGGCTGAGTGGCTTTGCCACGATGCGCAGCCAGATGGGAGCCTGAGCATGGCCACCTTCGCCCGCCGCGGGCCGTCATTGCCGCTGCTGCTCGCGCTCCTCTGGCTCGGCATCGTTATCGCGCCGCTGTTCTACATGGTGGTGACGAGCTTCCGCTCTCCCGGCGACTACCTGACCGGCAATCCGTGGTGGCCGACGGCTTGGACGTTCAGCAACTACCAGTCGGTGCTGGCCGGGCGTTTCGCCACATACTTCGTCAACAGCGTGCTGGTGACGCTGGCGTGCGTCGCGATCC
>JBDTVO010000159.1:0-6648 GCA_040007135.1 Devosia sp. | reverse complement strand
AAGGCTGGCCGTGGGTCAAGGCGGCGGCGGTGATCGCGCTCACCGGCATCCACGGGTTTTACGGACGGCAGCTCCGCAACTTCGCCGCCGACCGCAACGAGCGCCCGCAGGGCTTCTTCCGGTTGATCAACGAGCTGCCGTTCGTTCTGGTCATCGTCATCGTCATCATGGTGATCGTGAAGCCGTTCTGACCCCGGCCCGCTACCGGCTGCCGGCGGCGCGTCTGTTTCACGTGAATCGCTGTCGCCGCGCCGCGCCCCTTGAACGGCGCGCCGGTTCGGGCTATCTCACCGCCGTTGCACCAGCAAAGCGCACGCCGCCCGGCGAAAAAGCGCGGTGCCCCTCCCCCAAAGTTTCTCCCGTCAGCATCTCTCCAGGGTCATCCGCCGCATGGAAAATCTGAAGCTCAGCGAGCTCAAGGCCAAATCTCCGGCCGAACTCCTCACCTTCGCCGAGGAATACGAAGTCGAGAACGCCTCGACCATGCGCAAGCAGGAATTGATGTTTGCGATCCTCAAGGAGCTGGCCGCCCGCGAGGTGGAGATCACCGGCGAGGGCGTGGTGGAGGTGCTGCCCGACGGCTTCGGCTTCCTCCGCTCGCCGGACGTCAACTACCTCCCCGGCCCCGACGACATCTATGTCTCGCCCAGCCAGATCCGGCGCTTTGCGCTGCGTACCGGCGACACCGTCGAGGGCGAGATCCGCAGCCCCAAGGAAGGCGAGCGCTATTTTGCGCTGCTGAAGGTGGCGACGATCAATTTCGAGGACCCCGAGGCGGTCCGCCACAAGGTCAATTTCGACAACCTCACGCCGCTCTATCCCGACCAGCGGCTGCGCCTCGAACTGCCCGACCCGACCAACAAGGACAAGAGCGCCCGGATCATGGATCTGGTGGCGCCGATCGGCAAAGGCCAGCGCGCCATCATTGTGGCGCCGCCGCGCACCGGCAAGACCGTGCTGCTGCAGAACATCGCGCAGTCGGTCGCGACCAACCATCCCGAGTGCTACCTCATCGTGCTGCTGATCGACGAGCGCCCCGAGGAAGTCACCGACATGCAGCGCAGCGTGCGTGGCGAGGTCATTTCCTCGACCTTCGACGAGCCGGCGTCGCGCCACGTGCAGGTCGCCGAAATGGTGATCGAAAAAGCGAAGCGGCTCGTCGAGCACAAGCGTGATGTGGTCATCCTCCTCGACTCGATCACCCGCCTCGGCCGCGCCTACAACACGGTGGTGCCGTCGTCGGGCAAGGTACTGACCGGCGGTGTCGACGCCAACGCCCTGCAGCGCCCGAAGCGCTTCTTCGGCGCGGCCCGCAACATCGAGGACGGCGGTTCGCTGACCATCATCGCCACCGCGCTGATCGATACCGGCTCGCGCATGGACGAGGTGATCTTCGAAGAGTTCAAGGGCACCGGTAACTCGGAAATCGTCCTCGACCGCAAGGTCTCGGACAAGCGCATCTTCCCGGCGATGGACGTCACCAAGTCGGGCACCCGCAAGGAAGAGCTGCTGGTCGAGCCGGACATCCTTCGGAAGATGTACGTCCTCCGCCGCATCCTCAACCCGATGGGGACGGTCGACGCGATGGAGTTCCTGATGGACAAAATCCGCCAGACCAAGACGAACTCCGATTTCTTCGATTCGATGAATACGTAGAACGGGTTAGGGTGAGCGCCGGGCTTTCAGTCGATGCCTTCTCCCGTTTACGGGGGAAGGTGGCGCCGAAGGCGACGGAAGGGGGCGACCTCAGCCACTGGACAATCACCTCCCCGAGCGCAACCCCTCAGTCGTCATCCCCGGGCTTGACCCGGGGACCCAGCGACGCCGACGGCCTGCGCTGACCGTCCTTCTGGGTGGCCGGATCAAGTCCGGCCATGACGACCGAGAGATGGGATGCCAGTCGTGACCGACACCGACACCATCGTCGCCCTCTCGTCCGGTGCCCTTCCCGCCGGCGTCGCCGTGATCCGCGTCAGCGGTCCCCAGACGAGCGCCGTTCTGGAATCACTCTCCATAACGCGACCCGAACCGCGGCGCCTGGCGCTCGCCTCACTGTATGTCAACGGCACTCTCATGGACACCGGCCTCGTCGCCTGGATGCCGGCGCCGCATTCGTTCACCGGCGAGGACACTGCCGAGCTGCAGGTACATGGTTCGGCCGCCGTGGTGCGGGCCCTGCTCCGCGGCATCGCGGCGCTGCCCGGTGTGCGGCTCGCCGAAGCCGGTGAATTTACGCGCCGTGCCTTCCTCAACGGCAAGCTCGATCTGACTGAGATCGAAGGGCTCGGCGATCTCATCGACGCCGAAACCGAGACGCAGCGGCAGCAGGCGGTGGCGCGGCTCGCGGGCGGCCTGTCGCAACGCATCGCCGGTTGGCGGGAGACGCTGCTCGATGCCCGCGCCGAGATTGAAGCGCGGCTGGATTTTTCGGACGAGGGCGATGTGTCGGGTGAGTTGCCGCCGTCGGTCGTCGGCTCGATCGAGCGGCTGGCTGGGGAGTTGGCGGAGGCCATCGACTCTGTCGGCCGCGGCCGCATCGTGCGCGAGGGTTTGCGCGTTGCCCTCGCCGGGCCGCCCAATGCCGGCAAGTCGTCGCTGCTCAACTCGCTGAGCCGCTCGGACCTCGCCATCGTCTCGGACGAGCCGGGAACGACCCGCGACGTGCGCGAAGTCGCGCTCGATCTCGGCGGGCGGCTGGTCATTCTCGTCGACATGGCGGGCCTTCGCGATGCGTCGAGCCGCGCCGAGGCCGAGGGCGTGCGACGGGCCGAAGCCGAGATCGCGCGCGCCGACCTGGTGCTTTGGCTGATCGCGCCCGACGTCGATTCGCTCGAGCCGCCGGTGCAAAGCCCGTTGTGGACAGTGGGGACAAAGTCCGACCTCGCACCTGTCGCCGCGCAATACACCCTGTCGGTTCAGGCGGGGACCGGCATCGGCGAGCTGCTCGCTGCCCTCGCCGCGTTCGCCGAAACGGCCGCCGGTGCTGGTGCCCCTGCCCTCGTCAGCCGCGAGCGCGACCTGGTCGCGCTGCAATCGGCGCAATCGGCGCTCGACCGCTTCATCTCGGACGGCGCCAGCGACGAGATTGCTGCCGAGCATCTGCGCCAGGCGTCCCTGGCGCTGGAGCGGCTGCTGGGCCGGATCGACACCGAGCACGTGCTCGACCGGCTGTTCCTGAGCTTCTGCATCGGCAAATGACTCACGTGAAACATTGAACGTTGCGCGCCGCGGCGATACACGCAGCGCCATGAGCGACTTTGGCGTCATCATCGTGGGCGGCGGACACGCCGGATCGGAAGCGGCGGCGGCCTCGGCTCGCCTCGGCGTGCCGACGGCCCTGATCACCCATCGCTTCGCGACCATCGGCGAGATGAGCTGCAACCCCGCGATCGGCGGCTTGGGCAAAGGCCATCTGGTGCGCGAAATCGACGCCCTCGATGGGGTGATGGGCCGCGTCGCCGACGCCGCGGGCATCCAGTTCCGGGTGCTCAACCGGCGCAAGGGGCCGGCGGTTCGCGGTCCACGCGCCCAGGCCGACCGCAAGCTCTACAAGGCGGCGATGCAGGCGGCGCTGACGGCGCAGGCGAACCTCACCATCATCGAAGGCGAGGTCGACGATCTGCTGGTCGAGGATGGCAACATAACAGGAGTCATGCTGCTCGACGGGCGGCGTTTTTCGACGAAGTCCGTGGTCTTGACCACCGGCACGTTCCTTCGCGGGCTGATCCATCGGGGCGAGGAAACCATTCCCGCAGGCCGCGTCGGCGAGAAGCCTGTGCTCGGCTTGTCGACGCGGCTCGAGGCGCTCGGACTCCAGCTTGGGCGGTTGAAGACCGGCACTCCGGCACGCCTCGACAAAACGTCCATCGACTTTACTGGACTCGAGGAACAGCCGGGTGACGATCCGCCCGAGCCGTTCTCGTCCTTGACGAGTGCGATCACGACGCCGCAGATCAGTTGCTATATCACCCGCACCACGGCGGAGACCCACCGCATCATCGCGGCGAACCTCCATCGCTCGGCGATGTATTCGGGGCGCATCCAGAGCCGGGGTCCGCGCTATTGTCCCTCGATCGAGGACAAGGTGGTGCGCTTCGCTGATCGCGACAGCCACCAGATCTTTCTCGAGCCTGAGGGTCTCGACGATCCGACTATCTATCCGAATGGCCTCTCCACATCGCTGCCGGCCGAGGTGCAGGAAGCGTTTCTCAAGACCATGCCCGGGCTCGAAAACGTCCGCATCGTGCGGCCTGGCTATGCCATCGAATACGACTACTTCGATCCGCGCGAGCTGCGAGCGACGCTGGAGCTGAAGCGGCTGCCCGGGCTGTTCCTTGCCGGGCAGATCAACGGCACTACGGGCTATGAAGAGGCCGCTGCGCAGGGGCTGCTGGCCGGCACCAATGCCGGGCTACGGGCGAGGGGCGCCGAACAGATCGTCCTCTCCCGAACCGATTCCTATCTGGGTGTGATGATCGACGACCTGGTGACGCGCGGTGTGGCCGAGCCCTACCGCATGTTCACCTCGCGCTCAGAGTTCCGACTGCAGTTGCGGAGCGACAATGCCGACCAGCGCCTGACGCCGCTCGGCATCGCCAAAGGGTTGGTGGGCGGGGATCGTCAAGGCGCTTTCCTAGGCAAGGTCAAGGCACTTGATGATGGCCGCAAGCTGCTGCACAGCCTCGCAGCGACGCCGAGTGAGGCCCGCACAGCCGGCATCGCCGTCAACGCCGACGGTCGCCGCCGCAGCGCTTTCGATCTGTTGGCCTATCCGCATGTCGGGGGCGCCGAGATCATCGCGCTGTGGCCGGAGGTTGCAGCCATTGGAACGCCGATTCTGGAGCAGCTCTCCATCGATGCGAAGTATGCCGTCTATCTCGATCGTCAGAAGGCCGATGTCGACGCGGTGCGGCGCGATGAGGGGCTGAGCATTCCAGACTGGCTCGACTACGCCGCGATCCCTGGTCTTTCCAATGAGCTACGGCAGAAGCTGGCCACCGTTCGGCCTGCCACCCTGGCGCAGGCGCAGGCGATCGAGGGCATGACGCCGGCCGCAGCGACGCTGCTGCTGGCGCTGATCCGGCGCGGTGGGCTGAAGAAAGCCGGATGACGCAGCAGTCGGACCTCGAGGCCTACGCCGCGCTTCTGCTCAAATGGAACGGCGCTCAGAATCTCGTTTCACGTGAAACAATCGACCAGCTTTGGCCGCGGCACATTACCGACAGCCTGCAGCTCATGCCGCTGATCGGGGCGGGGGCGCGGTCCATCGTCGATGTGGGGAGCGGCGGCGGCTTCCCGGCCATCCCGATGGCGATCGCATCGCGGGGGGACGGTCGGCGGTTCACCCTCCTTGAGCCCAATGCCAGGAAGGCTGCGTTCCTTCGCACCGTCGCCCGCGAGCTTTCGCTGCCCGTAAGCGTCGAATCAGTGCGGGCGGAGGATCGTGATTCACGTGAAACATTCGATCTGGTGACCGCGCGGGCGGTTGCCGCCCTGCCCGCGCTTTTGGGCCTTGTGGCGCGATTTTGTGCCCCGGAAAGCCAGATTCTCCTCCCCAAGGGCCGCAATTACCGTCAAGAACTCGCTGCGGCCGCTGCCCTTTTCGACTTCGATGTGCTAGTGCATGCGTCCAAGTCAGAGCCCGAGGCCGTCATCCTCGAGATCAATAAACTGCGCGCAAAATCAGCCGCTTAGGAGCCATTGTGGCGCCTCGCATCATCACTCTCGCCAACCAGAAGGGCGGCGTCGGCAAGACCACCACGGCGATCAACCTCGCCACCGCCCTCGCGGCCATAGGCGAGCGCGTGCTGATCATCGATCTCGACCCGCAGGGCAATGCCTCGACCGGCCTCGGTATCGACCGGACGAGCCGCGAAATCTCGTCCTATGACGTGATGGTCGGCGAGGCCTCGGTGACGCAGGCGGCGATCCTCACCAACGTGCCCAACGTCGCCATCGTCCCCTCGACGATGGACCTGCTGGGGGTCGAGCTCACCATCTCGCAGTCCGCCGACCGTGCTTACCGGCTGAAGACGGCGTTTCGTGCCATCGACCAGCTGCTGATCGACGGACGCCCGGTCAGCTATATTCTCATCGATTGCCCGCCGTCGCTGAACCTGTTGACGGTCAATGCGCTGGTTGCGGCGGACGCCGTGCTGGTGCCGCTGCAATGCGAATTCTTCGCGCTCGAAGGCCTCAGCCAACTGCTGCAGACGATCGAGCAGATCCGCTCGACGCTCAATCCGCGGCTGTCCATCCAGGGCGTGGTGATGACCATGTTCGACCGCCGCAACTCATTGAGCGAGCAGGTGCTCAACGACGTGCGGAATGAAATGGGCTCGCTGGTCTATGACACGGTCATTCCGCGCAATGTGCGGCTCAGCGAGGCGCCGTCCTACGGCAAGCCGGCGCTGCTCTACGACCTCAAATGCGCCGGCAGCCAGGCCTATCTGCGGCTCGCCACTGAAGTGATCCGCCGCGAGCGCCAGCTCGCCGCCGCATGAGGACCCGATGAACGACAGACCTTCACGTCTCGGCCGCGGGCTCGCAGCGCTCATCGGCGACATGGCGCCGATCGAGGCGCCGCGCGATGCCGACAATGCCAACGGCGCCGGGGCGCGGCGTGTCGCGGTGGGCGCCATCGTCGCC
>JBDTVO010000158.1:0-6654 GCA_040007135.1 Devosia sp. | reverse complement strand
GGCTCGAGGTCGTTCCCTGGTCGATCGACAGCACGTAGCCGCTCATCGTTTGGGCTTCTCCCGTCGCGCCTGCAGATACGCCTCGAGTCGGGCCTTGTCGTGGACGCTCACCCGCAGCCCCAGTTTCGTGCGCCGCCACAGCACGTCCTCGGCGGTGCGCGCCCACTCCTGGTCGTAGAGATAGTCAACCTCGCGCTGCGTCAGGTCGCCCCCAAAGATCTCGCCCAGGTCCTGCATACGGCGAGCGCTTCCGAGCAGGGCTTGGGCACGCGTGCCGTAAAGGCGTGCGAGACGCCTCAGGAATTTGTCAGTCAGGCTTGGATAGAGATCGTTGAGGCGCTGCACCTCGCGGTCGAAGCCGGTCGCCTCGAACTCACCGCCCGGCAGCTTGCTGCCGCGCGTCCACGGCTTGCCCTTGGTGCCCAGCAGCTTCTCGACGCGCTCGAGCGCCTCCTCGGCCAGCCGCCGATGCGTCGTCAGTTTGCCGCCGAACACATTGAGCAGCGGCGGGACGTCGCCTTCGGCGACCTTCAGCACATAGTCGCGCGTTGCCTCCTGCGCCTTGCCCTTGTGGTCGTTGAACAGCGGCCGGACCCCGGCATAGGTCCATACGATATCCTGCCACGTCACCGGCTTTTCGAAATACTCGGCGGCGGCCGACAGCAGATAGTTTTGTTCGTCGCCCGAAATATGCGCCCCGGTCGCATCGCCTGTGTAGTCGACGTCGGTCGTGCCGATCAGGGTGAAATCGCGTTCGTAGGGAATGGCGAAGACAATGCGCCCGTCCTTGTTCTGGAAGAAATAGGCGCGGTCGTGGTCGAACAGCTTGCGCAGAACGAGGTGGCTGCCCTTGACCAGGCGGACATTGTCGACACCCTTCTGTTCGAACGCTTCGCTCAGCAGCGTATCGACCCACGGGCCCGCGGCATTGACGATCATCCGCGCCCGCATCGTGCCCTTGAGCTTGCTCGTCGTGTCCTGCATCCGCACGGTCCACAGGCCGTCCCCGGGGACAGCCGAGATCACCTTGGTCCTGGTGCGGATGATCGCGCCACGATCGGCCGCATCACGCGCCGTCAGCACCACGAGGCGGGCGTCATCGACCCAGCAATCCGAGTATTCGAAGGCGCGGCGGTAGCCATTCTTGAGCGGGCGCCCGAGCGCGTCGGTCCGCAGGTCAAGGGTCTTGGTCGGCGGCAGCAACTTGCGCTTGCCCAGGTGGTCGTAGACGAACAGCCCGAGCCGCAGGAACCACGCCGGGCGCAGGCCGCGATGGTGCGGCAGCACGAAGCGCAGCGGCCAGATGATGTGAGGGGCCATAGCCCACAGCACCTCGCGCTCCGCCAGCGCTTCGCGTACCAGGCGGAACTGATAGTATTCAAGGTACCGAAGGCCGCCGTGCACCAGCTTGGTCGCCGCGGACGAGGTCCCTGACGCCAGGTCCCCCATCTCGGCCAGCACCACCGAGTAGCCGCGCCCCACCGCGTCGCGGGCAATTGCGGCGCCGTTGATTCCACCGCCGATAACAAGAATGTCGGTGATGTTGTCGGGCTTGGCCATGACCGCCGCAGGGTTTCCGCCGTCTCGTATCGCCCGGGCCGGGCTCATGCAACTGCACGGTCGCACAAATCTGGCCCCGCGCGCTTGACCGCAAGCAGGCCGTAAGGCCAGTTGGCCCAAACCCCGGCCCCGCCCATGCTCGCCATCCTCAGCATTGTCATCCCGGTCTTTGCGATCATCACGCTCGGCTACGGCGCCGTGCGGCTTCGCCTGTTTCCGGCGGACGGCACCCGCGGGCTGATCGCGTTCGTCAACAATTTCGCGACGCCGTGCCTGCTGTTTGAGGCCATGCTGACTTCCGATTTCCACTCGACCTTCAATTTCTCGATTATCGTGCCGTTCTATGTCGGCTCGCTGACATCGCTGTTCGGTGGAGCCCTGATCGCGCGCCGCTTTTTCGGCGATCGCCCCGGCGAGAGTGTCTCTGCTGGATTCTCGGCAATGTTCACCAATACGGTGCTGATCGGCATTCCCATCGTCCAGCGCGCCTATGGCGGCGACGCGCTGCCGACTGTGTTCTCGATCATCGCCTTCCACGCCCCGTGCCTGATCACCCTGGGGATGCTCGTCATGGAAGTGACGCGGCGCGACAACGCCCCGCTAGGCCGCACGCTGCTCGTGGCGCTGACGCGGATCGTGCGGAACCCGCTGCTCTGGGGGGTCGGCCTCGGTCTCCTCGGCAATGCCTACGGCTTGAAGCTCCCCGAGCCCGCGCTCGCCTTCTTCACCATGATGTCGGCAGCCGTGCTGCCCACGGCGCTCTTCGGCCTCGGCGGCGCGCTGAACGAGTACCGGATCTCCCAAAGCTGGGTTGAGGCCAGCGTGCTGAGCGTTCTCAAGCTCATCATCCACCCCGCCATCGCCTACGTCCTGATGATCTGGGTGCTGCACGTGCCGCTCGAAATCGCGCGCTACGGCATCCTGCTTGCCGCGATGCCCTCCGGCATCAACGCCTATGTCTTTGCGACCTACTACGATCGCGGCGCCAACGTCGCCGCCAACGTCATCCTCATCTCGACGGTGGTGTCGGTGCTGTCGGTCTCGGCCTGGCTCCTCGTGCTGCACTAAGCCGCGTCGAGAACACTGAGCTCCACAGTGGACTCGATTGGCTCGTCAGGCGTCGGCACGCTGCGGATCGGGGCTGTCCCGGTCGCATCAAGTCCGGCGGCGATGCGGATGTGGCTGTCGGTCGGGCAGAGGTTGAGGCCCGGATCAAATCCGATCCACCCAAGCCCTTCGTCCCAGGCTTCGGCCCAGGCATGGAGGCGGGCGGAAGCATCCTCGAGCAGGTAGCCCACCACGTAGCGTGACGGAATGCCCAGCGACCGCGCTGCCGCGATGAAGCGATGGACGCGCGCCTCGGGTGCCGTCTCGCTTGTTGCCGTGGACCCGCTGCTCTGGGTCTGGCCGGCTCGGGTATCCTGGCTCTGCGATACACCGGCGCTCGCCGCCTCGCTCCACTCGTGCACGCGCTCCATCAACTCGTGCAGCAGCGCGATGCGTCCGTCGGTCTCGTTGATCCCCGCCGTCGCATCGGCATCGGCGCGGGTGAGGGCGGTCGTCCTGCGGAAGATGCCTGGTGGATGATCGTATTCGAGCCGGCCAAGAACCCCGGCCTTGTCCAAGGTCACCACAGTCCCGCCGGCAACGACCACGATCTCGCCCTCCGGTCGCAGGTGGCTCACCAGATGTGCACGGTTGCCAAAGCCGTCACGGAACACTGCAGCATCGGCGATGCCGGGCACGTCGATTGACCAGCCTTCAACCCGCTGCTGCGGCGTGTTGGCAGGGCTCAGCAGCAAATGCTGCACCGCCCGCGCGGGACTGCCGCCCAGGGTGAAACGCAGCGTGTGCTTGAGGATGACCTTCATCAGTAGAAATTGTAGCTCTCGGCCACGGCTTCGGTAATGGTGTTGTTCCTCGCGATGAACTCGGTGAGGAACTCGTGCAGGCCGTAAGCGAAGATGCGGTCCATCGAATTGCCCTCGAGCATCTTAGTGACCTCGGCGGCGGCGCCGTGGCCCTTGCCCTGCGCTCCATAGATGTCCGTGAGCATATCGAGCGTCCGGTTGATCCACCCCACGCAAAAAATCAGCGAGCGGGGCATCTCTGGCCTCAGGATCAGGTAGTCGGCGATGTTCCAGGCCTTGAAGCGGTCGTGATAGACGTGCCGGTAGCTGCGATGCGCCGAAGCAGCCCGCAGGATCAGCGTCCACTGCTGGATGTCGACATCGCCGCCGACGAAATCGCTGCGCGGCAGCAGCACGTAGTACTTCATGTCGAGGATGCGCGCGGTGTTGTCGGCACGCTCGACGAAATTGCCGATCTGGCTGAAGGCGTAGCCGTCATCGCGGAGGAACGTCGACAGCAGCGCCCCCCGATAGCGGTGCGACACCGTGCGCACCCACTGCAGCAACTCGATCAGCCGGCTGCCGCTGATGTCGCGGGGGTCGATGCCGGAGAACTCGAGCCACGCGGCGTTGAGCGACTCCCACATGTCGGTGGTGAGCGCCGTGCGCACCGACCTTGCGTTCGTGCGCGCCCTCAGCAGGCACGAGCGCACCGAGCTCGGGTTGGTCTCGTCGAACAGCATGAACTGCGCCACGTTGACGACGTCGGCAACCTTGTGCTTGGCGGCAAAATCCTCGTCCATCTCCGCCGCCTGCATCATCGACAGCAGATGCTCGCTGGCGCCACCCTCGCGGCGCGAGGTGAGGCTCATGCGATAGCCGACCTCAAGCAGGCGGGCCATGTTCTCGGCCCGCTCTACATAGCGCGACAGCCAGAACAGGTTTTGCGCGGTCCGACCCAGCATCAGTCTTCCAGCACCCAGGTGTCCTTGGTGCCGCCGCCCTGGCTGGAGTTGACCACCAGCGAGCCCTCCTTGAGCGCCACCCGCGTCAGCCCGCCCGGGGTGATGCGGATCTGGTCGCCGACCAGCACGTAGGGACGCAGGTCGACATGCCGTGGCGCGATGCCGTCGGCGACATAAGTGGGGCAGGTCGACAGCGCCAGCGTCGGCTGCACGATGTACTTGTCCGGACTTGCGATGATCTTTTGCCGGAACGCCTCGTGCATTTCCTTGGTCGATGTCGGGCCGACCAGCATGCCGTAGCCGCCCGAGCCGTGCACTTCTTTGACCACCAGATCGGCGATGTGCTCGAGCACATAGGCACGCTCGTCGGCATTGGTGCAGTTGTAGGTCGGCACGTTCTTCAGCAGCGCCCGCTCACCCAGATAGAACTCGATGATCTCGGGCACATAGGTGTAGACCGCCTTGTCGTCGGCGATGCCGGTGCCGGGCGCATTGACCAGCGTCACATTGCCGGCCCTATACGCATCGAAGAGCCCCGGCACGCCCAGCATCGAATCCGGACGGAAGGTGAGGGGGTCGAGGAAATCGTCGTCGATCCGCCGATAGATCACATCCACCCGGTGCGGCCCGGTGGTGGTGCGCATGAACACCTTGCCGCCGTCGACGAACAGGTCCTGGCCCTCGCAGAGCTCGGCGCCCATCTGGTCCGCAAGGAACGAGTGCTCGAAATACGCCGAGTTGTGGATGCCCGGCGTAAGCACCGCCAGCGACGGCGACGCACCCGCGCCGGGCGGCGCCACCGATTCCATCGTCCGCCGGAGGTTCTCGGGGTAGGTCTCGACCGGCGCCACCTTGGTGCGCTGGAACAGGTCCGGCGCCAGTTGCAGCATCGCCTCGCGGTCCTCGAGCATGTAGCTCACGCCTGACGGCGTGCGCAGATTGTCCTCGAGCACGTACCAGTCGTCGGCGCCCACCCGCACCAGGTCGACACCGATGATGTGCGAATAGACGCCGCGCGCCGGATCGAGCCCCATCATTTCCGGGCAGAATGCCGAATTGTTGAGGATCAGGTTTTCTGGGATGCGGCCGGCGCGAAGGATTTCCTGGCGATGGTAGATGTCGTGCAGGAACGCATTGAGCGCTCTGACCCGCTGCTCGATGCCCTTCGACAGCTTGCGCCACTCGACTGCCGAGATGATGCGCGGGATGAGGTCGAATGGGATGAGCTTTTCCGTTCCCTCATTGCTCCCGTAGACCGCAAAGGTGATGCCCAGGCGGCGGAAAATGCCCTCGGCCTCACCTGCCATGAAGCCCATGGCGCCCGGCGGCTGTTCCTTCAGCCATTGGTCGAGGATCAGATAGGGTTCGCGGACGCTGCCGTCCGCATTGGTCATCTCATCAAAGGGGCGCGGTCCCGGCATTACTCCCAGCGCTGATACGGCCAACCCACTGCTAAACCATAGCAGCACGTTTGCGGGGCGTTCTGCAAGCGCGCGTATCGGCTTAAGCGGTGATCTCGATCCGATCGCTCAGTGGCTCGCCACCCTCGGATGTGAGGGTGAAGCTGAGCTCATCCACGCCGACCAGCGTCCCGGCGTCGAGCGCCACAGCGTTGAGCCCGAAATGCGAGACCGACGAGGTGAAGCTGCTCGCCGCCCGCCCTTCGCTGGACCAGGTCAGGGTGAAGGGCGCGACGTCTTCGAAGATCAGCCGCCGACCCGCCGGCGCCTGCCGGAATACGCTATTGCGGCGCCAGAACCAGGTTTGCGCCGTCGGCGCGACGCCGTTCCACCGCGCCTTGACGTCATCGAGAAGCTCCGCCGGCCGGCCGTTTGCTTGCGCCGCGAGAAGCTTGAGGAACTCCGCATGGGCCCAGACCAGCGGCATGGCGCTGCCCGACGGTTTGCCCGATGCGAGGCCACGCTCGGGGATCGCCTCGACGTCCCAGATCTGTTCGGGAATGAGGCCGCCGGGTCCGGTCATGCGCGCCATCGCATCGAGATAGGGCTGCGGGTTCTCGCCGGCCGCGAGCGCGTAGTGTCCGCGCTCTCCGGTCAGCAGCGGCCACAGCCGGCCGATGCCGGTGCCGTCGAACGGGCTGCCGTCCTCGTGCTCGCCGTACCCGTCGCCATTGTAGCGATGATAGGAAGGCCCCGACGGCGTCTCGACCCGCAGCAGGCTGTCCACCAGCTTGGCCGTCGCAACAATCCGCGGATCGTCCGCCCGCCTGAGCCCGGTGCGCACAAGATAGAGGAATTCGAGTCCGACGAGCCTGTCGG
>JBDTVO010000157.1:0-6664 GCA_040007135.1 Devosia sp. | reverse complement strand
GCGCCGCACGCCACACTTCTGACGCTCGATGCGACGACTGGACAGAACGCCCTCAATCAGGTCGACATCTTCGGGCGGCGGGCCGGGGTCACCGGGCTGGTGATGACCAAGCTCGACGGCACGGCGCGAGGCGGTGTGCTGGTGGCGATCGCAAGGAAATCGGGGCTGCCGGTGCATTTCATCGGCGTGGGCGAGGGCATCGACAATCTCGAGCCGTTCGCCGCGGGCGATTTCGCCCGGGCCCTCGTGGGAGAGGCTGAATGAGCGAAACGAAGCCCGAACCGACCTGGGCGGACCTGAAGCCGCAGATCATCAAGCTGGCGCTCGAGCTCGGGCCGCTGGTGGTGTTCTACGTCGCCAATGCGCGGGCCGACATCTTTGCGGCCACCGCCTGGTTCATGGGCGCCATGGTGCTGTCGCTGGCGCTGAGTTGGTTCCTGCTGCGGCGCATTGCGGTGATGCCGCTGGTCACCGGCGTGGTGGTGCTGATTTTCGGCACGCTGACACTGCTGCTGCACGACGACACCTTCATCAAGATGAAGCCGACCATCGTCAACGCACTGTTCGGCGTGGCGCTGCTGGGCGGCCTCGGCTTCGGCCAGTCGCTGCTGAAATACGTGTTCGGCGAGGTCTATAAGCTGAAGCCGCAGGGCTGGACCGTTCTTACCCTGCGCTGGGGCCTGTTCTTCCTGTTCCTCGCCGTTCTCAACGAGGTGGTGTGGCGTACCCAGTCCACCGATTTCTGGGTCGCCTTCAAGGTGTGGGCGACGATGCCGCTCACGGTGATCTTCGCTGCGGCACAAATCCCGGTGCTGACGCGCTACGCGCCCAGCCCCGACACCAACATCGCGGCCGAAGTGATCCCGCCGATGGACCCGCTGCCGTAGCCTCAGGCCCGCCTGATCAGCGCATCCTTGTCGACATTGAGGACCACCTCATCGCCGGCGGCCGAGGCGATCTGGCTGGGGAGGATGAAACGGTCGCGCGCGAGGAGGCCCTTGGTGTCGAGCCGGATGTAGCCTTCGCGCAGCAGGCGGTCGCGGAGCGCGTCGGGCAGCGGTTCGTCGCCGAACGCCTCGGCGATCGAGCTGAGGATGGTTTCCCGACGGCCGTTGCGGTCCGTGCCGTCGATGTCGGCGGGCTCGACATCCGGGTCGGTCGCATTTTCGGGAAACTTCAGGTCGTCGACGGTGCCGATCTCGTGGCGGCTGCGGTCCAGCACTTTCATGCCGACATGGATCGATTGGGGCAGGGTTTGCATGATGTGTCCTTCTTGGGTGAGGACGAAACGCGCGAGACCCGCTACCGGGTTCCGCAGTGGCTGCGGGCGGAGCGGCCTAGGAGCCCTGAGTCGCCCGGGCGATGGCGGGCACGATTTCGCGATCGATGTCGTCCATCGACAGCGGTCCGGTGTGCTTGAAGCGGATGATGCCGGCAGTATCGACGACGAAGGTCTCGGGCACACCATAGACGCCCCAGTCGATCGAGGCACGGCCGCTGGCATCGGCGCCGATCGCGTCATAGGGGTTGCCGAGTTCGGCGAGAAACGCCGCCGCCTGGTCCGGCTGGTCCTTCTGGTTGATGCCGAACAGCGCCACGCCGGTCTCGGCCTTCAGCCGCTCCAGCACCTTGTGCTCATCGCGGCACGGGATGCACCAGCTGGCAAAGACGTTGACCACCGTCACCTGTCCCCTGAGCCGTGCCGTGTCGAAGCCGGGCACGCTCAATCCGGCGACAGCCGGAAGGCTCGCTTCAGGCGCCGGCTTGTTGATCAGCACCGACTGCACCAGCGAGGGATCGCGGTTGATGTTCGCGGCAAAGACCGCCAGCAGCGCCACCAGCGCGAGCAGCGGCGCCACCGCCAGCAGCAGGCGCAGCGGTCGGCTCAAGCGGCGGGACCCCCAGAGCGACGGCGGATGCCCTGCGCCTCAAGCGCCGCCAGCCGGGCCCGGGCGGCACGGGCGCCGGTAGCGACGCGGGCGATCAGTCCCAGGGTGACGACGATGACGCCAATATAAGCCCAGGCAATGAAGATCGCGTCCTGCGCGTGGGTTTCCATCAGGCGCTCCCGACGGCCTGGCGGCTGAGGCTATCGGCGCGGCGGCGGAGGATTTCGGTGCGCATCGAGACCAGCAGCAGCAGCAGGAACAGCAGGGTGAAGGCGACGAGCATGATGAACAATGGCGTCAGCAGCGAACCGGGCATGCGCGGGCCGCTCGGGGTCAGGATGCTCGAGGGCTGGTGCAGCGTATTCCACCAGTCGACCGAGAATTTGATGATGGGGATGTCGAGCGCCCCGACGAGCGTCACCACGGCGACGATGCGGGCGGCGCGCAACTGGTCGTCGATGGCGCGCCACAGCGCGATGATGCCGAGATAGATGAAGAACAGCACGAGCGTCGAGGTCATCCGCCCGTCCCATTCCCAGAAGGTGCCCCAGGTCGGACGGCCCCACAGTGAGCCGGTATAGAGGGCGAGCGCGGTGAAGCCGGCGCCGAGCGGGGCGGCGGCCTTGGCGGCGACGTCGGCGAGGGGGTGCCGCCACACCAGCGTGCCGAGGCTCGCCACGGCCATCACGCCATAGACGAATTGGCTGAGCCAGGCGTTGGGCACGTGCACGTACATGATGCGCACCGTGTCGCCCATCTGGTAGTCGGCCGGCGAATTGAAGAAGGCGAACCAGAGGCCGAGCGCAAACAGCAGCCCCACCAGCAGGCCGAGCGGCAGCAGCACCGGCCGGCTCCAGCCCATGAAGGCGCCGGGATGCGCCAGGCGCGACAACCAGTTGGGCTTTGGGGCAGCGGCGTCGAGGCTCATCGCTTGTTTCTCATCGCACCCACCGGGTCATTCCCGCGAAAGCGGGAACCTCTGTTGGCAGGGCGCGCGGCTCCTTCTCAAAACGGAGGTTCCCGCTTTCGCGGGAATGACTCCTTGGGAAATCAACAACGGCCGTGCCCGGTTCATCCATCTATTCCCCGCTTACCCTCAGCGCCAGCGCCGCGGCAAATGGGCAAAACGCCACGGAAACGAGGCTGAGCGCCGCAAGAAACAGCGCAGCGCCCCCGCTGCCGTCGCCGCCGCTGCTCATTGCCGCCCCGAAAATCAGCACCGGAACGGCGAGCGGCAACATCAGTACCGGGGCCAGCAGCCCGCCGCGCCGCAGCGACACGGTGATTGCCGCGCCGATGGTGGCAAAGGCAGTGAGGGCGGGCGTTCCCAGCAGCAGGCTCAGCGCCGTCCGGCCCCAGGCCGCGGAATCCATGCCGAGCAGCACCGCCAGCAGCGGGCTGGCCACGAGCAGCGGCACGCCGGTCAGCAGCCAGTGGGCCAGCATCTTGCCGGCGACCACGGCCTCGAGCGGAATGGCGGCCTCGCGCAGGGCCAGCAGGCTGCCGTCGGCATCGTCGTCGCGGAACAGCCGGTCGAGGCCGAGCAGCAGCGCCAGGAACGCCGCGATCCAGACAATCCCGGGAGCGAGCTCTTGCAGCAGGGCGCGGTCCGGCCCGATGGCGAACGGCACGACGGCGGCGACCATGACGAAGAACAGCACCAGGGTCAGCGCGTCGGCGCCGCCGCGCAGCGCCAGCCGCAGCTCGCGGGCGACGATGGCGGCGAAGGCGCTCATGGCAGCCCCAGCCGCAACGTTGTCGCCGGCGTCGTCAGGGCCAGCTCGTCATGGGTGGCGACGATCGCCCCGCCTCCCGTTGCCGCATGGGCCGCGAGCAGGCCGGCGACCAGCGTTACGCCGCCGGCGTCGAGCGAGGCGGTCGGCTCGTCGAGGAGCCAGATGTCGCGCCTGCTGACGAGGAGGCGCCCGAGGCCGAGCCGCCGGGTCTGGCCGGCGCTCAGATGTCCCGCCTCGATCCGGTCGAGCCCACCCAGCCCAACGGCCTCCAGCGCCGCACCCGGGGTCATGCCGGTGGGGCCGTTGACGGAACGCCAGAAGCCGAGGTTCTCGGCCAGCGTCAGGCGCGGCTTCACCGCCGATTCATGGCCCAGCAGATGCAACAGTGGACGCTCGCCGCCGGGCCAGCGCAGCGTCCCTGCGTCCGGCCGCAGGACCCCGGCCAGGGCGAGCAGCAGGCTCGACTTGCCCGCGCCATTGGGGCCCGACAGCAGCAGCGTTTCCCAGTGGCCGAGCCGCAGGTCCAGGCCCTCGAACAGCGTCCTGCCACCGCGGCTCAGGCCCAGCCCGGACACCTCCAGATGCTGCGGCGGCAGGGCGTTTGGCGGGGGCGCTGTCAGGCTCATGGCGGCCATGCCTAGTCGGCCTCCGGCAAGGCTGGCAAGCGCCATGTTGATTGACTATAACGCGGCTGAAGTCTGGAGCCGTTCCAGCTTTCGCCCGCGGTCCCGCGGCGAGGCAGTGTCCCCGCGTCAGGACTGCCGAGGTGTCCCCGGCACATTCATCAGGCGGACCCGTGACCCAATCGCTCGACAGCTTCAAGTCCAAGACCACGCTCACGGTCGGGGACAAGACCTACACCTACTTCTCCATTCCGCTGGCCGAAAAGAACGGCCTGCCGGGGGTGTCGAGGCTGCCGGCGTCGATGAAGGTCGTGCTCGAAAACCTGCTGCGCTTCGAGGACGGCGTCACCGTCACCCGCAACGACATCATGGCGGTGGCGCAGTGGCTGAGCAGCCGCACCTCCGAGCACGAAATCTCCTACCGGCCGGCGCGTGTGCTGATGCAGGATTTTACCGGCGTCCCCGCCGTGGTCGACCTCGCGGCAATGCGCGACGCGACGCAAAAGCTCGGCGCCGATCCGCAAAAGATCAACCCGCTGGTGCCGGTCGATCTCGTCATCGACCATTCGGTGATGGTCGACAGTTTTGGCACGCCGCTCGCCTTCGCGCAGAACGTCGAGCTCGAATACGAGCGCAACGGCGAGCGCTACGAGTTCCTGCGCTGGGGGCAGAAGGCGTTCGACAATTTCCGCGTCGTGCCGCCCGGCACCGGCATCTGCCACCAGGTCAACCTCGAGTATCTGGCGCAGACGGTGTGGACCAAGGACGATGCCGAGAGCGGCGACACTCTCGCTTATCCCGACACGCTCGTCGGCACCGACAGCCACACCACCATGGTCAACGGCCTCAGCGTTCTCGGCTGGGGCGTCGGCGGCATCGAAGCCGAGGCGGCGATGCTGGGGCAGCCGATCACCATGCTGATCCCCGAGGTCATCGGCTTCAAGATGACCGGCCGGATCAACGAAGGGATCACCGCCACCGACCTCGTCCTCACCGTCACCGAGATGCTGCGCAAGAAGGGCGTCGTCGGCAAGTTCGTCGAGTTCTACGGTCCCGGCCTCGATCATCTGAGCCTCGAGGACCAGGCAACCATCGCCAACATGGCGCCCGAATACGGCGCCACCTGCGGCTTCTTTCCCATCGATGACGACACGCTGAGCTACCTCGAGACCTCCGGGCGCGACGCCAGGCGCGTGGCGCTGGTCAAGGCCTATGGCGAGGCGCAGGGGATGTTCCGCACCGCCGCCTCGCCTGACCCGGTGTTCACCGATACGCTCGAGCTCGACCTCACCACGGTCGTTCCGTCGATGTCGGGCCCGAAGCGTCCACAGGATCGCGTGGCGCTCAAGGACGCGGCGGCGAAATTCGTCGAGGCGCTGAAAGATCTCGCCGGCGGGCGTAAGGAGCGGACGGCGCTGCCTGCCTCGGTCGGCGAGAGCCGCTATGTCGACGAGGGTGCGACCGGTGTCGATGACATTCCGGAAGAGGCTGCGTTCGCGGTGAAGGGCGAAAATTTTGCCATCGACGATGGCCATGTGGTCATCGCCGCCATCACCTCGTGCACCAACACCTCCAACCCGTCGGTGCTGATCGCCGCGGGGCTCGTGGCGCGCAAGGCGCGGGCGCTGGGGCTCACCGTCAAGCCGTGGGTCAAGACCTCGTTGGCGCCGGGGTCGCAGGTGGTGACCGATTACCTCACCGCAGCTGGCCTCCAGGCTGACCTCGACGCGCTCGGCTTCAACCTCGTGGGCTACGGCTGCACCACCTGCATCGGCAATTCCGGCCCGCTGCCGACGGCGATCTCGGAATGCATCAACGACAACGACATCGTTGCCGCCTCGGTGCTGTCGGGCAACCGCAATTTCGAGGGCCGCGTGAACCCCGATGTGCGGGCCAACTATCTCGCCTCGCCGCCGCTGGTGGTCGCCTATGCGCTGGCCGGCTCGCTCAAGGTCAACGTCGCGACCGAGCCCTTGGGCAAGGGCAGCAACGGCCAGCCGGTCTATCTCAAGGACGTGTGGCCCTACAACAAGGAGGTCAGCGACATCGTGCGCAAGGTGATCACCCCGCAGATGTTCCTCAACCGCTATTCCGATGTGTTCAAGGGCGACCAGCACTGGCAGGGCATCGCCGTCGAGGGCGGCGAGACCTACCGGTGGAACGGCGGTTCAACCTACGTGCAGAACCCGCCTTACTTCGAAGGCTTGCGGATGACACCCGAACCGGTCACCGACATCGAGAACGCGCGCATACTCGGGCTGTTCCTCGATTCGATCACCACCGACCACATCTCGCCCGCCGGCTCGTTCAAGGCCGGAACGCCCGCCGGAAAATATCTTGTCGAGCGGCAGGTCGCGCCGAAAGATTTCAACTCCTACGGGGCCCGCCGCGGCAACCATGAGGTGATGATGCGCGG
>JBDTVO010000156.1:0-6696 GCA_040007135.1 Devosia sp. | reverse complement strand
CCACCGGCGAGACCATCCTTCGCAATGTGCAGCCGCTGTTCGCCGAACTCGATGTCGGCGGCATCGCCATCGGCCACAACGGCAACTTCACCAACGGGCTGACACTCCGGCGCGAGCTGATCGCAGCAGGCGCCATCTGCCAGTCGACCTCCGACACCGAAGTGGTGCTGCACCTCATTGCGCGGTCGCGCCGCAAGGGCTCGGCCGATCGCTTCGTCGATGCCCTGAGCCGGCTCGAGGGCGCCTACTCGATGGTCGCCATGACCCGCACCAAGCTGATCGCGGCGCGCGACCCCAACGGCATTCGGCCGCTGGTCTACGGCGAACTCGATGGCAAGCCGATCTTTGCGTCGGAAACCTGTGCGCTCGACATCATCGGCGCCAGGTTCGTGCGCGATGTCGAGAACGGCGAGGTCATCATCGCCGAGATGCAGCCCGATGGGCGCATCACCGTCGATTCGATGAAACAGTCGCCATCGCGGCCCGAGCGGCTCTGCCTGTTCGAGTATGTGTATTTCGCCCGCCCGGACTCGATCGTCGGCGGGCGTTCGGTGTATGCGGCGCGCAAGCGCATGGGCATCAAGCTCGCGCAGGAAGCGCCGGTCGATGCAGACGTCGTCGTTCCCGTGCCCGATGGCGGGACGCCCGCTGCGATCGGCTACGCACAGGCGAGCGGCTTGCCGTTTGAGCTCGGCATCATCCGCAACCATTATGTCGGCCGCACCTTCATCGAGCCGACGCAGTCCATCCGCGCCTTCGGCGTCAAGCTCAAGCACTCGGCCAATCGCGCCGAGATCGACGGTAAGCGCGTGGTGCTGATCGACGATTCGATCGTGCGCGGCACCACGTCGGTCAAGATCGTGCAGATGATGCGCGAGGCCGGCGCCCGCGAGGTCCACATCCGCGTCGCCTCGCCGATGATCTTTCACCCCGACTACTACGGGATCGATACTCCCGACCGCGACAATCTGCTGGCCAACCAGTACGACAACGTCGAGGCCATGGCCCGCTTTGTCGGCGCGGACTCGCTGCAGTTCCTGTCGATCGACGGCCTCTACCAGGCGGTGGGTGGCCAGAGGCGCAACGACGCGGCGCCGCAGTTCACCGACCACTATTTCACCGGGGACTACCCCACGACGCTCACTGACCTGATGGGGCGGGCGCAGACCGACCCCAAGACGCTGTCGCTGATGCGCGAGGCAAGCTGAGTCCGATGTCCGACCTCAAGGACAAGGTGGTCCTCGTCACCGGGGCCTCACGCGGCATTGGCTACCAGGCGAGCCTTGAAGCCGCGCGCCGCGGTGCGCATGTGGTCGCGGTTGCCCGCACTGTCGGCGGGCTCGAGGATCTCGACGACGAGATCAAGGCGCTGGACGGTTCGGCGACGCTGGTGCCGCTCGACCTCCGCGACTTCGATGGCATCGACCGGCTCGGCCAGTCGATCTTCGAGCGCTGGGGGCGACTTGACGGGCTCGTCGGCAACGCCGGCGCGCTCGGCGTGCTGAGTCCGCTGGCGCATATCGACCCCAAGGATTTCGAGCAGACCTTTGCAATCAACGTCACGGCCAATTACCGGCTGATCCGGTCCATGGATGGGCCGCTACGGCAGTCGCCGGCGGGACGCGCGGTGTTTCTCACCGCCGGCGCCTCGCGCAATGCGCGGGCCTTCTGGGGCCTTTATGCGGCGAGCAAGGCGGCGCTCGAAGCGCTGGTCCGCAGCTACGCCGACGAGATCGAATCCAGCAATGCCCGCGCCAATGCGTTCAACCCCGGCCCGCTGCGCACAGCGATGCTGGCGAAGGCGTTTCCCGGTCTCGAGCCCAGCGACGTCCGGCCGCCCTCGGTCGCCGCGGGTCCGTTGATCGACATGCTGATGCCGGGTTACGCCGGAAACGGCATGCGGCTCGACTTTCCGACCGGCGAAACGCAGCGGCTCTAGCCGGTCTTGGCGACCAGCACCTTGTCGATGCGGCGACCATCGAGATCGACGATCTCGAAGCGCCAGGGCTCGCGCACAAAACTCTCCCCGACGATCGGCAGGTGGTTGAGCTCGGAGAGGATGTAGCCGGCGACCGTTTCGTATTGTGGATCCTTGGGCACCGGCACGCCGAGCCGCTCGGCGAACTCGTCGACCGGCATCGAGCCGGCGACCAGCCACGAGCCGTCCTGCCGTTGCACCGCTGCGATCTCTTCGCCTTCTTCCTCGAAGAAGCTGCCGGTAATGGCGCCGAGCACATCGCCGGGCGTGACGATGCCTTCGAAATGTCCGTACTCATCGAACACCAGCGCCAGGTGCACGACCGAGGCGCGGAGCGCGCGCAGCACCGACAACGCATCGGCCTGATCGAGCACCACCGGCACCTGCTTTACCAGCGCGCGAATGTCGGGGCCCTTGGCGTCGGCAAAGATATCGATCAGGTCCTTGCGCGCGATGACACCGATGATCTTGTCGGGCTCACCCTCATGCACGGGCAGCACGGAGTGAGAGGATCGAGCCAGCGTGTGCCGCACCTCCTCCAGAGAATCGCTGAGGTCGAGAACCTCGACATTCAGCCGCGGAGTCATCAAGCCGCGCGCCGACCGATCGGCAAAGCGCATGACGCCTGAGATCATCTGCTTTTCCTCGGTCTCCAGCACGCCCTGGCTCTCGGCCTCGGCGATGATGGTCTTGACCTCCTCGTCGGTTACCCGGTCCTCGCTCTGCTTGCTCTGGCCGATGATGAAGAGCACGAGGCGGCTCGATATATCGAGCAGGAACACCAGTGGCGCCGCCACGCGGGCGATGAAGGCCATAGTCGGCGCAGCGCGCGCGGCGATCCGCTCGGCATCGCGCAGTGCCAGTTGCTTTGGCACCAGTTCGCCGATGATGAGCGACACGTAGGTAATGAGGATGACCACTGAGCCGACGCCGATGGTCGAGGCCCAGCCCTGGCTCACGCCCTGCGCCAAGAGCCATTCCGTGAAGCGATCGCCCAGTGTCGCCCCGGAGAACGCACCCGACAGCACGCCGATCAGGCTGATGCCGACCTGCGCCGACGACAGGAACTTGCCCGGGTCCTCGCCGAGCTTGAGGGCCACCGCGGCGCCGCGGTTGCCGTCGTTCGCCATCACCCGCAGCCGCGCCGGACGCGACGACACGACCGCCAGCTCCGACATCGAGAGCAGGCCGTTGCAGAGGATGAGCACGACGACGATGGAGATTTCGAGCAACATGGGGCGATGCTAGCGTCTATTGCTGCTTGGCATAAGGGTTCTTGCCTCCGCGCACCCACAGCCGGATCGGCGTGCCCCGCATATCGAAGGTGTCGCGCAGTCCAGTGGTCAGGTAGCGCAGGTACGACGCCGGCGTGGCATCGGCGCGCGAGGCGAAGATGATGAAGCTCGGCGGCCGGATCTTCGCCTGCGTCATGTAACGGAACTTGAGGCGCCGGCCCGAGACTGCCGGCGGCGGATGCCGTTCGGTCGCCGCGCCAAGCCAGCGATTGAGCTTGGCGGTCGACAGATGCGTGTTCCAGGCCCGCTCGATCGAAAATACCGCCTCCATCAGCCGATCGATGTTGCGACCCTGCATGCCGCTGATGGTGACAAGCGGCACGCCCCGCATCTGCGGCAGCAGCTCTTCGCACTTGTCGCGCAGCTCGCTCAGGGTCTTCTGCTTGTCCTCGATCAGGTCCCATTTGTTGACCGCAACCACCATGGCGCGACCCTCGCGATAGACCAGATCAGCCAGCGCCAGGTCCTGCCTTTCGAACGGGATCGTTGCGTCGAGAAGTAGAACGACGATCTCCGCGTACTGAATCGAGCGCAACGCGTCGCCTACCGCCAGCTTTTCGAGCTTGCCCTCGACGCGCGCCTTGCGCCTGATGCCGGCGGTGTCGACAAGATTGATGATGCGACCATTCCATTCCCACGGCACCATGATGGAATCGCGGGTGATGCCGGCCTCGGGCCCGGTGAGCAGCCGGTCTTCGCCCACCATGGTATTGATCAGCGTCGACTTGCCGGCGTTCGGCCGCCCGACGATGGCGACGTTGAGGTAGCGCTTGGGGTTCCAGCGCACCGTTGGACCGTCCTCGGTCGAGCCGTCGTCCTCGGGCAGGTCGACATCGACTTCGGGCATCATGTCATCGGGCGCTGGCGGGGGCGGTTCCTTGGCGTCGACGGCCCGACTGATGAGGGCGTGAAGATCGGCAAGGCCCTCACCGTGCTCGGCGCTCAGCGCCAGTGCTTCGCCGAAGCCGAGGTTGTAGGCCTCGAGCAGGCCGGCATCGGCGGCTCTGCCCTCGGCCTTGTTCGCAATCAGGTGCACATCCTTGCCCGATTTGCGCAGCACCTGTGCAAAGCGTTCGTCGAGCGGCGTCACCCCGGCGCGGGCATCGATCATGAACAGGATCACGTCGGCGTCGCGGATGGCGATTTCGGTTTGGTGGCGCATGCGGTCTTCGAGCGAGCCGTCGGTAAGATCTTCGTAACCGGCAGTGTCGAGGATGCGGAAGCGCAGGTCACCAATGCGGCCTTCGGCCTCGCGCCGGTCGCGGGTCACGCCCGGCGTGTCGTCGACCAGCGCGATTTTGCGACCCACAAGCCTATTGAACAGCGTGGACTTGCCGACATTGGGCCGCCCGACGATCGCGACGAGCGCACTCATTTGCGTCTTTGTGTCAGGGCGCGGACGACGAAGCGGCGGACGGCGCGGCCGACACAGCCGGTGTCGAGGCCGGGGCTGAAGCGACGGGCGCGCTGGGCTCAGCGGAGGTCGCGGCCGCGAGCGCACTGACCGCAGCCTCCGCCGCGGCACTGGCGCTGACGATGGGCTTGGCGCCTTCGGCAAGCATTTGCTGCTGATAGAGGCCGACGCGGCTCTGGATGTCGCGGTTGACCTGGGTGTCGTCGATGATGGCCTGGAAGGTCGTCATGGCGTCGTCGAGCTTGCCGGCCTTGTACTGGGTCAGCCCCAGAGCCTCACGCGCCGCGTTGCGCAGGGGCGAAGATGCCGCGACAAGGCCGCCGACGCGCTGCTGCACCGCCTCGACGTCACCCTTGTCGATGAGGAGGTTGGCCGCCAGCACGAGGGCGAGTTCGCGCAGGTGCGTGTTGTCGAGTGAGCCGGACAACGCATCGTAGGTTGCCACGGCCTGGTCGGTCTGGCCCTGCTGGGCCAGCAGATTGGCCTCGCGGAAACGGGCGAGCATGGCGTAGCCGCCGCCGTTCTGGGCGATCAGGTCGTCGAGCGCCTTGGTGGCAGCGGCCGGATCCTTGCCGTCGGCAAGCTGCGCGGCGGCGTAGAACTGGTCCGAGGCCTTGGCGATCTGCACCTTGCTCCACCAGGTCCAGCCCTCGTAGCCGGCCACACCCACGACGATCAGGATCGCGCCGCCGATGACCCAGGGCATCACCCGCCGCCAGAGCTTGCGAATCTGGTCGCGGCGGAGCTCGTCGTCCACCTCGCGGATAAGTGTGTCGCTCGACATGAAAACCCTTGCCGTCCCGGTCAAAATCGGGCGCAACATAGTGTTCGAGCCCGTCGAATGCAAATCGGGAGGTGATTCCCGGGCAGGCTGCTAAGTCCCCGTTAACCCGGTGGAAAGCGGCGAGGCGCGAGAATCGGTAACCCTGGGGGCTGGTCGGTGATGAAGATGCTGAAACGTGTAGTGCTGGCGGTGGTGTTCGTGGCCGCCTCGATCCTGCCGACAATGTCGTTTGCGGCTACAGGTGGCCTGTTCGGCGGCTTTTTCGCCGGCCGGCAATCGAGCATCACGACCACAGCAGTGCCTGAGGCGTCCGGGCACATCTCGATCACCATCAATATCGCCGAGCAGGAGATGGTGGTGCAGGATGAGCGGCACACCATCTATGTCTGGGACGTGTCGACCGGCCGTCCGGGACATGCAACGCCGACCGGGCGCTACAAGCCGATCCGCATGCACGAGATGTGGTACTCGTCGAAATACGAGAACGCGCCGATGCCGTGGTCGATCTTCTTTTACGGCGGCTACGCCATCCACGGCACCACCGACGTCAAGCACCTCGGCCACGTCGCATCGCATGGCTGCGTCCGGCTCGATCCGGCAAACGCCAAGCTCCTCTACGATCTCGTCAAAGAGGTCGGCATGAAGAACACTGCGATCGCACTCGTCCGCAGCTAATCGGCCGCATCGCTGTCAACGTCAGACGGGGTTATGGTGGCGGCGGGAGTTGGTCTTTTGCGCCGCGTCACCGCTCTTTTCACCATTGCAGTGCTGGGTGTCTCGCCGTCCTGGGCGAGCCATCTGGTCGAGCCGCACATGCACATCGTGCCCGTCGGCTCGACGCCCGAGGTGGCGCTGACGCTGGATGCCTGCATGGGCGCGGCCGACACGCGCATCATCGATGCGCTCATCACGAACGACGTGCCGACGACGATCTTTGCGACGCGACGCTGGCTTCTGCACAACCCCGATGTCGTGGTGCTGCTGAAGCAGCACGCCGATCTGTTCGAGATCGAAGATCATGGTGCCGAGCACCTGCCGGCGATCATCGGCAAGGCGGCCCCTTACGGGTTGAAGCCTGCCGGCACAGCCAATGGCGTGTTCACCGAGGTTATGGGCGGGGCCCAGGCGGTGCAGGCCGCGTTTGGCGTCTCGCCCCAGTGGTACCGCGGTGCGGCTGCGCTCTATACGCAGGACGCGATCGACCTGATCGGCACGATGGGCTTCA
>JBDTVO010000155.1:0-6721 GCA_040007135.1 Devosia sp. | reverse complement strand
GTCCTCAACCGACGGCGATAGGTAGACCACTTTGTCACCACTGCGCGTCGAGGACCTGATCAATCGGACTTGGAGCGAATACGGCCGTTTCCAGCTGTCGATCCGCTTAGCCTCGGCCACCGCAGCATCGTCATCGTCAGCAACAATACGGAGTGCCTCGTGACGAAGCCGGTCCGATCTGGCGGCGTCCTGAAAGTAGAGGTCCACTACATAGTGTGAGTGTGGCATAGGAGACGTTCCTTGATCTGATCCGCGGCGGGGGTCCCGAACTAAACTTAGGCAGCAGCTAGAGCTCGCGCCGAAGCCAGGCCGCGGACGAAATTGCAGCAATCGCCACTTGTCACAAACACGACCTCCTCCATCAAGATGTCGCGAACACCGAGCTTGACCCTTTGTCGCGCGTTCATACCTTGGCAGTCCACGCCGCCTTAAAATGCGCTCTCTGCTTCTGCCTCTGAAAGCCTGATCGGGGAGCCAGAGAGCCGGGGCGACGCCGGACAGCTCAAGTGCGATGAGAACGCCGTTTCAGTACCAGCGCGGCCACAGTAGAACAAGTACCGCAAGCGTCGCAAAGATGAGCGCCAAAACCGCGAATATGTGTGAGCGCCGCCTGGCGCGAGCACGGACGCTCATTTGCCGGCCAGCGGCGGGACCCCGAAGCCCCGGACCGATGGTAGGCCTACGAGCGGAAGACGGTGCTGTTCTCTATGCAGCCGCGGGAACTCATCCCCGGGGACAGTGGCGTCATCGATAACTGCAGTGGAAGCAGTCTTGACGAAAGGCAGGATCGTGGTCGGCAAGCTCATGCCGCAAGAGCCGCGCGCCGCCCGGCTCTGACGGCGCCTAGGATGCCGGCGGTCACAGGATCATTTGGGCCGGGTGTAGTCTTGGGCCGCTCGTGCACCATTGCGGGCCAGCGGTCGGCAACGCTCACCCTGGCCGTATGACTTGAGAAAGGCAGCGCGGCGCGTTGATGCGCGAAGCTGTTGTGCCGAGCCTTGTGGCTGTCACTATGCATCTTAGTCTTTCTGAGGCCGCCCATTCCCCGAGCGAGCGGGGCTTGTTGATCCGTCCGCGGCGGTCTGAAGCGGGCTGGAACTGCGGGGCGAGCACCTCGCCGCACCGCGCCTTTTCCGTACGCCTGCTTCGCCGTGCCACCTAGCACATTATTTGTGGATGCGGGGGACACGGGTCCGCTTGAACTCTAGATCGGCCCGCGCCGCTTCTGGCGCTTGATCTGTTGCGCGAGCAGGGTTTCGGCCGGCTCGCTAGGCTTCTCGAAACCTTGACCAAGGAACGACTGGTCGGAGAGGCAGCCGCAAAGCCCAAACCTAGCCGTGTCTTCTGCCGGCAGTCCGTCATGGGCGCCAACGACTGGAAAAGCGTTGCTAACTCGGCTCGGAGCTGCGACGGACCGCCATGAAGATATTCTTGATCGCGGTCATTGTGATTGCGGCGGCGCTCTTAGTCATCCAACTCATTCTGTCTGCTCAGTTCGCCTCGAGGATCAGCGAGCTAGGTCGTCGCCTCGTCTCATCACAGGCGACGCGTGCTCGCGACCAGTCGTTGATCCCGCCCTCTATGCGCGACTTTGCCACCCGCAATGGCGGGCGCCTCGATGGCCCCCTGGCTGTCCGCATGACCCAAGACGCGCAGATGCGCCTTGAGGTCAGTCAGCCCTTTTTTCGACTGGACGCATCTCAACTGTCCGGCACGCGCGAGCCAGCTTTCGTCTGGCAAGCAAAGGGCAGGATGAGCGTCATCGTCCCCCTCCAGGTCGTCGACAGCTTCGTCGAGCGAGCCGGTCTGCTTGAGGTGCGGATTGCGGGCTCGTTCGTCGTTGCCAGCTCGACTGGCCCCGAGACCGCTAGGGGTGAGGCCATGCGCTTTCTGGCCGAACTGCCCTGGAATCCGGACGCCATTCTGAACGCGAGCGGACTGGTGTGGAAGCAGACCGATGAGACGTCGGTCGACGTGTCGATGGAGACGACCGGCGGCGTCGCGCGCGTCACCTTGCATCTAGACGCTGCGGGGGACGTCATCGCCATAGACGCTCCTGACCGACCAAGGGCCGGAGATACTCCCGCGCGCTGGGTTGGTCGGTTCTCCGACTATGCGCAGAACGGCGCCTATCGGTGGCCGCGCCATGGCGAAATCGCCTGGGACCTTCCGGCGGGGGAGTTTATCTACTGGCGCGGTAATATCCTCAGCGTCAGCGCGGTGGAGAGGTAGGGTCCGTCCATTGCCCGGCGCCGCCCCGGTTGTCGCTCGAAGTCGGGGTTAAGGAGCAAATGCAGCAGAAGTGAATTTGTCCGCTTCTGGCGCGAAGCGGACGCCGCCCGACTTACGGGGAGGCTGATCGTCAGCATATTGTGGCTGGTTAACGTTGGTTTTGACCAAGACCTAACGATGGAGGTAGTCGCAACCTGGCTACTTCGACGAAGTTTCTCGCTGGTAACTCGATAGGAGATTTAGAATGGAGGAGATGACGCGCCTTGGCGGGTGTCGCTGTGGCCGAGTTCGCTAGAAGGTGCGAGGCGAGCCCATCAAGGTCGGACTGTGTCACTGCACTGACTGCCGCAAGGAAACGGGATCTGCCTTCCTTTACTACGCCGATTGGTCGCTTGATCGCTTCTCGGTGACGGGGGACTTCAAGACCTATGAGGGCCGCAGCTTTTGCTTGGAGTGCGAAACGAGACTCTTTCACGTCGACAACGGGGGTGCCGAGATTTGCCTAGGCAGCCTGGATGAAGCCCCGACGAACTTATCCCCGACCCGCGAAGGGTGGATCAAGCGGCGTGAAATCTGGATGCTTCCTGTTGGCGCAGCTATCCAGGCCGACGCCGATCCACCGCCGGACGCGTAATGACTTCAACTGCGAAGTCCAGCGTGCGAGCCGCGACCTGGATGCTGCCGTACGAAGCCCGCCTGGGCTTCTCGGTCCGCTCTAAGGGCCTTTACATGCAGGTCCGCTCGCATCTTCCGAAAGCATTGCAAAAGTCACTCACCGTAAAGGCGGGTGAACTGACGCGCAGATGCCTGAGGGTGCCGCCATGATTGCTCAATACGCCATTGCGGGCGCCAACCGGGGCCTGGTCATCGGAACAGATCATGCGGCTGAGACGCTGACATGACGGCGCGAAGCTCGGAATGCTCGACCGGCGGCAACGGCTCCGGCAGCTTAACTGGGCGAAGGTCGGGTGTGCTCATGCGTTGCTACGAATCAGTCCCGCCCCCCGAGAACAAAGCAGACCAACGCGCCCGCGAATGCGCCGCCTCCGATCCAGGCAAGAACGCCGTTGCTTGGCGGCGAAAACGGAAGGCTCGTCCTGAAGGCGATAGTCGCAAGAAGGAAGCTTCCCAGAAGCGCTAGTCCAAATGCTGCCATGCGCATGCGGAAACCCTCCGCGCAGCCCTCTACCACAATCAGGGGCCGAACTGGCTTATGCGGGCCGCATTCGATAAAACTCTAACGACCCCTGCAGTCCTAATTTCATGTGAGCGGGCGAAAATTGGGTCATGGACGAACGGCGCAAATTCATTAGGCGGCGTGTGCTTAAGGCAGGGACGATCGTGTTCAACCACGGTCGCTCGACCGCCTCCTGCACGCTCAGGAATCTGTCGGACGGTGGTGCGTTGCTGAGAATGGCGAACGCCGTGACAGTTCCGCAGGACTTCGTCCTCGCCTTCGAGGGAAAGGCTGTCGTATGTCACGCGGTGCGCCGCACCCTCAGCGAGATCGGCGTGGCCTTCCAGCAGCCGTTGAGTGCTTGAGGACCTACGGTGGCCGCTGGGGCTGATCTCGCGAATCCACACGGGACCGGCCGGCGGCACACAGGGCGCTCACCGTCCAGACGAGCAGCAAGGGCGACTGTGCGGCCTTGCGCTAGTTTACAGTGGGCCCGAGACGGTCGACGACGCTCTTGAAGGTGACGCGCTCAAGCAAGTCGCCGCGATCATTGCTCACCTCGATCGATTGTCCGTCTAGTTTCTCCCCGGCGCGAAGCTGTTCAGAAAGCATGTCGCGCGCCGACTGCCGGGCCTCCTCGAGGGCCCCGTCGAGGTCGGCGAAATAGCTGCCCTCCTCGTCAGGTACAAAGTCCTCGCCATCGCGGAGGTGGAAGAAGTAGCGGGGCATCGGGAAGCTCCGTCAGGACTTGCCGCTGAGCTTGGCCTCGACCTTTTGGCGCGAGTTGCCGGCTGACTTCACGGCGGCCTTCACTTCGCCTTTGCTGGCGCCGGTCTTCCCGGCCTCGTAGCGGACCTCGTGATCCTGGCCGGCGGCGACACGAGCACGATCCTGGGCACGACCCCGGTTTGATCCCTCATTTGGCATCGTTTCCTCCTTCGTAAGCAGGTCTAACTGCCTCAACCGCCAGAAGGTTTCACTGGACGTGTCCCCAGGGCTGTCGGCACAGCCCACCTGTCAGTCTGCTGACGTCCGCGTGCCACAAGTTGTCACCCTGCCGTTTTCTAGTCTCGCATGATGAGAACATTTCGCATCCTTACTCTGCTGCTTGCAGGTCTGGCCGTCCTCGGTTTTGTGCTTTTCCTAGGCTGGCAGCTGGGCTGGTGGAACGGGGAGATCGCACACGCCGCTGCACGGGCTGGCTAGCGCCGCATCACGTCGAGATAAGACCATAGCAGCGAAAGCGCGCCGGCGATGAGCGCGATGATGGCCCCCCGCTCGTTGTGAAACGCGTAATAGGCGATGCCGGCGGCCACGCCTCAAAGTGCGGCCACGACCTGGAACCATTTGTCCCTCGGACGGAGCATCAATGGGTGTGAACGAGGGAAGTCGGGGAGGTCCGCTTCTCGCCCCCCGCGCTCGCCAGAACCAGCATGCCGGCCTTAGAAACGGGCCGTCCTAACAGGTATCCCTGCATTTCGTCACAGCCGGCCGCTTCGAGAAACCGCCGCTGCACCTCGGTCTCTACCCCTTCAGCAGTAGTAACCATTCCGAGGCCCCGAGCGAGAGAGCCTATGCTTCGGAAAGCATGGAGGCTGATGTGCCCATGGTGAGAGTTGAAGTCGCGAAGGGTGTTGCGACGGTTGAGCAGA
Source organism: Devosia sp. (assembly GCA_040007135.1). Classification (GTDB taxonomy): domain Bacteria; phylum Pseudomonadota; class Alphaproteobacteria; order Rhizobiales; family Devosiaceae; genus Devosia_A. The sequence goes on along the minus strand of JBDTVO010000155.1, from coordinate 1,660 downwards.
AGCGCGCCGTGATCCGGCGCATGACCGAGGTCATGGTCGAGGAACTGGGCCGCAACCCTGAGTACGTGTTCGTGGTGATCGACGAGGTCGAGACCGACAACTGGGGTCGAAAGGGGCAGTCGCTAACTGAACTATGGCAGGAGGCGCCCGCAGTTGCCGACAAGCCCAAGGCGTCCTAGCGCCCCTTCTTGGCGTCCAGGCCAGCGATCTCGAAGTCCGCGAGCTTGCCCATCTGCTGGCCCATCACCTTGATGAACACGAGGGCACTTTCGCGATACTCTACGTGGCGCTCGGGGGGTTCGCTCCCACGACTCCTCAAGGCTAGTGTCGCCTGAGGCGAGCTTCATTCCGTCGCTGGCAAATAGCGAAACCGCCACGACGTCGATCATGCTTCTGGTGAGGTTTTCCCGCCTAGTCGTATTCCGTATCGGAGGAAAGTCTCGTCCGAAGCCGCCGCTGGTCACGGCCTCACTGGGCAATGGACCGTCTTGCCCTTTGCGAGCGCCTGGGCAAAGGCTTCATGTCGAGGGTTGGGGAGGACGGGCTTGGTTCGCTATTTCAAACTGGAGAGGTCGATTGCCGGACAATGAGAACATTGAGGCCGTGCTCCATCGACTAGGACGGAGGTTGTTCGACCGCGACCCGCGCATCGTCGACGATTTCGCCGAGGATGCAGTGCTGATCGGCTCCGAGGCCGGCGAGCGCGCAGAAGGCCGTGAAGCGATCATCGCCATGACATCTGCTCTGTTCGCTCGCCCGGCACGGATGATCTGGGACTGGCGACGCATCGACATCACCGCAGATGGTGATCTCGCGTGGGTGGTGGCCGAGGGCGATGTCGTCGTCTCCGACGGCGGCGAACGAACCCTTCTTCCCTATTGCATGAGTGGTGTGCTGCAGTTCCAGAATGGCAGCTGGCGCTGGCGGCTGTTCCATGGATCCGAACCAGCCAAAAGTTGACCGCCGGCCAGGCAGGGCTAGCGGCCCTGAAATGCTGGTGCCCGTGGGAAGCAAGGGGTGCGCTGTGGCCTACTCTCTCACCTACGTCATGTTAACCGGGCGTGGCCGCCGTGTTTCCGAAACCGCCAGCGAGGCCGTCTGGACCACGCGTCGATTGTTCTGGACGGTGCCAATAAGATCGTTATTCGAGACCCGCGCGCTCGTCGTGACCCCTCGCCAGCGTGGTTGCTCTGGGGGAGCCGGATGCCCACCGGACCTAAGGCCACAACCCCCCGGCCGCCGTGATCGCGTGGCGATGTCCAGGCGATCGTCCGTCCCTGAGCGTGCTGCCTAGCTCGGTCGATCTAAGCGCTGACAAGACGCGAAGGTCCGGTCCCCCGTGAGAACCGGACCTCCCCGTCATGCGGCCACTGCGGCGGCCGCAGCATCATCCAGCGATGGAAGGCGCGGCGGGCGCATCGCCGGCGCCGGACTGAACGGATCGTCGTCGTCGTCGTCCCGACTGAATTTCCGCCAGCGTTCCGCCAACCGGGACCAATGCCCTTTCCGCGGGACATCATGCTGCTCTGGCTCCCGACGCGCCGGTTGATCGAGGTTGTCGAGGCGCTTGAGCGCTTCGAGGACCGCATCGATGGTCACCAGGGCGCCGTCGTCGAGTTGCCTGAGTGCCGGATGATCGGCCAATGCCCGCGCGTCGGAC
>JBDTVO010000154.1:0-6730 GCA_040007135.1 Devosia sp. | reverse complement strand
GTGATATCGACCAGCGCCGAAATCGGCCTGAGGCCGACGGCGCGCAGCCGCGCCTGCATCCAGTCGGGGGAGGGGCCGTTGCGCACGCCGCGGATCAGCCGGCCGGCGAACATCCGGCACGCCATCGGCTCGCCCGGTCCGAACCTGAGCTCCACCGCGATCGGGCTCTTGCCGCCCGGCGACGGCTGCACCGCAACCGGCGTATCCTTGAACGCCCCAAGCCCATACGCCGCGAGGTCGCGGGCAATGCCGCGCACGCTGGTGGCGTCGCCGCGGTTGGGGGTGATCGACACATCGAACACCACGCCGCCAAGCTTGGCGTAGTCGACATAGGGCACGCCCACCGGCGCGTCGTCGGGCAGGACGATGATGCCCTCGTGGTCCTCGCTGAGCTGCAGCTCCATCGCCGAGCACAGCATGCCGTCGCTCTTTTCGCCGCGGATGACGACGCCGGCCTTGAGCACGAAATCCTTGCCCGGAATCCAGGTGCCCGGCGCCGCGAACACCGATTTCATGCCGCTCACAGCGTTCGGTGCGCCGCACACCACGTCGATCAGCGTCCCGGTCCCGGCATCGACCTTGCACACCTTGAGATGATCCGAATTGGGATGCGGCTTCGCCTCGACCACCTTGGCGACGACGAACGGCCGCAGCGCCTTGCCCTGGTCGGTGACGCTCTCGACCTCGAGCCCGATCAGCGTCAGCGCCTCGCTGATCTGCTCGGTCGTCGCCGTCGTCTCGAGATGATCCTTGAGCCAGTCGAGGGTGAACTTCATTTGTACATGCTTTCGGTGGCTTCGATCCGGGGCAGGGTGCCCACCATGCCCAGCAGCGTCGTCAGCACATTGGCAAAGCCACGCGCGTCGTCGATGGCGTGGTGCGTGTGCTCGATGTGGCCGTACCACTCGGGTGGCACCCGCTGCATGCCCCATTTGAGATAAGGCGCGCCGCGCAGCGCCCCAGCGAGCGTATAGAGACAGATACCGCCGCCGCGAAAAATCTGTCGCGTCTTGAATGGCCCGCCCAGCACCCGCGTGCCGGCGAAGGTCTCGAGATAGTGGTCCATCCACAGCCCGTCGAAAATGATCGGCGCCGCCGCAAACACCCGATAGCCCGGCAGCGTCTCCACCCAGTCGGCATAGCGCGGCATCACGATGTCCGCCGGCTCGGGGTCAGTCGTCGCCGCTGCCCATGCCTCCGGCTGCGTCTGCCACCACGCCATGGTGTCGGGGCTTGCCTTGCGGTCGGAACGCGGTTCCAGCACCGCCTCGAATTCGCCCAGCACCGTTCCGGCTCCATCGCAGGCCACCGAGGCAAAGCTCAGCATCGAGCTGCCAAGCGGCGACGGTCCGTCGGCCTCGATGTCGGTGACCACATAGGTGACGATATCGGGAGCAGCGTCGGTCATCGCGGCAGCACCTCGATCAGCCGGAACCGCTCGCAGACGATCTCCATGTCCTCCGACCAGCCGCCGTTGCGCCCAAAAAAGTCGATGTGTCCGTCGCGCCAGGCGTCGAAATCGCCCTCGCCCTCGGCCAGCGCGAACTCCGGCGACACCTCGTCAAACCGGCAGATTGTCACCTCGAGCGTCTCGATGACGGCGGCGGGACGGCCCTGCCCATCGCGCACCACATAGCGGTGGCCGACCACAGGCATCGGCTCGTCGCCGCCCGGGCCGAGGTCGCGCAATGGCCCGCAGGTCGTGGTCTTCCTGCCGGCCACCACCAGCGCCAGCAGCCGGTCCGCCATATCCGGCGTATCGCCGAAAGCGAACGACTCGAGTGCTGCGATGTCGGCTGGTGCCAGCATCAGCCCGACAGCCCCCCGAACAGCGTCGGCATGTCGAAGGCGCGGAAGCCGTAGTGGTCAAGCCAGCGCTTGTCGGCGTCGAAGAACGCCCGCAAATCGTTCATGCCGTATTTGAGCATCGCCAGCCGGTCGATCCCCATGCCCCAGGCAAAGCCCTGGTACACCTCAGGGTCGAGCCCGCAATTGCGCAGCACGTTCGGGTGCACCATGCCGCAGCCGAGGATCTCGAGCCAGTCGTTGCCCTCGCCGATCTTCACCTCGCCGCCCGAGCGGTCGCAGCCGACATCGACCTCCATCGAGGGTTCGGTGAAGGGGAAAAAGCTCGGCCTGAAACGCAGTTTTACGCCGGGCACCTCGAAGAACGCCTTGAGGAACTCTTCCAGCACCCAGCGCAGTTGGCCGATATGGCTCTCCTTGTCGATGACGAGGCCCTCGACCTGGTGGAACATCGGCGTGTGCGTCTGGTCGCTGTCGTGCCGGTAGGTGCGGCCCGGCGCGATGATGCGGATCGGCGGCTCCACCGGCCCGGTGAGGTACCCTGCCGCCGGCTTCTCGCTTGTCCGCAGCATCGAGCGGATCTGCACTGGCGAGGTGTGCGTGCGCAGCACCTTGCGCGTCCCATCCGGTCCCGGCTCGAGAAAGAACGTATCGTGCATCTCGCGCGCCGGGTGCCCCTCGGGGAAATTGAGCGCGGTGAAATTGTACCAGTCGGTCTCGATGTCCGGCCCTTCGGCGATGCGAAAGCCCATGTCGGAGAAGATCGCAGTGATCTCGTCCCACACCTGGCTCACCGGGTGGATGCGCCCCGCGCTCGTCGGCGCCGGCCGCACCGGCAGCGTCACATCGAGCCGTTCCCCCGCAAGCCGCGCATCGAGCGCCGCAGCGGCGAGCGTCCGGCCCCGCGCATCGAGCGCCGCGGCGATCTCGTCCTTGAGACCGTTGATCGCGGCGCCGGCGCTCTTGCGGTCCTCGGCGGCCATGCTGCCGAGCGACGCCAGCAGCGCCGAGACCGACCCCTTCTTGCCGAGCGCGCTCACCCGCACCGCCTCCAGCGCCGCAATGTCCGGCGCGCCGGCGATGTCGGCTGTCAGTTGCGTGCGGAGGCCGGCGATATCGTGGGCTAATGTCATGGCGGTTCCGTTCGGCAGGGCCAAATGAAAAAGCCCCGCGCCATCCCCGTGTCGGGGCGGCGCAAGGCTTAGCTTGTGGCCTCGTTGAAGGCTAGAGGATCAGGCGACGCGCGCGGCGGTGGTCGCTTCGATCTCGCCCAGGTAGCCGAGCGCTGCCTTGCTCTGCGCCACCAGCGCAGCGAAGGCGGCGGGCTCGGTGATGGCGATATCTGACAGCACCTTGCGGTCGACCGCGATCTCGGCCTTCACGAGGCCGTCGATAAATCGGCCGTAGGTCAGCCCATGCTGGCGAACCGCAGCGTTGATGCGCTGGATCCACAGCGCCCGGAAGCTGCGCTTCTTGTTGCGCCGGTCGCGATAGGCGTACTGGCCGGCCTTGTCGACCGCCGCCTTGGCGACCCGGATGGTGCTCTTGCGGCGACCGTAGAAACCCTCGGCGGCCTTCAGAACCTTCTTGTGGCGGGCGTGATTGGTGACGCCGCGTTTGACTCGGGACATTTCACACCCTCCTTAGCGGTTGTACGGCATGTACCACTTCACCAGCCCCTCATCGCCCTTGCTCAAAAGCTTGGTGCCACGATGGGTGCGGATGTAGTTGGCGCTGTGGGAAAGGAGACGGTGGCGTTTGCCCGCAACTCCGGCCTTCACGCGGCCGGACGCAGTCATTTTGAAGCGCTTCTTAGCGCCTGACTTGGTCTTCATTTTCGGCATTTTGCGTCCTTAATGGGCCCCGTAGGGCCGTCGCTTTTTGAGCCGCCACGGCATGCCTTATCGGCCGGGCAGTTCGTCGAAGGCGGCTCCATAGAGGATCAGCCCAGCAAACGCAAGGCGCTCAGCCGGTGCGGAGGTCCGCAATCAGCTCGCCCAGCGCGTCGATCAGGTGCGCCTGCTCGGTGCGGCTCAATTCGTTGAGGGCCCGCCGGTTGATCTCGGCGGTGAGCCGCGCCGCCTCCGCCACCACCGCCCGCGATTTGTCGGTCAGGTATAGCCCCTGCGCCCGCCCGGCCTTGGCCTCGCGGCGGATCCAGCCCTCGGCCTCGAGCCCGTTGAGCGTCCGCGCCACGCCCGGCTGTTCGACGTCGAGCCGCTCGACCAGGTCCTTCTGCGTCAATCCCTGGGCGCTGCCGATCTCGATCAGCGCCGCGGCCTGCGCCGGCTGCAGCCCCAGCGGCGCCAGCGCCTCGCGCAACCGGTTGGCGATCAGCCGGCTGAGTTGCGCCGACTGAAACCCGATTGTGTCGCGCTGATCGAATCCCATGTCCATAAGGTGTTATATCTCTGCGCCGGCAGCCCGCCTAGGCGCTTCGGCCGTCCGTCCCCTAGAACTCGCCCCAGTCTTCGTCGACCGCGACGTTGCCCACGACGCCGAAGCGTTCCGCCGCCCGCCGTACCCGCGCCTGCATCGACGCTACGGCGCCCGCCGGTTGCCGTTCCGGCTGCGGCCGCGCCTCCGGCTCCATCGCTTCGTCGCCCGAAAACACATCGACGATCCTGTCGAGTTCCCGGGCCTGCCCTTCGGCCTGCTCGATGGCGGCGTTGCTTTCCTCGACCAGCGTGGCGTTGTGCTGGGTCATCTCGTCCATCGTCCGGATGGCGGCATTGACCTCGGCGATGGCCGAGGCCTGCTCGCGCGTCGCCTGCGAAATCGCTCCCATCAGCGTGCTGTTCTCGCGCACCGCGCCGAGGATGCTGGTCAGCCGTCCCGCCGCGTCGGCCACCAGCTTGCTGCCGCCGCGCACTTCGGTGCCCGATTTTTCGACCAGCAGCTTGACCTCCGCCGACGCCTGCGCCGCCGATTGCGCCAGCCGGCGGACTTCGATGGCCACCACGGCGAAGCCCTTGCCCGCCTCGCCCGCCCGCGCCGCCTCGACCGAGGCGTTGAGCGCCAAGAGGTTGGTCTGGAAGGCGATATCGTCGATCAGCGAGATGATCGAAGAGATCTTTGCCGACGAGGCGGTGATCCGCTCCATCGCCTCGGTCGCCTTCAGCATCACCTGACCGCTCTCGTCGGCCAGCGCCGAGGCGGCAAGGCTCTTGCCGGCGGCTTCGCCGGCCTTGCCGGCGGTGGCGGTGACGGTGGTCGCAAGCTGCTCCATCGCCGCCGAAGTTTCTTCGATCGTCGCCGCCTGCCGGGTCGTCCGCTCCGACAGCTCGCGCGAGCCGATGAGCATCTCGCCCGTCGCCGTCTTCAGCGATCGCGAGGTATCGAGCAGCCGCTCGACGATGTCGGCAAAGGTGTCGGCCGCCGTGTTGGTCGAGGCCTTGAGCCGGCCGAACACGCCGGGGTAGTCGCCCTCGACCCGGCGGCTGAGGTCGGCCTCGGCGATGCTGTCGAGCACCGCCGCCGTCTCGCCGACGCCCTGCTCGACCCCCGACATGACATTGTTGAGGCTCGTGACGAAATCGCGCAGGTCGTCGGGCACGCCCGCAATTTCCGCGCGGCCGGAGAAATCTCCCGCCAGCGCCGACGCCACGACGCGCCGCACATCGGCGAGCACCGCCTCGCGCTCGGCCTGCGCCGCCATGCTGCGCTGCGCCTCTGCGGCCTTGAGCGAGTCCATCTCGCGCACCGCCCGGCCATTGTTGCGGAACACCTCGAGCGCCCCGGACATCATCCCCAGCTCGTCGCCCCGCTCCGTCCCGCTAAGCTCGATATCGAGTTCGCCATTGGCCAGCCGCCCCATGTCGCGTGCTATGCCGCTTATCGTCCCCGACAGCCAGCGGCCGATCAGCAGCGCCAGGATCGAGCCCAGCACCACCGCAAGCACCGAGACCGCGGCAATGATCGTGCTCGCCGTCATCGTGCCGGAATCGGCCTCGGCTCCCAGCGCCGCCTGGCCATCGACGATCTGCCTCGTCAGAGCCTCGAGCTGGACGGCGAGCGTGTTGCGAGCCGTCTCCAGCGTCTTCGCCTCGATTTCCTGGCGCTGGTTGGTCTGGCCCGACAACTGGTCGGCCAGGTCGAGGTAAGCGGCGATCGCATCGGTCGCCGCGCTCATCTTGGTCGTGGCGCCTGGGTCGACAATCCGCCCGGCGAGGGCCTGCGCTCCCTCGGCTGCCGCGGCGCCATGCACCTTGATCGCCTGATAGTCGTTTTTGTCGCCGCTCATCATGAAACGCTGCGCATCGGCCAGCATTTCGAGCGCGTTGGTGCTCACATCGGCGGCCGCCATCACCGACACCGGGTTGTAGGTCTGTCGGGCGAAATCCATCACCGCCGCCAGCGTCTGCCGCGCCTCGTCGGTTTTCGCCGTCATCGTCTCGAGCGTTGCCTTGCGGCCCTGGTCGACGATCTTGGCCGACGAGAAGGCCTGCGTGTAGGCGAGCAGCGCATCCTTCAGCGCGGCAAAGCTCGCGGCCCCGGCCTCGCTCCCGGCAAACGCCGCCGCGCCCTCGGGCTTCAGCACCAGTTGCGCCTTCATCGTCGCGGCAAATGCCTTGATCGCCTCGTCGCTGCGGTCGCGCTGGTACCGCAACGCCGCCTGCTGCAGCGCACTGACGTCCTGCACGATCTGCGATGCCGTCAGCAGCTGGCCGGTGGCCTGCCGGTACTGCCCGAAAATATGCGACACCGCCTGCACGCCGAGATACCCGGCGCCGCAGGTCACCGCCATCAGCAAGATCATCGTGCCGAAGGCTGCAAAGATCTTCTGTGAAATTCCAATGCGGCTCAGCAAGTCGTCCCCCGGGCGCTAGGAGGCGATCCTCCCTCGCGCCACAGGCTGCACTGTGCCGGTTAAAATCTAGGCAATTGCGGGCGGATTCGGCTGCCCGCGAACCGTGTCGCGCTG
>JBDTVO010000153.1:0-6785 GCA_040007135.1 Devosia sp. | reverse complement strand
CCGTGCCAGCAGCTATGATACTTTATGGCTCTATCTGTCCCATACCGCGCGTCCCGCCATAGTGGGGGCAATCGCGGCCCCTGCCGCGGCCCACACCTATGGCGGAACAAACCGGACGGCCCAGGAAAATCGGCGGAATCGGCGCCGCTATCGCCCCTGCCCGATTCTCGTCAGGCATGTACGCGGACCAAATAACCGCCGAACGGGAAGCGAAGGCTGCGGTCTGGTGGCTTCGGTCTGTTGAGTAGCCACATGCGGGCCGTGATTTTGCCGCCGACTTCATCGTTATCGCTTCAGATGGCGTCCACGCGATACAAGGGGTCGTGTCATCGGCAGACGACACCGCCAGCCTGTTATACGGCCGGCCGTATCCGCACGGCACAGTCACGTTGATCAAGTAGGACCCAGTGACGCTCGGCCAGTGCTGATGACGCTCCCTGACGCCAAGACCATCACTACCGCCTATGCATCCCCGGCGGCAACGCCCGGAGCGGTGACGATCAAGGGCACCAAATTCGTTGAACCAGATTAACCCTATCCAATCGGCCCCAGCAGACCGATGAGTGGTCCTGTTCCGGCGGGATGGCGATGAGCGTACCAGCGCGTTGACCACCTTTACCTGCCGTTCAAAGACCGCACCAAGGTACGAATCAGTGCTGGAGCATTAGCCGGCACCTGTTCTGAGGCTGTGGGTCAAAGGCTATTCAAGCAGGGGCGGTCCCATAGTGCGTATGCCATAGCGGGCATCGATCTTCTGAAGGATATCCATCGGCGGCATGCCTCCCATAACCGGGGTCGCGGCAGACAGCTCGACAAAGAACTCGTGAAAACCGCCCGGCGAGACAGCAATGAGAAGCCGCGCATCGCGATCCGTGAAGTTCTGGTAGCGATGCGGTATGCCCCGCTGCAAGTACACGGTGCCCCCTGACCCAACGACCTCGCGCACGCCATCGAGTTCAAACACCAGCTCGCCCTCGAGGACGTAGAAGATCTCGTCCTCTCGCGAGTGGACATGCAAAGGCGGGCCCGACATCGGCGGCGCCGTCAGATGAAAAAGAGCGATCGCACCACCGCTATCCTGAGCGGCCACTTTCACGAGAGTAGGTTCGCCAACCACGTTCAATGGAGCTCCTCGCCCCTCGTCGGAGCGGAGGACAAAGGCAAGCGGCGCTGCTGAGTGACCTGACACTATTTTCTCCGTTGGCGGGTTGGGGCCGCTGCCTTGAGGCGCGCGGCTGAGATGATTGCCTGCATGGCTGTTGCCGCTGCCTCCTCAGCATCCGCGGCCGACAGCTGGCCACGATCGCGCAGCATCTGCCAAAAGGGGGCGCTGTAGATCGCAACACAAGCGGCGACGAGTCGCTTGCCCTCGGCGGCGGAGAGGCTGCTGATTGGGACCGAGAGGCTCTTGCGGAATGCCGCGCGCCCCTCGGCAGAGCCGTGGACGGGATAGTCCGTCGTAGCCGCGGCGGCGATCGCCGCTCTCGTCAATTCAGCGACCTCCTCGAACTGCCGAAACGTCCGCCGCAGCTGAGGTACTATCTCCTCCTCGGCTTGCGGCCAGCGCGTCCCAGTCTCGTCGCGAAGTTTTGCCCAGAGGGCGGCCGTTAGATCGTTGCGGGTTGGGAAGTATCGGTAAACCGTGCGCGCCGACACGTTGGCGCCAATCGCCACGGCCTCATGAGAAAACGGTTCGGCCGGCCGTTGGCGCAGTTGCGTCAGAGAAGCGTTGAGGATCGCCTGCCGGGTCGCTTCTCGATGCCGGTCAGCGGCGGTTTCAGGGGTCATGTCAGTGGATTGACACACACGGCAGTGCACTGTCAATCTAAGACAGACCAGGGAGGTTCACAAATGAAAATGGGTACTGCCTCGACAATCACTGCCGGCCTGCTGGCGATCGGCGTCATTGGCTTTGCAGCTGCAGCTAGTGGTCAGGACCTCAGCGGTCTAGCCAACGCAAAGAACGTCATGCCCCAGGGCTATGTCTTTCAAATGGGGTTCCTCAAATGCTGTGGCGTAATATATGACGCGGCCAACGAGGCGGACTTTCCCGCTTACGGAGTCTACCGCGGCAAAGTCGTCTACGTGGAGTTCACGTTTCACCAAGGCGACCTGTCGGCCGCCAAGCAATGGGATGCCCTGCCTGGCCTGCAAGGCTTGTCGAAGGTCGACCATGCGAGCTTTCTCTTTGAACCGACTGGTCACGGTCCGACCAACGCGCCGCAATATGTCCTGAGGCTCTGGTTTGCTTCCGCGGCCCAGCTCGCGGCAATGCGGCAGGAGGACGCGACCGAGGGGAACCCCTAGTGACCAACCAACGGCGGCAGCCAGAGCAGCACGGGCCAATAATCCGTTGGTGGAGGCTGACCGATCGGAGGTAGCACCCCATCAACCGGCGCCGCCAGCAGGTCTTAGAAGAACCCTGTTCTTACAAATGTTTGCTGGTTCTGGGTCCGAAATGGTCGAGGGTCGCTCCGCGTTTTTTCGCGCCTCGTAACCGCTGGTGCATTCCGGGCGTAAGCCGCAAGTCGGAGTTCGCACCTTCCCCCCAAAGGGTGCGAACACTGTTCGCACCCAGTTCGCAGGGCGGCAGTAGCCCCAACCTGGCCAAGCTCACCCGTCATCCGCAGCCCGGCACTCGGATGCGAACCCTTATGCATGTGTTCAGCTGCTTCCGTCATGCGGCTTGTCCCGCCCGTATAGGCCTCGAGCCCGGGGGAGGACCCTACAGTCTCATAGCCTCCAAGTGCTCATCGTGCTGGAGCGGTCGGTATATGCTTTGGTCAGTCTTGGTGATCACAGCGAGCATGTTGCATTGAGGAGTGAAGAGAGTTCGTCAACCTCGAGCGCGTCGCCAGCTTCGGTGATGTTTGGTCACTGAGCGACGTCTCGCCCGATCACACGAATGGCGTTCTTTCTTGTCGGTTGAGCATCCATCGCACTCAATTGCCCGACCCAAGGACGCTTAGAGAGGCACAGGTACAGAGGAACGCCCTCAAACCGCTTTCTGGCGACATGGCGGCTGTGCCCAACCTGCTGGACAGACTCGTTCCGACCGCTCCAGCACGATGAGCACTTGGAGGCTATGAGACTGTAGGGTCCTCCCCCGGGCTCGAGGCCTATACGGGCGGGACAAGCCTCGCCGTGCCAGCAGCTATCAACCTTTATGACCCTATCTGTCCCATTCCGCCCGTCCCGCCATAGTGGGGGCAATCGCGGCCGCAGCCGCGGCCCACACCTATGGCGGGACAAACCGGACGGCCGAAACCGAGCCCAGTCGCGTGGTCGCCGTCTATGCGCGGGCGACTGACAGCAGTCGCTAACCGTGGTGCGAGCTTGGTCATCCAGGCATTGGACAATCCCGTGCTGGCAAGCATGTGTTGCCATCGCCTCGCCCGGACCAACTCCCGGGCCTTGTCATTGAAGCCGAGCACTTCCGCTTCGGCTCGTCGACAAGGATGATCACCATGGCCAAGAAGCCCACCAAGACCCGATCGCGCACGCGCAAGACCGCACCTAAGAAGCCCGAAATCAAAACTACCAAGCAGAACACGGTCCTCGCCCTGCTGCGTCGGCAGAATGGCGCCAGCATTCCCGAGATTGTCGACGCGACCGACTGGCAGCCCCACAGCGTGCGCGGCTTCTTCGCGGGCGCGCTCAAGAAGCGCCTCGCGATCGACGTCGTCAGCGAAAAGATCAACGGCGAGCGGCGATACTATGTCGCTCCGCTCAAACCAGCGTAAGAGCCAGAGCACGTGGCTGTCGTGCCGAGACCGAGCGAAACTATATCGGTCGGTCTCGACACTGGCAGACTGAGGCTATTGGATTGTTGGTAATGCAGCCGTCTTGGGCAAGGGGCTAGCCGATGAACAGAGAGACCATAGCCGGCGCTTTGGAAAGTCCCAGTCACTCGATGTCCGATACTGGCTCAAAGCGGACTAGTCAGACCACGAGCCACTCTGCATACGCGTCAACGTCAATCATGGGCACGGTACCGCTAAACTGGAGGCGGGCAATTAGGTTGAAGAGAAAGGCGGTGGCCGCCTTGGTCTCGCTGCTGAACGTGTATACCCCGGTCTTACGGTCGCGCTGGAAGTGGCCATGGGACGCGATGCAGCCAAGATCGAGCTGACGCTCGCCCATGCCGGCTTCGAGCGCGCGTCGCAGGGGCTCGCCCAGTGCGGGGCTCCACTCACTTTCCAGGCTCAGGATGCCGCCCAGAATATCGATCGGTGGTTTGGCCGGATACGTGCCGTTGGCATACGGGATGGGAAGGCTGGTGCGATGAAGTCGCCGCACGCTCGCCAGTTTGTCTTGTGCATAGGCGATGAGCCCGGCGTCGACGGTCTGTTTGGCTTCGAACGCGGCGTACACGCTCTCGGCCGGGATGAACGTCTCATCCTTGAACGTGAAGATGAACGGCGAATACTGCCGGTCGAACACGACCACGTCGATCTGGTCACTGAAGGCGCCCTTACTGTCTACCACGAAAGCCTTGGCGGCCTGATACCGCTTGGGCAAGTAGGTCTGCAGCAGCTCTAGCCACACTGCTTCGCTCGCGTCACCCTTGGCCACCGGATGGCCAAAAGACCCTCGCGCGATAGACAGCTGGTGCTGAATGTCGGCGTGCAGGTTGCCAAGCAATTGCGAAAGCGACGGTGTGGCCATGTCGGGCTCCTTAACTGAGGGGAAACTTGGGCCCGAACAGCTCGCGCCACGCCTTGAGCGCATCGCCGTTGCGGCCCTGACGGGCGAGGTTGATGGCGTTAGTGGCATCGCGGCTCGCCTGCCGCAGCAGGTTCTGGGCCCGCTGCTTGCGAGCCTGATCCATCCCATCGCTGATGGGCGGGCCGAGCCCTGCAGGATCGGGCCAGGTGTCGAAAATGCGGTCAGCCAGCGTCGAGAACAGTCCCTGAATTTCGCGGTCGAACTGGCCGCCCCAACCGCCATGCAGACACTCGAACGCCATCACCTCGATCAGGAACGAAGGCTTCACCGGCTTATCGACGCCGTGACGTGGATTGTTGTTCCAGTACTTGATCATCCGGACGAGTCCCTTCCACTCGCTGGAATAGGCCTGATGGGCCGCCACCGCCTTGTCGGCATGAATCTTCGGATTGGTCTTGATCCACTCCCCCTTGTCGGTATCGGGGATTTCATAGTCCTCGCCGTCTGGGAAGGCCGGCACCGCGTCGACACTCACGATGCGGTAGTCCGTGTTGTCCTCGGCATCGACGTGGACGCCGAAATCGATGCTGACTGAGCGACCCTGTTTACGCACGGCCTTCTCGCCGTACTTTTCCGCCAGCGCGTCATAGAAGTCGTGAACCACCACCGAGGGCGCCTTGCCACGATAGTGCCGCTCCGATTCCGCGAGGACGAAGAAGATATCGATGTCCTTCAACGGCTTCGTTTTTGTGTGCCGACGATAGGAGCCCGTGAGGAAACTGTTCGCGATCGAGAACTTGGTGTCGAGGTAGTCGCGCACCTCTTGCTGCCGGGCGGAGGCATTGTTCTGCTCCTTCTCGTTGAGCTCGAGGCGGCTCTTGAACTTGCGGAAGGCTTCATCGAGGGTGAGCATCAGTTCTTCCTCCAGTAGGCGGCGCTGCCGCCGAGGCCATTGTGCTCGATGGTTGAGCCCAGGCTCTGGCGAACAAAACCATCGGTCGACCGGTAAGACGCCGAGCCCCAGCCGCTCACCTCGGCACCCCCGGGCTTGTCGACGATAAGGCGGTATTTAGCCTCAGACGGCATGACGCCCGCCTTGCGGACCGCGTAGCGGATCTGGTCGGTGTCCGTCCAAAACTGGCCGTCATCGCCGAAGCCGGTCGAGTACACGATGTCGATGTCCCAACGCCCCACCAGGGCGTCCGTGGTCGGGTGATAAATCTCTAGCGTGACGGTCCGCAGGTGCTGCGAGGCCAGCCACGTCTGGATGCCACGCATCGTGAGGTCCCAGTCGGCGACCAGCTTCGTGGGGTCGAGCCCGCTCTCGCGAATGATATCCTTGAGGCTCTTGAGAATATTGTCGGCCACGTAAACGACCGAGTGCGTGTGGGTGTTGATGCTGACGCTGACGCTGGTCATTTGCCGAGAAATCCCTTCGGGTCGAGAACGAGCCCGGCACCAGCGGAGGCGCTGGCCTGCTCTTTGGCGACCGTTGTCTCGGCGCTATCGCGCGCCGTGATACGACTGCTGTGCTCGGCGAGAGCCCCCTGCACCCAGCTCAAGTCGTCGGCCGCGCAGGGCAGCGAAACTGCCCAGTCCCCCTCCAGCGGATCAAAACCGGGCGCATCTTCGCTGGCATCGCCGCCGTCGATCGCATCGTCATCGTACAGGCAGTAGACGCGGGTGCGGGGGCCGTCACAGGTGACCACGATGGCCGCGTCGCGCGGCGCCTGATCCGCGATGATGCTGGCGGCAACGCCGGCGACGGCCAACAGCTCGTCACTCTTGGCGCCGGCGACGCCCTTGGTGAGCAGCGCGACGATGGCCGACCACGTCTCGCTCGCGGTGCGCTGCGGGATGCTGCGGAAGGCGCGGCTAACGACCGTCGTCATTTGCGCGTCTCCTTCTGGCCACGAATCGCCTGAGCGGCGCCGGCCGCCGCGAGCAGGTCATCGATGGTCACTTTGCCGGGGTCCATCGCTGTCGCCGGGCTCGCTGCCAGCGCGTTGGCGACCATCTTGCGGATCGAACGGCCATCGAGACCGACACAGGCTTCGACGCACTGGGTGAACTTCGACGACGAGGCGAGTTTGGCGATGGAGGGATAGGTCCGCCCG
>JBDTVO010000152.1:0-6809 GCA_040007135.1 Devosia sp. | reverse complement strand
CATTCTCGTCGGTGCCCGTGTAGGTTCCGTCGCGATACTGGCCGCCGCCGGTCTGCGCACTTGTCGCCTGCGCCGTCTGGATGGTCGGTGCATCGGCCGGCCGCGGCCGCGGCAGGGGCGGCATCGCCGGCATCACGACGGGGGTAGTCGCGGCCGGGGCGGGCACAGCTTCCGCCACGAACACCGGGGCCGGGGCCGCCGCCGGCGCGACCGAAGGAACGACGACCGGCGGCGCAGTCGTCGCCGGAGTCGCGGCGGCGGGCTTGAGCGCCGCCGGCTTGGCTGTCGACTGCTCGGGTGCCACCGGCACGACGGCCGCCGTCTCTTCCGGCTTCATCGATGCGGGAAGCGCGCCGTCGAGGCCGTGGTTGGCATAGACCACGTAGCCACCGGACGCGGCGAGGAAGGCGAGGGAGAAGAGGGTCTTGTTCATGCGGCAACTCGTGGGACTCGGGACGCTCCAAGGAGCGCCCGGAGCCTGACGCGAACCTGACGAATCCGGCCGTCCCGCATGAAGCCTGGTTCATCTTCGTAAGGTTGCCGTCAGCCTCGAAGGCTAGCAGTCGGGGTCCGAACGCAGCTCGTATTCGGACGATGAAGCGCGAGCCGGGGGTGTATAAGCTGCCCCGCTAGGCCCCCGGCTCCGCCGTCGCTATCGGAATCGCCATGCGTGTCTTGTTGATCGAGGACGACCGGATGCTGGGGAGCGCGCTCCGCGACCACCTGGCCGCCCACGGCCACGCCGTCGACTGGATGATGCGGCTCGCGCCGGCCGAGGACGCGCGCGCCGCAGTCGCCTATGACATCATCCTGCTCGACCTCAATCTGCCCGACGGTCGCGGTCTCGACTTCCTCCGCACGACCCGCAAGCGCGGCGACCTGACGCCGGTGTTGATCCTCACCGCGATGGACCAGCTGACGACCCGCATCGCCGGCCTCAACGCCGGAGCCGACGACTACCTCGTAAAGCCCTTCGACCTGAGCGAACTGATGGCCCGGCTGGGTGCCGTCGCCCGGCGCTACAACGGCAAGCCCAGCCCGGTGCTGACCGTCGGTCCTCTCGTCATCGATCAGGCGACGCACGTTGCCAGCATCGAGGGCAAGCCCCTCGACCTCACCGCGCGCGAATGGGCCGTGCTCGACCGGCTGTCGCAGCATCCGGGCGTGCTGGTCTCCAAGGCGCAACTCGAGGACGCGTTGTTTTCGTTTGGTGCCGAAGTCGAAAGCAATGCGGTGGAGGTCTATGTGAGCCGCCTCCGCAAGAAGATCGGCCCCGGCCTGATCCAGACCTCGCGCGGCCTCGGCTATCGACTTGGGCCGGGCTGATGGCGTCGGCCAGCCTCACCCGGCGCCTGATCTGGACCCTCACCGTCGCGGCGGTGGCGCTGTGGATCGTCGCCGCACTGCTTGCCGCCAACACGTTGCGCACCCGGCTCGACGCCGCCTTCGACGGCGGTCTCAAAGAGACCGGCGAGCGTCTGCTCTCGCTGGCGGTCGACAGTCTCGGCAGCGACGGCGACGAGCCGCGGCACGGCTCCGAGGCGCACGAGGTGCCGCTCTACAACGACAGCGAGGCCGAATACATCGTCTACCAGGTGCGAGCGGTGGATGGTTCCATCCTGCTCCGTTCGCACGACGCACCAGAAATGCCCTTTGCCGTCCCATTGGTCAGGGGTTTCGCCGATTCCGGGCAGTGGCGCGTCTACACGATCGATACGCCGGAGCACGACACTTTCATCCAGGTTGCCGAGGCCAGTCAGCACCGCACAGACTCGCTCTGGGGCAGCGTCTTATCCCTGCTCTGGCCGATTGGTCTGCTGGTTCCATTGTCGGCGTTCGGAATCTTTCTTGCGGTTCGATCGGGCCTGCGGCCGATGCGCGAGTTCAGCGCGCAGATCAGCGAGCGGCACGCCAGCAACCTCACGCCCGTTGGCGACGCGGGTCTGCCGTCGGAACTGCAACCGGTCGCGCACGCCGTCGATGCCGTGCTCGGCCGGGTTCGTTCCGCCCTCGACGCCGAACGTGCCTTTGCGGCGAATAGTGCGCACGAGCTGCGCACCCCGATCGCCGGCAGTCTGGCTCAGACCCAGCGCCTGATTGCCGAGCTTGAAGAGGGGCCGCAACGTGGTCGCGCCGAGCAGGTCGAGCTGTCACTCCTCCGTCTCCGCTCGCTCTCGGAGAAGCTATTACAGCTATCGCGCGCCGACGCGGCGATTTCTGGACTCGCTGAGCCGGTCGACCTGCTGCCGGCGGTCAAGGTGCTCGTCGAGGATGCCCGCCGCGCCGATAGCAGCCGCGATCGTATTTCGCTCTCGATCGATGCGGGCGCCGTACTTGCGGCGCCGATCGATGTGGACGCGTTCGGCATCGCGCTCCGCAACGTGCTCGAGAATGCCCGCGTCCACGGCGACGCCGCAGAGCCAATCCACGTCGTCGTGCACACCGGCTCCGTCGAGGTGACCAATGGCGGCACGCTCGTGCCGCCCGACAGGCTCAGCTTGCTGACCAATCGCTTTTCCCGCGGGGACACGGAAGCTGAAGGCTCGGGACTTGGCCTGTCGATCGTCGACGTGCTGATGCGGCAGGCCGGAGGGCAGTTGGATCTGATGTCGCCAGCACCAGGTCAGGAGAACGGTTTCTGCGCTCGATTGCGTTTCATATCCTAAGCGGGCTTCAGGCGCCGTCCCTTCGCCTCAAAGCAGCGGAAGAATGTTGGGACAGCCCCGTCAGGGAGCTGAAACTAGGCGAAAGCCTTGGTAGCGGGAGAGGGACTTGAACCCCCGACCCCAGGATTATGATTCCCGTGCTCTAACCAGCTGAGCTACCCCGCCCAAGGCGGGCCTTCTTAGGTTTGGCCCCCCCGGGTGTCAAGCAGCGTCGGCGGACCGCCCGCTGTGACGCACTTCATCGCCGCGGCGATCGATGAACGCCTTCACCGCGCGCAGATCGTGTTCGAAACGCGCGCGCTCTTCCTCGGCCCGCTCGGGCTCGGGAATGCGCAGCAGGTACGACGGATGCACCGTCACCATCAGCGCCGCGCCATCCGGCAGTTCGAGTTTCTTGCCGCGGACCGAACTGACCGACACGGCCTTCCCCAGCAGCGCCTGCGCTGCCGATGCCCCGAGCGCCACCACCAGCTTCGGACGCACGAATTCGCGCTCGAGTTCGAGCCAGAAGCGGCAGGCCGAAATCTCCCCCGCGTTGGACTTTTGGTGGATGCGCCGCTTACCGCGCGGCTCGTATTTGAAATGCTTGACCGCGTTGGTGACATAGACGCGCCGCCGATCGATGCCGATCGTCTCGAGCGCGCGATCCAGAACCTGCCCCGCCGGCCCCACGAAGGGCTTGCCCGCAAGATCCTCCTGATCGCCCGGCTGCTCGCCCACGAACATCACCTCGGCTGTGTCCGGTCCCTCGCCGAACACGGCCTGCGTCGCGTACTGGTAGAGTGGACAGCGCGTGCAGCCGCCGATCGCCGCGCGCGCGTCGGCGAGCGAGGTGATCGACGCATCGCCCACTTCGTCGGGCTTCCGTGCCGCGGCGCGCAGGTGTCGCGCCGGTGGTATCGTCGCAGCCCTCGCCACCATCTCGGCCTCCGCTTCTTTCGCTCCACGAATGAGGCCTGGAATGAGTTGGGCTTCGGGAAGGTTGCGCCAGTATTTGACCGGCATCTCCGACTTCATCATCGACACCTTGAGCCGCGCCGGATTGAAGATCGACGCGAAGTACGTCCGCCACACGTCCTCCATCGCATCGGCCCGCGGCATGGCGCTGCGCCGTGCCCCCTCCCCGAAGATCAGCTCTTCTCCGTCCCAGGCCACCGACTGATACGGCGTCAGGATTGCCCACGACATCTGCGCGAAGCGTCGCACGAAGAACGGCGCCGTGCGCTCGACGATGTAATGGTCGGGCTCGAACCATGCGGCATAGCGGCCCTCATCCTCGCGAAAGCGCACGAACGCTTTCATCTTGTGACTGTCGCGCCGAACTTCGCCGGCGAGCCGGTATAGCTTGCTGATATCGGGGTCCGAGCGCGCCCCGATCAGCTCGCGATCCTTCTGCAGGCGGAACAGCAGCCGGTAGAGCAGACCGAACCGCAACGCCTCGCGATGACAGATCGCCGCCTCGGCCAGCTCGATGAAGTGCGGCGGCACCACGCCGACGGCGCGATGGGCGACGTCCACCGGCCGGTCTTCGGGCTCGGCGAGCAGGTCGGCCGGGCTCGCGGGGTCCTCCCACGCCACTTCGTCGGGCTGGATGCCCTGCAGCAGCAATGCTCGTGCTGCGAGCCGCCACTCGGCGAAGTCGTTGCGCGAGGCGAGCCGTACGCGCTTCATCAGAACAGGCTCAACTGCACAGGCGCCGGCGTCAGGCTTTGCCGCAGCGCCGCGCTGTCGAGCGTCGCACCCGGCGACCAGCCCTCGGCGACGATGAACGGCCGCACTTTTTTCGGCGAGGCGCAGAGGCGACCCAAATCCTCGAGCCGCAGGCGATGGTGCCGTCGCGAGCTGAGGATGGCGTCGACCGACCGGACCCCGAGCCCCGGCACGCGCAGCAGCAGGTCGCGGTCGGCGCGGTTGATGTCGAGCGGGAACAGCTCGCGGTGCTGCAGCGCCCAGGCGAGCTTGGGGTCGATCCTCAGGTCGAGAAAACCGCCTTCGAGCGCGATCTCGTCGGCGGCAAACCCGTAGAACCGCATCAGCCAGTCGGCTTGGTACAGCCGGTGCTCGCGCATCAGCGGCGGCGGGCTCAATGGAAGCGCGCTCGACGCGTCCGGTATCGGCGAAAAGGCCGAGTAGTAGACGCGCTTCAACCCGTAGCCTGCGTACAGGCTGGCGCTGCGCCTGAGGATGCCGGTATCGTCGGTGGAGTCGGCGCCGACGATCATCTGCGTTGATTGCCCGGCCGGCGCCATGCGCGTCGGCCTGCGCTTGCCCCGTTCTATCATGCCGTCCGGCCGCGACTCCTCTCGCCGCGCCTCGATCGTCGCCATTGCGGTGCGGATGACCTGCGGCGCCTTGTCCGGCGCCAACGCCGCGAGGCTGAGATCGGTCGGCAGCTCGATATTGGTTGACAGCCGGTCGGCGTGGAGCCCCGCCTCGACCAGCAGCTCCGGCGACGCGTTCGGAATGACCTTGAGGTGGATGTAGCCCTTGAACCCGTGCACCTCGCGCAGCGTCCGCGCCACCCGCACGATCTCTTCCATCGTGTAGTCGGGCGAGCGGATGATCCCCGACGACAGGAACAGCCCCTCGATGTAGTTGCGCCGGTAAAAGTCGAGCGTCAGCGTCACCACCTCGTCGACGGAAAACCGTGCTCGCTCGACGTTCGACGACGACCGGTTGACGCAATAGGCGCAGTCGTAGACGCAGAAATTGGTCAGCAGCAGCTTCAGCAGCGAGATGCAGCGCCCGTCTGGGGCATAGGAGTGGCAGATGCCGCTGCCCTCGGTCGAGCCGATGCCGCCGTCCCGGCTGTCCCGCCGTTCCGTGCCGCTCGAGGCGCAAGACGCGTCGTACTTGGCCGCATCCGCCAGAACCGCCAGCTTGTGTTTGAGATCGAGGCGCACCATTTGTTCACTATATGTTCTCCATCGCAGGGGCCAGTCAAAATGACGTGCGCAAGAAAAAGAGCCCGGGCGCGAACCCGGGCTCTCAGCGGCTGGGGAAGGGAGGCGGAAACCCGAGCCGGAGCCTATTCCACGGACGACGGTGGGCTCGGTGCCGCGTCCGCACGATCTGGTGCGAGCGCAGCCGCCAGATGCACCATCTGCACGAATTCGGCGCGGTAGCCGTCCTCGTCGCTGCCCTTGGCGCCGTTGGCGAGACTGGCAATCGCGTCCCAGCTCAGTGTCTCGCCATAGGCGGAACCTTTGAGCTTCTGACCAAATGCCGCGACGGCGGCGGCAAAGCGCTGGTCGGCGCCGGCAGCGGCGATGCTCTCGACAGCCAGGCTCTGCGTGATCGGTGTCTCGATCAGCTTGCTGGTGTCGCCATCAGGCGCCTTGTAACGCAGCTTCAGGAAGCCCAGTTCATCGCTGGTGGCTGTCGGCGATGCCGAGCTGCCATAGCGCAGCGGATCGTTGAGCTCGCCGCCCGAACCGGCCGGCGTGATCTCGTAGATCGCCGTCACGCTGTGCCCGGCGCCGATCTCGCCGGCATCGACCGCATCGTTGTTGAAGTCCTCGCGGTTGAGGGCGCGCGTCTCGTAGCCGATGAGCCGATATTCGCTCACCTGCGCCGGGTTGAACTCCACCTGGATCTTCACGTCCTTGGCGATGGTGACCATGTTGGCGCCGCCTTCGGTCACCAGCACTTTCTGCGCTTCCTTGAAGCTGTCGATGTAGCTGGCGTTGCCGTTGCCGTTCTGCGCCAACGCCTGCATCAACGCATCGTCGAGATTGCCGCGGCCGAAGCCAAGCACCGACAGGAAGATGCCCTCGTCGCGCTTCGACTTGATGAAGGTCTTGAGCGCGTCCGGCGTATCGATGCCGACATTGAAGTCACCGTCGGTCGCGAGGATCACGCGATTGACGCCATCGGCGATCTTGCTCTCGGCGGCCAGCCGATAGGCGAGCTCGATGCCCTCGGCGCCGGCGGTCGAGCCGCCGGCTTCGAGATGATCGAGCGCCGAGAGGATCGCCGTCCGCTCGCCCGCCTTGGTCGGTTTCAGCACCACGCCAGCCGAGCCGGCATAGACCACGATCGACACCGTGTCGGTAGGCTTCAGCGTATCGACCAGGAGCCCGAACGCCCGCTTCAGCAGCGGCAGCTTGTTGGGTTCATCCATCGACCCCGACGTATCGATCA
>JBDTVO010000151.1:0-6867 GCA_040007135.1 Devosia sp. | reverse complement strand
CGAGGGCATCCAGGAGGCCGACACGCTTCTCCTCACCGTCCCCAACCAGCTCGGCGTCGCCTACAACGCCCACGTCATCGAGAGCGTGGTGAAGCTCGTCGCGCCGGCCCTCGGCTGGCGCTGAGGCGGCGATGAGCGAGGGCGACCACTCTCACGATCATCCGCACGAGCCACGCTGGAAGCATGACGGCGTGCGTGTCATCAAGGGCGACCAGCTCGACCCGAACACCGCGCAGACGCCGGGCATGTTCCGGCAGGCGGCCATCAATGCGGCGCGCGTCGGGGCGCAGAAAATCTGGGCCGGCAAGGTCGATATCCTGCCCAATGCCAAGACGGGCGTCCATCATCACGGCGCGCTCGAAAGCGTGATTTTCGTCGTCCGTGGGCACGCCCGCATGCGCTGGGGCGATCGGCTAGAGTTCGTCGCTGACGCCTGGCCCGGCGATTTCATCTTCGTGCCACCATACGTGCCGCATCAGGAAATCAACGCCGATCCCGAGCGGCCGCTCGAATGCGTGCTGGTGCGCTCCGACAATGAAGCCGTGGTGGTCAACATCACCGACGTCGAGCCCATCGAGCCGCCGGAAGCGGTCTATTGGATCGATCCGATCCACAAGGGCGAGTGAGTGGCGATGAGCGCTATCCTCGCACCGACGCCCCCGATGGGGTGGAACAGCTGGAACAGCTTTACCACCACCCTCAGCGAGGCCGAGGCGCTCGAGACGGCGACCATCATGGCCGAAAAGCTGCTGCCGTTCGGCTATGACGTCTTCACCATCGACGCGCAGTGGTTCGAGCCGGACGCGACCGGCTACGCCTATGCGGCGGCACCGCAGAACACGATGGATGCGTGGGGCCCGTTGATCCCGGCGCCGAACCGCTATCCATCCTCCGTCGACGGCGTTGGGTTTGCATCCGGCGGCATGATCCTCAGGCACATCGCTGAGCCTTGATGGAACCCGGGCGGGTCTCGATAGCTGGGTTGCTAACCATCCCATCGAGACCCAGCCATGAAGCTCTACAACTCACCCGCCTCGCCCAACGCGCTGCGCACCCGCGCCGTGGCCTACGAACTCGGCCTCGAGCCCGAGATCGTCAACGTCAACATCGCCGGCGGCGAAAACCGGACACCGGAGTATCTGGCGATCAACCCGAACGGCAAGGTGCCGGTGCTGGTCGATGGCGATCTGGTGATCTGGGAATCCCGCGCGATCAACGCCTATCTGGCGGCAAAGGACGCATCGCACCGGCTCTACCCAGTCGACCTTGTGCAGCGTGCCCAGGTGGACCAGTGGTCTTATTGGCAGGCCATCCACCTCGGCCCGGCGATGCAACGCATTGCCTTCGAGCGCGTCCAGAAGAAGAGCTTCGGCCGCGGCGAGCCGGACGAGGCTTCGATCGCCGGAGAGCTCAAGACGGTGGCCGAATTGCTCGGTCTCTTCGACAAGGCGCTCGATGGCCGCCAGTGGATCGCGGGCGAGCTGAGCCTCGCCGATTTCGCGCTCGCCACGACCTTCACGCTGCGCAAATCGGCAAAGCTCGGCGTTGAGGCCTTCGCCAACGTCACCGCCTGGATCGACCGGCTCGAGGCGCGGCCATCGTGGCAGAAGGCGATCGGGCCGTGGAAGGTGCTGATGGAGGCGCGGGGCCTGCCGACGGCCTGAGGTTTGCACTTCCCGCGCCGGCTGCTATCTGCCGGTGCGGAGGTCGCACATGTCCGACTGGTCGCCGTCGCTCTACACGCGGTTCGAAGACGAACGCACCCGCCCGTCGCGCGATCTGCTGGCGCAGGTGCCGGATGTCTCCGGTCCAATCTTCGATATGGGCTGTGGGCCGGGGAACTCGACCGAGGTGCTGGCGCAACGCTGGCCCGAGGCGACGATCACCGGCCTCGACAGCTCCGCCTCGATGCTGGCCGAGGCGCGGACGCGGCTCCCCCGCTTGCGCTTCGCGGCGGCTGATGCGCGCACCTGGGTGCCCGAGCCGGGTACGGGCCTGGTGTTCGCAAACGCCACCTATCAATGGGTGCCGGAGCATTTGACGCAGTTGCCGCGCGTGCTGGCGGCGCTGCCGCCGGGCGGCGTGCTCGCAGTGCAGATGCCCGACAATGTCGCCGAGCCCTCGCATCAACTGATGCGCGACGTGGCGAACGCCGGACCGTGGGTGGAAAAGCTCAAAGGCGCGGCGCGGGCGCCGCTGCCGGCGCCGCGCATCTACTACGATGCGCTGCAGCCGTTCGCGACGCGGCTCGACATCTGGCACACCGTCTATAACCACGTTCTGGTCGACGCGGCGGCGGTGGTCGATTGGGTGCGCGCGACCGGGCTCCGGCCGTTCCTCGATCCGCTCGATGCGGACGAGCAGGCGGCGTTCCTCGCCGACTACACGCGGCGCATCGAAAAAGCCTATCCGCCCACGGTGGATGGCAAGGTGCTGCTGCGCTTCCCTCGGCTGTTCATCGTCGCGGTGCGCTGACCATGGCCGGCGTGTCCGCGCCAACCGTCATCATCGGTGGCAGCGCCGCCGGGCTCGCGGTGGCGCGCTGCCTCGAAGAGCTCGGGCAGGCCGCGGTGGTGCTGGAGGCGGCCGACGAGCCCGGCGCTCAATGGCGTGGCGCCTACGAGCGCCTCCACCTCCACACTCCACGCGATCGCTCCGGCCTGCCGTTCGGGCCGATGCCCGCAACCTATCCGCGCTATCCGACGCGGCTGCAGGTGATCGCCTACCTCAAGGACTATGCCGCGCGGCTCGGCCATGCGCCGCGCTACGGCACCCGCGTGCAGTCGGTCCGGCGCGACGGCGACCATTGGCTCACGACGACAAGCAGCGGTGAGTTCGTGTCGCCGAATGTCGTTTTCGCCACCGGCAACGCCAGCATACCGGTGATGCCGCAGCTCGCCGGGGTCGAGCGCTTCGGCGGGCCGATCCTCCATTCCTCGCAGTATCGTTCTGGCGTCGCCTTTCGCGGCGAGCGCGTGCTCGTCGTTGGCTTCGGCAATTCGGCGGCGGAGATCGCCATCGATCTCAGCGAGCAGGGTGCGCAGCCGGTGCTGTCGGTGCGCGGCGGCGTCAATGTCATTCCGCGCGAGGTGCTCGGCATCCCCATCGTCAATCTGGGGCTGGTGCAGAAGCTGTTTCCGCCCGCCGTCGCCGACGTGCTGAATGGCGTGCTCTGCCGCATCGTCCTCGGCGATATCGAGAGGCTCGGCCTAAAGCGGCTGCCGTACGGACCGGCGGTCGAGGTGCGTGAGCATCATCGCATCCCGGTGATCGATGTCGGCACGCTGGCGCTGATCCGCTCGGGCGCCATCGCGGTGCGCCCCGGCATCGCCCGCCTCGAGCCGGGGAGCGTCGTGTTCGACGACGGGCGACAAGAGCCGGTCGCCGCCATCGTCCTCGGCACCGGCTATCGCACCGGCCTTGAGGCGCTGCTCGGCGAGGCACCCGATCTGCTCGATCGCTCGGGAGGACCGCTGAGCAGCGGCGAGGCTTCGGCCGCGCCCGGCCTCTATTTCTGCGGTTATCGCGTCGTGGCGGGCGGCACGCTCAGGCAAATCGGCGTCGAGGCGCGGCGGATCGCCGGGCTCATCGCGGCGACCCCGGAGCGGTAAAATCGAACCGCGCGGGCGGGCCGGGGTCTTGCGCCGTGGCCGCTCCCGTGGCCCACTCCGATCCTCCAAATCGAGGGGTCATCATGCTCAAATCGCTCACCATTATCGGCGCCGGGCTGGCGCTTGGGGTCGCGTCGCCGGCTTTCGCCTGCGCCGACATCACCAGCAAGAACGTCAAGCTCACGGCCTGCGTCGATGAGCAGTGGGCGGCCCAGGCGGCGGAGTCGGGGCCGGTCGAGTTCTCCTACTCCACGGCCGACCAGAATTTCGCCCTGCAGGTTGTCACCGAAGAGACCGTGCTCAACGCCCAGCAGCTCCACGACGCGATCCTGGCCAACGCCGCCACGGCCGTCGGCAAGGAGAACGTCAAGCTCATCGGCGAGCGGGTGGAAGCGATCGACGGCAAGGCCTTCAACCAGCTCGAGTACACGCTCACCGATGGCACCACCACCATCACCTACCAGAACCTCTACTACTCGGCGCCGGGCTTCGGGGCCGTGCAGATCACCGCGCTCAGCGTGCCTGAGGCGGCGACGTCGGCCGCGTTCAAGCTCGGCCAGTTCGCCGCAACGGTGAAGATCGGCGGGTAGGGGCCGCCGCTACACGGCGATCAACCCGTCGAGGTGCTCGGCGAGTTTGGGCAGCGGCAGGTTGGTGAGGTCCTTGGGGAGTTCGGCGATGACAGTCTGGCGCACCCGCTCGCTCAGCGCCGGGCGCAGGTCGCCCAGCGCTGCGGGCGCCGCGATGATCACCAGCCGTTCGAAGGCGCCGTTGTGGTGCTTCTCGTCGAGGACTTGCGCCAGGTGCTCGACGAAGCGCCGCTCGCGCATGTCGACCGGGTCGCTCTTGTAGTCGACGGCCGAGCGCGCACCGAGGCCCGCCGATGACATCGACCGGCCGGGCTTGTCAGCCATGATGTCGCGCGCTTTCAGGTGATCCTGCGCCAGGGCCATGTCCTTGAGCGGTCTCAGGCCTTTGCCCGGGCCGTCGTGCTCATAGATCTTGGCCTGGTCGCCATCGGCGACCACGATCCAGGTGATCTTGGCTTTCATGCGATCCTCCAAACGGTTGCCGAAGTTCAACGCGCCGGTGCGGCAATTGGTTGTCGCCATCGGCGGGCGAGATACTGCGATCAAAAACTGTCATTGGCCAAACCTCGGTTTCAACCGTTAGAACACGAAGCAATTGGAGCGCCCGCCGAGCGGGCCTGATCGCCTTGTCCCTCGCGCCGCCCGAAATCGCCGAAACCGACACGCGCCGGACGCAGTCGGGCATCCTGGTCGGCCTCGCCTGCTACGTGCTGTGGGGCTTTCTGCCGCTGCTGTTCGCGATGCTGGAGCGGGTCGGCTCGGTCACGGTGGTCGCCAGCCGCACCGTGTGGTCGCTGCTGTTCGTCGGCGCCATCCTTCTGATCGGCGGCAGGCTCGGAGAAGTCAGAGCCGCGCTCGCCGACCGCGCCACGCTGCGCAGCATGATCGTCTCGTCGGTCCTGCTGGCGGCCAACTGGCTCATCTACGTTTACGCCGTCGAGTCCGGCCAGGCGCTCGAGGGCAGCTTCGGCTATTTCGTCAACCCGATCGTCAACGTCTTCATCGGCATGGCGCTGCTCGGCGAGCGGCAGAACCGCGTGCAGTGGGTTGCCATCGGCATCGCCATTGCCGCCATCGGGGTCCAGTCGGTCGGCATCGGCCGCATTCCGTATCTCGCCCTCAGCATCGCCGTCTCGTTTGCGATCTACGGTTACTTCCGCAAGACCGCGAAAGTCGGCTCGACCACCGGACTGTTCGTCGAAACCGTCATCCTTTTGCCCGCGGCACTTGCCTGGCTCGGCTGGAGCTTTGTGCGCGACGGCGGGCTGGGCATCATGGCCGACCCAGGCATCTTCGGTCTCCTCGCGCTGACGGGGCCGGCGACGGCGGTGCCGCTGCTGCTGTTCGCTTTCGCGGTGCAGCGGCTGCGGCTCACCACGATCGGCATGCTGCAGTATCTCAGCCCCTCCATCCAGTTCCTGCTGGCGATCTTCGTTTTGCGCGAGCCGACCAACTGGATCCAGCTCGCGAGCTTCGCGATGATCGGCCTGTCGCTGGTCGTTTACAGTGCAGACTCGATCATGCGGCGCCAGCGTTCGGTGGTCGCCGCATGATCGAGTTCGCTCCCGCGCGCACCCTCGAGGCGACGGTGGCAGGCGTTTATGCCGTCTCCGGCGAAGAGCTTGCCAGCACCGCGGTCGACAGCCTCGCTCTCACCTACGACGGCATCCGTGGCGACCGGCATGCCGGGCTCACCCGCCGCTCCGGCGCACGCGAGCCTTGGTATCCGCGCGGCACGCCGATGCGGAACGAACGGCAAGTGTCGATCCTGTCGGTCGAGGAGATGGCGGAGGTTGCCCACGACCTTGGCATTCCTGCGCTCCCGGCCGAATGGATCGGCAGCAATCTGCTCCTGTCCGGCGTCGCCGGGCTCAGCCTCCTGCCGCCGCGGACGATCCTGATGTTTGCCTCGGGTGCGGCGGTCCGCATCGATGGCGACAACGGCCCCTGCCGTGCCTCGGGACGCTCGATTGCTGCGAAAACGGGGTCCGCAAAGCACGAATTTGAGTTCGTCAAAGCCGCGCTGCACAAGCGCGGCCTGGTCGGCTGGGTGGAGCGCGAGGGGCCGGTGAATCCTGGAGATTCTGTCAAGATCCGGGTGTGGGAACAGCCCATCGCCGGATAAACGCTACAATTTTAGACAAATCCCCGCAGTCGCCTTCAGCGCCCACCATTGCCCGGGTGGCAAGGTGTCGGCTTACGGCAGAAGGCCGGGGAGTGTTCAAATGCCTCAGGAAATGGAAGAAGGCCAGCAGCGTGCCTTCTCGACGTTTCGCGTCCTGAACGGGGACGCCAACGTGACCGAGCGCGACCAGTTGTTCCGCAACATGGCGCAGCTTTATTCCTACGTGTCGGATCGGTGCGACGACGAACAGGTTGCCCAGTACGACGACGTTCTGTGTCAGTTGGCCGAACTCGTCGAAGTCGAGGCGCGCAGCCACGTCTCCAAGCTTCTCGCGCCGCTGGATCGGGCGCCGGGCAACGTTGTCGCCAAGCTCGCCAACGACTCGGCGATCGATGTGGCGCAGCCGCTGCTCGAATTTTCCAATGTGCTCAGCGACGACGATTTGATCGAAATCGCCGCGACGCAGTCGGAGGCGCACCGCGTCGCCATCGCCGGCCGCACGGTGGTGCCAGAGCGGGTCGGCGAGGCCATCTCCGTGCGC
>JBDTVO010000150.1:0-6873 GCA_040007135.1 Devosia sp. | reverse complement strand
AGCGACCGCCGGCAGCTCGATGACCGCATCCGCCTGCTCGAGGAGCAGCTCGACAAGGTCAAGAAAACCCGTGCCCAGCAGCGCGGCGGTCGTGACGCTCTGCATTTCCCGGTAGTGGCCCTCGTAGGCTACACCAATGCCGGCAAGTCGAGCCTGTTCAACCGGCTCAGCGGGGCAGGGGTGCTGGCCGAAAATCTGCTCTTTGCCACCCTCGATCCGACAGTGCGCAAGATCGATCTGCCGCATGGCCGTGAGGTGATGCTATCCGACACTGTCGGCTTCGTCGCCGACCTGCCCACCACGCTCGTCGCCGCCTTCCGGGCGACGCTCGAGGAAGTCATCGACGCTGACCTCGTCGTCCACGTCCGCGACATCGCCAGCCCGGACCACGTGGCGCAGGCCGCCGACGTCATCGAGGTGCTGGCCGAGCTGGGTGTTTCGGCCGAAAAGACCCCCATCATCGAGGCCTGGAACAAGATCGACCTGCTCGGCGACGCCGACGCCCGCCGCGACGCCCTGCTGAACATCGCGCCCGCTGGTTCGATTGTCGCGACGGTGCCGGTCTCAGCCCACACCGGGGAGGGCGCCGAGGCACTTCTCGCCGCGGTCGAAACGGCCCTTGCAGCCAAGAGCCAAACGTATCGCGTGCGCGTGCCCCATGCCAACGGCGCCGACGTCGGCTGGCTCTACGGGCACGCCGAGATCATCAGCAAGGCTGAACCGGACGACGACGGCCAGACCTATCAGGTCCGCGTCGAGCCCCGCCACAGCACAGCGCTGGCCGAACGCTTCGCCGGCCGCATCGAGAGCCTCTAGCGAGGCGTTGGCTTGACCTTGTCCGCCGCTCGGATCTCGTTCCAGTAGCCGTCGAGCCGGGTCAGGCCGGCCTCGGCGAGGGGAACCCCATCCTCCCGCGCCCGCTCCTCGACGTAGTGAAACCGCCGCGTGAACTTCAAGTTCGCATCGCGCAGCGCGGCCTCTGGATCGACCCCGAGATGTCGCGCCAGGTTGGCGATCGCAAACAGCAGGTCGCCCATCTCCTCGTGTCGCTGTTCCGGCGACTCGGCCGCCTCGAGTTCGGCGAGCTCCTCGCTCACCTTCTCCCGCACGGCCGCTACGTCTGGCCAGTCGAACCCGACTTTCGCGGCGCGCTTGGTGAGCTTTTCCGCCCGCATCAGCGACGGCAGCACCTGTGGCACATCATCGAGCGTCGAAGTCGAAGACTGGCGCTTCGCCGCCTTGGCCTTCCGTTCGTCCTCTTTTACGTCGTCCCAGCGAGCCTTCGCACCGCCGGCATCCCGCGCCGCCTGCTCGCCGAAGACATGCGGGTGGCGCCGGATCAGCTTGGTGGTGATCGCCTCGACCACATCGCCGAAATCGAACAGTCCATCCTCCGACGCCATCTGCGCGTGGAACACGGGCTGCAGCAGCAGGTCGCCCAACTCCTCCCGCAGGTCGTCGAAGTCCTTGCGCTCGATCGCGTCGGCAACCTCGTACGCCTCCTCGATGGTGTAGTGCCGGATCGACGCGAAATCCTGCTCCAGGTCCCACGGGCAACCTCCGTCAGGGTTGCGCAAGGCAGCCATGATCTCGAGCAGTCGGGAAATGTCGCGGGAAGGCTGCATGGTCAACGGTCGCCCTCGTTGCAACTGCCTCTAACAAGCAGTCGAGGCCCCGAAGGGCAAGTGACCCGGAAACACGACACAGGGCGCGACATGGCCCGCTCGCTTCGGGATCAAACCCGGTCCAGCGCGGCCCGACCGGCTGCCCACTTCCCATATAGGCGATTCGCATAAGATATATTATGGAACAATTGCGCTGACGAAAGGTCGCATTTGAAGCGAAGACTTCCGGGATGACGGCGAAGTGGGTGCGGTAGCGGAGCCGCGTACGCCAGCACGGAGCCCGTGCCAGCGCCGCCCCGCACGCCTGCGCAACTTAGTCCGTCATTGCTCCGGGGCCCGCAATCGCCCCCGGCGGAACTTTGCCCAGGATGATCATCCCGAGGACCTCGTCCTTGGTGACGTCCTTGGTGTTCACGGTGCCCACCACCTGCGCATTCTTCATCACCACGATGCGGTCCGACAGATCGAACACGTCATGCAGATCGTGGCTGATGAGGAAGATGCCGATGCCGTCGGCCTTGAGCTGCTTGATCAGCTCGCCGACCTGCTTGGTCTCCTGCGGGCCAAGCGCAGCGGTCGGCTCGTCCATGATCAGGATACGGGCGTTGAAGTGCACCGCTCGCGCGATCGCCACCGACTGCCGCTGCCCGCCCGAAAGCGCCCTCACCGGTTCCTTGAACCGCCGGAAGTTCGGATTCAGCCGTCCCATGACCTTGCGGGCTTCGGCTTCCATCGCCAGCTCGTCGAGCGTGTGGATGGAGGTGACGCGCTCCCGGCCGAGGAACAGATTGGCCGCGGCGTCGACATTGTCGGCCAGCGCCAGCGTTTGATAGATCGTCTCGATCCCGTGCAGCTTGGCGTCGCGCGGATTGGCGATCGAGGCTTCCTCGCCATTGATGAAGATCGCCCCAGCGTCGCGCTTGTAGGCGCCCGACAGGATCTTGATCAGCGTCGACTTGCCGGCGCCGTTGTGGCCGACCAGCCCGACGACCTCGCCGGGATACAGGTCGATGCTCGCGTCCTGCACCGCATGCAGGCCGCCAAAGGACACCGAGATGTCCTTCATCTCAACCAGCGGAGTTCGTGTATCGAGCATGCTCTTGCTTCCTACTTGGCTCGACGACGGTACAGTGTGTCCACCCACACGGCGAACACCAGCACGCTGCCCACGACGATCGATTGCATCGGGCTCTCGATGCCGATCAACACCATGCCCGACTGCAGCGACTGCATCACCACGGCGCCGATCATGGCGCCCACGATAGTGCCGATGCCGCCCGCGAATGAGGTGCCGCCGATCACCGCGGCGGCAATGACGTAAAGCTCCTGCTGGGTCCCGAGCGCGTTCGTCGCCGCGTTGAGGCGCGCCGTGCCGATTGCCGCCGACAGCCCCGCAAGCGCCCCCATCAGCATGAACACGCGCACCATCACCCAGCGCGTCCTGATGCCGGCCAGCTCCGCCGCCTCAGGGTTGCCGCCGATGGCGTAGACGTACCGTCCGAAGCGCGTGCGGTTCGCGAGGAACGTCACCAGCACGCCGACGCCCATGGCGATGAGCACTGGGATGGCGACGCCTGTGGAAATGAACAGCCCCTCGGGTGGGACGACCATATTGTGGGCCTCGGCCCAGTCCTGGGCGACGCCCTTCGGCCAGGGGTATGAATTGGCGACCCAGACCGCGGCGATCGCGATGGCGCACCCCAGCCCCGTCAGCAGCACTTCCGCCCAGACCGGCCGCAGTGGGAAATTGAAGCGCCGGCGCTGGCGGCGTCCCGACAGGATCGCGAACGCGATACCGATGCAGATCAGCGCGCACAGGATCCAGCTCCAGGTCGCGCCGATCGAGCCGAGCGCCCCGCCCCCCATCAATTGGTAGGTCTGGTCCATCGGAGCGATCGTGCGTCCCGAGGCGACCCACCACGCAGAACCGCGCCAGACGAGAAACCCGCCCAGGGTGACGATGAATGCCGGGATCTCGAGGAACGCGATCAGCGCGCCCTGGAAGGCGCCGATCGCCGCTCCGAGCGCGATGCCGCTCGCCAGCGCGATGACCCAGATCATCGGATGTCCGAAACCGAGCGAGAGCGGCAGGATCTCCGCCTGCAGCACGCCCATGACCATGCCGACGAAACCGACAATCGAGCCGACGCTGAGGTCGATGTTCCGGGTGACGATGACCAGCACCATCCCCGTCGCCATGATGGCGACTTCGGATGACTGCACCGACAGGTTCCAGAGGTTGCGCGGCGTCAGGAAAAGGCCGCCGGACAGCAGGTGAAAACCAACCCAGACCAGCACCAGCGCGGCGAGCATGCCGATCAGTCGCGTATCGAGTTCTGTCGCCGCAAGCAGTCTCTGGAGCGGATTTCCACTCGTCGCAACCTGGCTGCGCTGGACGGCTGCCACAGTGTTCTGGTCGGCCACTAACCCCTCCCCAAGGGTCTACTCATTTTTCAAAAGGGGTGCCGCAGCAGCGGCCGCGGCACCCTCGAAGCTAACCTAAATGGATCAGCCGCAGACGGCGACGGTGCCGGCCTTAACGCCGTTGCACACTTCGTCCTTGGTGATCCAGCCCGCGTCGATCACGACGTTGAGGTTGTCCTTGTTGATCGGGATCGGGGCCAGGAAGATCGAGTGCATCGGCACCTTCTTCGGGCCGCCGTCGAACACGACAGAGTTTGCCACTGCGTCGAGCTTGGTGCCCTTGGCCAGCTGCACGGCGACTTCTGCCGCCGCCTTGCCGAGCTCACGGGCATCCTTCCAGACCGACACGGTCTGGGTGCCGAGCGCAACGCGGTTCAGAGCGGCGTGGTCGCCGTCCTGGCCGGAAACCGGCACCTTGCCGGCGAGGCCCTGGGCCGTTAGAGCAGCGACGACGCCGCCGGCCATGCCGTCATTCTCGGACACCACGGCCTGCACGTCGTTGTTGTTCTTGGTCAGGAACTGCTCCATTGATTTCTGGGCGTTCGCCGGGTCCCAGTTGTCGGTGTAGGATTCGCCGACGATCTTGATGTCGCCCGACGTCACAGCAGCACCGATCACCTCTTCCATGCCCGAGCGCAGGAAGTCGGCGTTCGGATCGGCAGAGTTGCCCTTGATGACGACGTAGTTGCCCTTCGGCACGAGCTTGTAGACGGCCTCGGCCTGGAGCTTGCCGACACCCTTGTTGTCGAAGGTGATGTAGAACGCGTTCGGGTTCTCGATCAGGCGGTCATAGCCGATCACCGGGATGCCTTCGTCGAGCGCCTTCTGGACGGCGGGCTGGATGGCGTCGGTGTCCTGCGCGAGCGCGATCAGCGCGTTGGCGCCCTGCGAGATCAGGTTCTCGATATCGGTCAGTTGCTTGGTCGCGGACGACTGGGCGTCGGTCGAGATGTACTTCACCCCGGCGGCGTCGAGCACCGACTTGATCGCCGCTTCGTCGGTCTTCCAGCGCTCTTCCTGGAAGTTGTTCCACGACACGCCTACCACCAGGTCGGCTGCGTAAGCCGCCCCGACGCTCATAAAAGCGGTTGCCCCAAGCAGGACCGCTGCAAACTTCTTCATGATGTCCTCCCACGCGGCCGAGGCCGCCCCGATGATACCGGCGCGCGGAACGCGCGCGGCTTGCGAGCATTTTCTTCATTGCTCGAAAAAAGGAATTGGCACGCTGTTCCAACCTGTGTCAACTTGAAAAACAGCAGCTTGCGGCATCGCGAATTGTCACACTAATTCAATGCCGTTGCCGACGCGTCTGCCGAGGGAGGAACCGGTGCGCTCAGTCGCCGACGCGGATTTCGTCCGCCGGCAGAACCGTGGACTTGTGCTGTCGACACTCAGGCGTCACGGCCCCCTGTCGCGCACCCGTCTGGCGGGGGCGACCGGCCTCAGCCACGCCTCGATCACCGGCATCAGCGGCGAACTCATCGGGCAATCCATCCTCGTCGAAGGTGAGCCCCAGGCGCCGGCTGGCGCGCGGGGGCGACCGCCGGTCGAAGTGGCATTCAACCGCCATGCCTGTTACGCGGTAATCGTCGAGCTCGACGTCAACAGGGCTCGATGCTCGCTGGTCGATTATGCGGGCACGATCGTCGATCGCACCGAAATCAGCCTCGCCCCCAACCAGTTCAGCCAGGTCAAACCGGCAGACTTCATCATCGAGCGGATCGAGCAGTTGCGACAGCGAAACGTCGCGGAACAGACCTCGATCCGCAGCATCGCAATCTCGGTGCAGGGCATCCTCGACCCCACGGGCGACACTCTCACATGGTCGCCGATTGCCCACATGAACGGGCAAAGCGTCGCCGCGCCGGTGCGGGAGCGGTTCGGCGCGCCGACGACGCTCCACAAGCGCGGTCGCCTGCTGGCGCAGGGGACCCGCCTGCTCTACCCCGAGCTCGGCGAGACGCCGATCGCCGCAGTGTTCATCGGATCAACCGTCGCCATGGGCCTCAGCATCCCGGCGCGCGGGGGTCATCCCGAGGCGGGAGCGACCGAGTTCGGTCACATGAACCACCTGCCCGACGGTGCGCTCTGCCGCTGCGGCATGAAGGGCTGCATCGAGGCCTATGCCGCTGACTACGGTGTGCTGCGCACCGCCTATGGCGTGCCCGACCGGGTGCCACCGGCCGCCCTGGTTCCCGCCGCGGCCTACCAGGAGCTGGTGAACCTTGCCAAGACCGGGCGCCGCAACGCGCTCCACGCCTTCAATATCGCCGGCCGGGCAATCGGCTTCGGCCTTAGCCGGCTGCTGACCATCGCCTCACCGAGCCACATCATCCTCACCGGCCCAGGCGCCAGCGCCTATGAACTTATGCAGTCCTCGATCGAAGCGGCGCTGCGCGAGTCGCTGGTGTGCAAGGTCAACGGCCCACCGGCGATCATGGTGCACCACGACGAACGCGAGCCGATCTTCCAGGGCCTCTTGATGGACGTGCTTGAAACGCTCGACCAGACGGTCTTTGCAACGATGGCCAGTGAACCCCGGCTTTCCCGGGCTTGAGTTCAGCCGGCCGACCACGTGGCCGGCGCCTTGCCCGGCGCGGCCACGTAGAACGTATCCGCCTCGACCGGCATCCAGTCGCCCGTCGTTCCATCGGGCCAGGTCACCCGCAGCTGGGCGGACGTCGCCGCCCCGAGCCCGAAGTGCCACCAGCCCACCTGCCCGCCGGCATGGCCACCGCCCGAGGTGATTTCGCGCGGAATCAGAGTGTCGCCGACCTTCACCTCGATCCAGGCTCCGATGCCGTCCCGATTGGCGCCGTCCTGC
>JBDTVO010000149.1:0-6982 GCA_040007135.1 Devosia sp. | reverse complement strand
CTCGCGGTCGACTCGATCCAGACCGTGTACACGCCGCTGCTCGATTCGATTCCCGGATCGCTCGCCCAGGTCCGCGAATGCGCGAGTCGGCTCATGCAATACGCCAAGACCTCGGGCGTGCCGCAGTAGCGCCAGAGGCCGGGCGCCGCGCGCAGGCTTGAAATCGTCGGCGGGGCTGGTATCCAGCCTCGCCGATGTGTTTTCGCGGGGCCGCTGTTGCGCGGAATCGCGGGATCGGCGAGAGGAGCGCCATGGCCGGTCATACCTACAAGCGCATCCTCCTCAAGGTCTCCGGCGAGGTTCTGGCCGGCGACCAGTCCTTCGGCATCGAGCCCAAGTTCCTCAACGCCATGGCCGCCCAGATCGTGACGGCGGCCAAATCCGGCGTCCAGATCGCCATCGTCATCGGCGCGGGCAACATCTTCCGCGGCATGGCGGTCGCCGCCGAGGGCACCGATCGCGTCACCGCCGACCTGATGGGCATGCTCGGCACCGTCATCAATTCCCTGGCGCTTTCCAACGCCATCACGCGCGGCGGGGCGAAAGCCAAGGTTTTCTCGGCCCTGACCATGCCGTCGGTGGCCGACAGCTTCACGGCACGGGCCGCTAAGCTGGCACTCGACGAGGGATTCGTCGTGGTCTGTGCCGGCGGCACCGGCAACCCCTTCTTCACCACCGATACGGCCGCCGCGCTGAAGGCCATCGAGCTCGACTGCGACGTCTTGCTCAAGGGCACCAAAGTCGACGGCGTTTACACCGAAGACCCCAAGAAGAACCCCAAGGCGACGCGCTACGAAACCGTCAGCTACGACGAGGCAATCGCCCGTAATCTCAAGGTCATGGACACGGCGGCCTTCGCACTTGCGCGCGACAATTCCCTGCCGATACTGGTCTATGCCCTCGACGATAGCGAGGGACTGATGGGGGTCTTGAGCGGCCGCACGCGCTCGACTTACGTCGGGCCACACAGGAGCTAGCAGCATGGCACAGGCGCCGACGTTCTCGCTCGATGACGTGAAAAGCCGGATGCAGAAGTCGATCACTTCGCTCCGCGAGGAGCTTACGGGCTTGAGGACCGGCCGAGCCAGCGCCAGCCTGCTCGAGCCGGTGATGGTCGAGGCCTATGGCACCCGCATGCCGCTGAACCAGGTGGCGACGGTTACGGTGCCGGAGGCCCGGCTGCTCTCGGTTTCGGTGTGGGATCGCTCGATGGCGCCAGCGGTCGACAAAGCCATTCGCAATTCCGGCCTGGGGCTCAATCCGTCAACCGAAGGCGCGACAATCCGTGTGCCGCTGCCCGAGTTGAACGAAGAGCGCCGGCGGGAGTTGACCAAAGTTGCGCACAACTATGCCGAGCAGGCCCGCGTCGCTATCCGGCACATCCGTCGTGACGGCATGGAGCTGCTGAAGCGCCTCGAGAAGGACGGCGTAATGAGCCAGGACGACGGTCGCAGCAAGTCCGACCTGGTGCAGAAGGCCACCGACGGCGCGATCGGCGAGGTGGATGCGGTGCTCGCCGCTAAGGAACATGAAATCATGCAGGTTTAGCCTGCGCCGAGGAAATCCGGCCCCGGAGGGCCCAGAATGCCCAACACCCCCGCCCTTGATGCACGCGCCGCTCCGCGGTCCGGGCTGCGCATTCCGGCGCATATCGGGGTGATCATGGATGGCAACGGGCGCTGGGCGCGCGCGCGCGGCAAGCCTCGGACCGAAGGTCACGCTGCCGGGGTCAAGGCGCTCCGCGGGCTGGTCGAGAGTTGCATCAGCTACGGTGTCGGCTATCTCACGGTGTTCAGTTTTTCTTCGGAGAACTGGACCCGTCCCAAGGACGAGATCAGCTTCATTTTCGGCCTGCTGCGCCGGTTCGTCGCGTCGGATCTTGAGCGCCTTCACGGAAATAACGTCCGGGTCCGTATCATCGGCTCCCGGGAGGGCCTCGACGAAGGTCTGCGTCGCCTCATCAAGGAAGTTGAGGCTACGACCGCGGTGAACACCGGCCTCAGGCTGCAGGTCGCGTTCAACTACGGCGGAAAGGCCGAGATCGCCGAGGCTGTCCGACGACTCGCCGAGCAGGTGGCATCGGGCTCGCTCAAGCCCGCCGACATCACTGAAGAGGCCATTGGCCGGGCGCTCTACACGGCCGGCCTGCCCGACCCCGACCTCATTGTGCGGACCTCTGGCGAACGCCGGTTCAGCAATTTCCTCCTCTGGCAGGCGGCGTATTCGGAGTTGGTTTTCGTTGATGAAAACTGGCCTGATTTCGACGATCGGGTGTTCCAGAGGGTGCTCGAAGACTACACCAGCCGCGAC
This sequence comes from Devosia sp., assembly GCA_040007135.1. Taxonomy (GTDB): domain Bacteria; phylum Pseudomonadota; class Alphaproteobacteria; order Rhizobiales; family Devosiaceae; genus Devosia_A. Next base: position 4,672 of record JBDTVO010000149.1, on the reverse strand, counting down.
CGCCGGTTCGGCGCCGTCGGGGTTGCGGGGTGACGTCACCCGGCCAGACAGGCCCGGCCGCCACCTCGGGAAAATCGCGCTGGGCAGACCTCGTGCCGCGCCTGATTTCCGCTGCGGTCATCGTCGCGGTGATCGCAACGGCACTGTATTTCGGCGGCTGGGTCTATGCCGCCTTGATGGCCGTAATCTTCGGCGTTCTCTATCGGGAGTGGGAGCAGATGGTCACCCTGCGGCCGCTTGTGCCGTTCGGGATGGCCCTCATAGGACTCCTTGCGCTGGCCGCGCTGGCCTTTCCCCTCTACGGCGTTGCCGGGACGGCGGCTGTGATGGGCGTCGCAGTGCTCCTGTCGCTCGGGGGCGGGCGGCAGTTCGCGGTGTGGCGCGCTGGTGGGCTGTTCTTTTTCGCCGTCGCCATGGTTGCCGTGCTGACCATGCGGGGCTGGACTCCGCTGGGCATCGTTGCCGGGTGGTACCTCGGCCTGGTCATCGCGCTCAATGATACAGGTGCATTCTTCACCGGCCGGCTGGTCGGCGGGCCGAAGCTGGCGCCGACCATCTCGCCGGCCAAAACTCAGTCCGGCGCCATCGGGGGCCTCGTGGCCGGAACGGTAGCCGGAACCATATTCTGGCTCGTCTTCGTCCCCTCGCCCTGGTGGATCGGTCTTATTCTCTCGATCCTCACCGGGGTCGTCGGCCAGGCGGGGGATTTGGCGGAAAGCGCGGTCAAGCGGTTGTTCCGGGTGAAGGATTCGGGCGACTTCATCCCCGGACATGGCGGCTTCATGGATCGGCTGGACAGCGTCAGCTTCGGCGCGCTGTTCCTGTTTGCGGTGGGAGCGCTGCATTCCGGCATCGACAACGTCGCGGGAGGCCTTCTCCAATGGTGATGGCCGTGCGCAGGCGGTCAGCGGCCGTCGGGCCCTCCAATTTCCAACGCAATCGGCGTCTACGTCCGGACCATAGGAGCGTCGCCGCGTGTCTTTCCTGAGCCTGCCGGTTCTCTACGCCATTCCCGCATTCATCATCGTCCTGACGGTGATCGTGTTCGTCCACGAGATGGGTCACTACCTCGTGGCCCGCTGGAACGGCGTTGCGGTGCAAACCTTTTCGCTCGGTTTTGGGCCGGAACTGTTGGGCTTCAACGACCGGCACGGAACGCGCTGGCGCGTTTCGGCGATTCCGCTCGGCGGTTATGTCCGTTTCGTTGGCGACATGAACGCGGCAAGCCTGCCGAATCCCGAGGCGGTCGCCGCGCTTCCGCCAGACGAGCAAAAGCGTCTGTTCATCAACAAGAATGTCTGGCAGCGCATTGCCGTCGTAGCTGCCGGACCGCTGGCCAACGTCCTGTTCACCTTCGCGGTGCTCTACACTCTCATCCTCAGCTACGGGCAGTACGTCATTCCACCGGTCATCAGTGATGTGATCGCGGGCGGCGTGGCCCAGACGGCGGGGCTGGCGGCGGGCGACAAGATCGTTTCGGTCGATGGCTATGCGGTGCGGGGGTTCGAGGACTTCCAGAGGCTCATCTCGACCGCGCCCGACCGGCCGGTGGCCATCGTTCTCGACCGCGACGGCGCCGAGTTGCGCCTCGCCCTCACCCCACAATCGGCGGAAGAGACCGACCGCTTTGGCAATGTCCACCGGGTTGGACGGATCGGCGTCAGCCGCAGCGTCGAGCAGGCGGACGTCACGCTCTACCGGCCGGGCCCGGTCGAGGCCATTGGGCTGACGGTCGAAGAGATTCGGTTCATAGTCGACCGCACAGCGGCATTCCTGGGCGATTTCTTCGTTGGCCGCGGCGACATGCAGCAACTGGGAGGGCCGGTCAAAGTCGCCCAGGTTTCAGGGCAGGTGGCGACCCTCGGCGTCGTGGCGCTGATCAATCTGGCGGCGCTGCTGTCGCTGAACATTGGGATCTTCAACCTGCTGCCGGTTCCGGTCCTCGACGGTGGTCATCTGCTGTACTACCTTTTCGAGGCGGTGCGGGGTCGTCCGCTCAGTCAGAGGGCACAGGAACTGGGCTTTCGCGTCGGGTTCGCCATCGTCGGGGCATTGATGGTGTTCACGCTGCTCAACGACACCCTGTTCGAGGCGCTCCGGCACTTCGCGTAAGGTCCTGTTAACCTTGGTTTTCAGGGTGTTGCGCAAATGCACGGCAGTCAGTCTTTCGCTAACATAACCGGGCGTTGCGGCTTGCCCTTGGTTAAAAAACCAGTAAATGCTTTGGCTTGGAGTTAGCTGGGGGACGTGCAGGCGATTCCCCTCCTGAGAGGCAAGTTCTGACCATGATCGACCCCACCAAGCTGCTGCGCAGCGCAGGTCTTGCGTTTGCGCTCCTGTTCTTGGCGCCTGTTGCCGGAATAGGCGGGGCTTTCGTGGGGGTCGAAGCCGCCCAAGCTGCGACGGTTTCGAAGATTTCCGTCGTGGGCAACACCAAAGTTGAAGACTCGGCAGTCATTAATCTGCTGTCGATCCATGTGGGCGAGACAGTGACCCCGCAGAAGATCGACGCCTCGATTTCCGCGCTCACTGCGTCGGGGCTGTTCAAGACCGTCAGCGTGGCCATGAAGGGCTCGGTTCTCGTCGTTTCGGTGACCGAGAACCCGATCGTTGCCTCGGTGCTGTTCGAGGGCAACGTGCGTTTCAGCGACGCAAATCTCGTCGCGATGATCGACCTGATGAACCGTGGCACTGTGGATCAGGCAGGTCTCGAGCGCGACACCCAGACGATCCTGCAGGCCTATCGCGACGCGGGGTTCACCGATGTCGTTGTGACGACGCGGCTCGATCCGGTGGGCGACGGTCGGGACCGGGTGACCTTCGTGGTCAACGAAGGTGGCCGCTCAGGCATCGCAGCGATCAATTTCACCGGCAACAATTCGATCAGCGGCTGGACCCTCAAGTCCATCATCAAGACGCACGAGACGGGCTGGTTGAGCTGGCTGCTGAAGGACGACGGCTATACGCAGGACCAGCTCGACGTGGACCGCGTGCTCATCCAGCAGTATTACGCCAACCATGGCTTCCCGGATGCGCAGGTGACGTCGGCGACGGCTGAGTTCAACGCCGAGCGCAAGTCGTACTTCATCAACTTCACGGTGGTCGAAGGCGACACGTACAAGTACGGCAAGATCGGTATCGAGACCTCGATTTCGGGGCTCGACGCCAACCAGTTTACGGGCCTCATCGGCACTCGCGAAGGCGCACGGTTCTCGTCGGCCGAAGTGGCGCGGACTTCGCAGGATATCGCCGTGGAAGCCTCTAACCTTGGCTTCCCGTTTGCCGATGTTCGCCCGCGCATCATCCGTGACGCCGCGACCGGCAGTTTCGCCGTCACTTACCTCATCGACGAGGGCCAGCACGTTTATGTCGAGCGTGTGAATATTACAGGCAACGACAAGACCCGCGATTTCGTGATCCGGCGCGAGGTGGGCTTTGCCGAAGGCGACCCCTTCAACCGGGCGCTCGTTGCTCAGGCAAAGTCGAACATTGAGGCGCTGGGTTTCTTCTCCAAGGTGGACGTGTCTGCCCAGCAGGGAAGCGCTGGCGACAAGGTCATCCTCAACATCGACGTGGTGGAGCAATCGACGGGCAGCTACGGCGTGTCCCTGGGCTACGACACTGCGTCAGGTGTTCTGGGCGAGCTTTCCCTGGAAGAGCGCAATTTCCTCGGTCGCGGCCAGTACCTCAAGGTATCGGTTGGGGCGAGCCAGTCCGGCCGGACATTCGACCTGCACTTCACCGAGCCGTACTTCATGGGGCTGAAGGTCTCGAGCGGCATCGATCTCTATCATCACATCAGCGATGATAGCGCGACGAACATCTATGGCACGACCTCAACCGGCGGGCAGGTGCGGCTCGGGCTTCCGATCACGCGCGACCTGTCGGCAACTGTGTTCACCGGGATTGACCAGACGACGATTAGTGACGCGACGACGCCGAACTCCAGTGTGTTCTGTGTAGGCGTTGGCTGTGCCGATGGCTTGGCCTTCACGAAGGCCTGGGTCGGGTATTCGCTGAACTACAATACGCTCGATGACCAGAAGCACCCGACAGAAGGCATCGTCGCTTCCCTTAATCAGCAGTACAACGGCGTGGACTACAGCTTCCTCAAGACTGAAGCAAAGCTGCGCTACTACATGCCGATCTGGGCCGACGCGGGCATCATTGGAAGCCTGAAGTTGCAGGGCGGGATGATCAACGACCTGAATGGGTCGCTCAATCCGATCGAGGCCTTCACCTACAGCAACGAGATCGTCCGCGGCTTCCCGAGCAGGGGCCTCGGTCCCATGTTGACTACCGGGAGTGTTGTCGAGACTCTTGGTTTCACCTCGTATGCTGCGGCGTCGGTTGAGGCGAGCTTCCCGATCCCAATGCTGCCGGAGACCTATGGTCTGCGTGGCGCGGTCTGGGCGGACGCGGCCTACGTCGCCGGACATTCAACGGCCCTTATGCCGGACGGTACTTCCGTGGACCAGCCGTTCAAGAGTTCGGTGGGTGCGTCGATCATCTGGGACTCGCCGTTCGGACCGTTGCGCGGCGACTTTGCTCTGCCGCTCACGTACTCGACCGACGAGAAGGCGCATCTGCAGTACTTCGCGCTGACACTGAACAACGTGCTCTGATCCGAGCCGCGTGATAGAGATCAGGGGCCGCCGGCGTGCCGGCGGCC
>JBDTVO010000148.1:0-7004 GCA_040007135.1 Devosia sp. | reverse complement strand
ATGCCGAGGCCGCGTCCAAGACCGACAACAGCTGGGGCCACCAGATCCGCAGCTACGTGCTGCAGCCGTACCAGATGGTGAAGGATCTACGCACCGGACACGAGACGTCGAACACCGGCGCGGTGCTCGACGGCGACCTCGATCCCTTCATGGAAGCGTCGCTGGCGGCACGGGTTACCGGCTACGCCGACCGCGTCACCGACGCCGAGTAGAACGCCCGGCTAGCTGGCGACGATCTTCTGCAGTGTCCGGCCGATGGCCAGGAAGGGCGCGGGGTTGATGGCATCGTCGGCGCGCCGGACCTCGAAGTGCAGGTGAGGACCGGTGGAGCGGCCGGTCGAGCCGACCCTGGCGATGGGATCGCCGGTGCCCACCATGTCGCCCTGCTTGACGAGAAATGCGCTCAAGTGGCCGTAGAGGGTGATGATGCCACCGACGTGGGTGATCTCGACGGCGTTGCCGTAGCCCGAGATCTGTCCGACGAAGGTAACCTTGCCACTGCCGGCGGCCATTACGGTTGTCCCCTGCGGGGCGGCGAAATCGATGCCGGAATGGAAGGCCAGCCGGCCGGTGAAGGGGTCGGTGCGATTGCCGAAAGTCGAGCTGATGCGGGTCACCGACAGTACCGGCTTGTGGATGGGGGCAATGTCGGCCGCCCCCTTGGCGATGCGGTAACGCTCGAGGGCGGTGGCGACGGCGTTAGCGTCATCGACGAGGGAGCCGGCGTCAGCGCCATCGACCGGCGGCAAGAGCGGTCCGCCCTCCGCGTCTGCATCGTCGGGCAGTTTTGGGGCGATGCCGATGGTCGCGAGTGCGCCCATGATGCGGTCGGTCTTACTGCTCGCCTCGTCGGAGATCGCGGCGAGGGCGAGCTTTGAATCGGCCATCATCGAATTGAGGTCGGCGGCGACGGCAGCGACGCGATCGGCAGGATTGGCCGAGGGCGAGATCGAACCGGTGATGAGGGTATCAGTGACGGGCTTGGCGGCCCCGGCGGCAGGCGGCGCGTCGATGCCGAGGGCAGCAGCCTTGTCGGCGAGCTGGCGGACGTATTGATGCTGCTCGACCAGCACTTCCTGGGTCTGCGCCAATTCCTGGAGCTGCAGGTTGATGTCGCCGGCCTGGGCGTAGTGGCGCGACTGCAGGCGATCGACCTCAAGCCGGAGCTGCGCAATGCGGTCCTCGTAAGCGCCGGCCAGGGAGGTGCCCGACCCCATCAGATGCGCGAGGTCGGGGGCCATCAGCATGCCGACCAGGGTCACGGCATTGGTGGCCATGAGCGCGAGGAAGCCGCCATAGAGCAGCACCGGCCGGACGGAGAGGGTGTGGCGATGCGTGGGTTTGACCGCTGCCGCCTTGTGCTTGCGGAAGGGCTTGTACGGACCTTTTGGACTCACTGTGAGCAACTCCCGACGCCAGCACGCTCGGGAGGATCATGGTCCGTTAAGGTTAACGAGGCGGAAAAATGGCTCCGAAATGGCCGCTCAGGCCTTGCGGACCAAGGCTTTGGCGGCCTCGAGGACAGTGGCGGCGTGGCCCTTGATGCGGCTGGCCTTGATGGCGGCCGCGACCTTGCCGGAGGCGTCGATGAGGTAGGTCATCCTGATGGTGCCCATGTATTCGCGGCCCCAGAGCTTCTTCAGCTGCCAGACGCCATAGGCCTTGTTGGCGACGAGCTCCGTGTCGGCCAGGAGAGGCTGGAGCAGGCCGTTCTTCGCGGCGAACTTGCCATGGCTTTCAAGATCTTGCGGGGAGATGCCGACGAGATCGACACCCAGCCGGTCGAACTCCGGCTTGAGCACGGAGAATTCCCGGTTCTCGATCTCGCAGCCCTCGGTGCCGTCCTCGCAGTAGAACTCGAGGACGACGGGACGGCCTTTGTGGGCACCGAGCCGGAAGCTGCCGCCGTGGTTGTCGGGAAGCTCGAAGTCCGGGGCCTTGTCGCCCGGCTGCAGGAAGGTCGCTGGAAGTTTGGGCATGCTGCACGCGTGTTTTCAGGGTGTTAGTGCCATATTGCAGCCGGTATCATTGGGCAATCACGTGGCCATGCCGGATGATTCTGGGGTGTCCTCCGACATAATTCCTTGCGGACCCGAATGAAGCCAACGCCGCCACCAGGTCAGACGGTCCGCCGGACTTCAACTGCGCGCCGTCTCCGCCGGACTGCTGCCTGGATCGTGGGTATCCCTGTCGGGCTGCTGCTGCTGCTCTATGCCATCGTGCTGGTGCATCCGCTCCCACTGTCGTTCATGGCGCCGCAGGTACGCAACCTGATTGTCGCGGCAATGCCCGCCGGCACGGAACTCGAACTCGGCGACATGGCGCTGACGGTCGAGAACTTCATCCAGCCGGTGATCCAGTTCAGCCCTGTGACCTACAAGGACACGACGACCGGCGCCAAGGTGCGGATGGAGGCGCTGGAGGTCGGGTTCTCGGTGGTCCACGCGGTGTTCGGGCAACCCGGTGCGACGGTGACGGTGGTCGGTCCGCATATCCAGGTCAACCAGGACCTGTTCGGACCGCGACTTGCCGATCTTGAGATCGTGCCCGACCCCAAAGGTGGCCCGGCGACGGTACGCGTGCTCGAGGGATCGACGGCGTTTCCGGGGGCCGGCATCCACAAAGGCGGCATCGACGTCAACGGCACGGTGACCGACGCGACGCGCATGCGCTCCGACAATGACTGGCTGGTGTTCAACCTCGAGGCGGCCAACCGTGGCATGGCTTCGGTGCTCGAACAGGCGCGGATGGGCCGCTTTTCGCGGCTGACCATCAAGCAGGGCGCCATGGACATGAACGACGCCCCCTATGGGGTGCTGCGCAGCTTCTCCGACATTACGCTCGACATCGCCCCCACCACCGACAGCAAGGCGGTGAAGGGCACATTCTCGGTCAAATACGCCGGCGAAACCATGCACGGCACGCTGGAGCGGGTGAACGACACCAACGGCGACGCGCTGCTGAAGATTTTCCTCGGCGACTTCGTGCTCGGCTCATTCGCGCCCACGATCGACGACAAGGCGTCGGCGGTGGGGCTCACGGGCGCGGCGGCAGTATCGCTCGACCTGCGCTTCGATGGGACCGCGGGGACAGTGAAGGCCGGCGACTTTCACGTCGACATGACGGGGACCGACATACGCGTTGGCGATGACCTGTTCCCGATCGTCAGCTCGATCATGGAGGTCACCTGGATCCCAGAATCCGGAACCTTCACCCTCAACAGCACGGCGGTGAGGGTGGGCGACTCGTCAGCCCGGGTCGGCGGGGTGTTCGTCCTCGGACTCGACGACCTCTACGGTCCGATTACCGCGGTTTCGATGACGATGAGCGACGTCGACATCGCGGGCAGCGACCTGCCGGCGCAGCACGAGCCGTTCGATATTTCGTTCAAGGGATGGCAGGCGGCGCTCTACGGAGCGGTGGGCATCGACCAGGCGATCGTCAGCAAGAAGGATGGGGCGCGGATCGAGAGCCGGGGCCGCATCGACATGCTGCGGAAGGGCATGGGCTTTGACATGTCGATCGCCGGGCAGGGGATCTCGGCCGACGACATGAAGCGGCTGTGGCCATATTTCGTCGCGCCGCCGGCGCGCAAATGGTTCGTCGACCGTGTCACCGCCGGCAAGATCGACAGCGCGACGATGAAGTTCTCGTTCCCGGTGGGGACGTTGTCGGTAGGGGGCAGTGACAAGCCGGTGCCACAGAACGGCATCTTCATCGAGATGGCCGCCGACGGCGTGCAGATCAAGGCGGCGGATGGGCTGGCGCCGATCGAAATCCGCGGCAAGACGCGGATGCAGATGCATGATTCCGAGATCACGCTGTCGGGCGAGGACGGGATTATTCCGACCGACAAGGGCAACATCCAGATCGCCAACGCGGCGCTGGTGATGTCGCCGGCCGACGGCGCGGGCGAGCAGCTGGTTGAGGTGTCCGGAGATCTGAACGGCGGCATTCCGGCGCTGGCGGAGATTGCCACACAGTTCCAGCCTGAACTGGCGAGCAACAAGAGCCTGCCGGTGAACCTGACGTCGCTGGGGGGCGACCTCAATGTGCGACTGGTCTCGACGACGACGCTCGACGCCAAGGGAAACGCCAAGGCATTTGATTATTCGGTCACCGGCAATGTCCAGGATTTCGGCAGCACCGCCCCGATCCAGAGCTACTCGATCAGCAACGGCCAGTTGAGCTTCATGGCAACGCAGGACGGCTACCAGATCGGCGGCCAGGCGCAGGTCAACGGTCTCGATGCGGGCCTGCTGATTTCGGGCAATCTGAAGCCGGGCAGCCAGCCGACGCTGAGCGCCGACGTCGACCTTGCCGATCTGGGCAAGATGGGGATCGACGCGAGTTCACTGGGCACGGGCAAGATCGGGCTCGTGGCGAAGCCGGCGGCGGATGGATCGATCGGCATCGCGGTCGACCTCAAGGCCGCCGCGCTGAGCATCAAGGACCTCGGCATCAGCAAGGCAGCGGGCGATCCGGGGATGCTCACCGCCACGATCCGGCAGAAGGGGGACGTGACCGACATCTCCGATCTCGACCTCGGGTTCGGCACGGTCAAGCTCAAGGGCGGGCTGGAGTTCGACGCGAAGACGGGCCTGCAGTCGGCGGAGTTCACCAACTTTGCCCTGAACGACGGAGACGCGGCGCAAATATCGCTGACGCCGATCAAGGACGGCTACCAGGTGCGGGTCCGCGGCGACCAGCTCGACCTGCGGCCGATCTTCAAGCGCTCGTTCAGCCTCGATGGCGGCACCGGCGGGCCGCAGGCGACGGGCTTTACGCAAGCCATTGCCGTCGATGCCGAGCTGAAGCGCGCCATCGGGTTCTACAAGACGACGGCCTACAATCTCGACCTGAACCTGGCGCTCAAGGGCAGCGACCTGAAGAAGGTGACGATGACCGCGCAACTGGGCGGCGACAGCTCGATCTCGGTCGCCAGCAACCCGACTCCCAACGGCAAGACGATCACAGTGGTGTTCAACGACCTCGGCAGCATGCTCCGGCTGGTGGGCGTCTATCCGCAACTCGAGGGTGGTGCCGGGAGCTTCGTGCTGCAGCAAAACGCCGACAGCAAAGTCGACGACGGCGAGATCAGACTCAAGGACTTTGCCATCGTCGACGAGAAGCACCTGGCCGAAATCCTTGGCAGCCACGCGGAATCGCGGGCGCTGATCGCCAAGAGCAACAAGCTGGCGTTCAACAGCGCGCTGATCGACTTCACCCGCCGCACCGATCGCATCCAGATCACCAATGCACTGGTGAGTGGCCAGAGCGTGGGCGGGCAGGCGAAGGGCTTCATCTATACCGACACCAAGCAGTACGACATCGCCGGCACCTACATCCCGATGTTCGGCCTCAACAACGCCTTCGGGCGGATGTTCGGGCCGCTGGGTGGCGGTCTCAACGGCGGGCTGTTCGGCATCACCTTCCAGGTGAAGGGGCCGCTCGATTCGCCGCAGTTCAAGGTGAATCCGATGTCGATGCTGGCGCCGGGCGCGTTCCGGTCGCTGTTCGAGTTCCGGGCGAAAGAGCAGCCGCGGACCGACGGGTCGCAGTAGGCGGAGAGGACCTACGTCGTCTTCTTCTTTACGATTGCAAACTTCTTTTGCCCGAATTGGACGAGGAAGCCATCGATCTTGGGATCGGTCTCTTCCCACGGCACGATTCTCTCGGCAGTTTGCACTTCGCCATTCAGCCGGAAGGAATTTTGCCCGAAGTTGCGTCTGGCCTCGCTCATCGAGCGAACAAAGGTCGTGGCAGCAAGTATCGCAGTGTTGGAACGTCCGTGTCTGAACTCACTGTTCGTACCCATGTCGATGTAGAACGTGGGTAGATCTGCGGGCATTGCGCCCTGCTCGAAGGTGGCGCGGGCGGTGTCGGAGGCCTGCACGGCCGCGTCGCGGCCATGCACCATGGTGGTGACGGCCGTGGCGAGGGCCTTCTTGGCCTCGTTGACGTCGCCGGAGGTAATGGAGGCAATCTCGGACAGGGACAGAGGTGTGTAGAGCTTGAAGAAGCGCTCGACGTCGGCGTCCTCGGTGTTCCGCCAGTACTGCCAGAAGTCGTAGGGGCTGAGCAGGTCGGGGTTGAGCCAGATGGCGCCCGAGGCAGTCTTGCCCATCTTGGCGCCAGATGAGGTGGTGAGCAGCGACGAGGTCAGCGCGAAGAGCTGCGGGCCGCCCATGCGATGGCTGAGATCGACGCCATTGACGATGTTGCCCCACTGGTCGGAGCCGCCCATCTGCAGGGTGCAGCCGTAACGGCGCGACAGCTCGACGAAGTCGTAGCCCTGCAGGATCATGTAGTTGAACTCGAGGAAGCTCAGCGACTGCTCGCGGTCGAGCCGCAGCTTGACGCTGTCGAAGCTCAGCATGCGGTTGACCGAGAAATGGCGGCCGACATCGCGCAGGAACTCGACGTAGTTGAGCTGCATCAGCCAATCGGCGTTGTTGGCCATGACGGCGTCGGTCGGGCCGGAGCCATAGCGGAGGAACTGGGCAAAGATCTTCTGGATGCCGACGATGTTGGCGCCGATGGTCTCAGCGGTGAGGAGCTTGCGGGATTCGTCCTTGAAGCTCGGATCGCCGATCATCGAGGTGCCGCCGCCCATCAGGGTGATGGGGCGATGGCCGGTCTGTTGCAGCCAGTAGAGCAGCATGATCTGGATGAGCGAGCCGGCGTGCAGCGAGGTCGCGGTGGCGTCAAAGCCGATATAGGCGGTGATGGGCCCGGCGACGCAGGCGGCATCGAGGGCCTCTCCGTCCGAGATCTGGTGGATGAAGCCGCGCTCTTCGAGGGTGCGGAGGAAGCTGGACTTGAAAGTGGGCATCAGGCCTCGCCTCTCTCGAAATTAAGGGATCAGCGCCCCTTGCCGGCGGCGATGTCGAGGCGGCGGCGATCGAGATACTCGGCGCAGCGCTCGGTCAATTCGTCGATCTTGCTCTCGTAGAAGTGGTTGGCACCCTCGACGATCTGCTGCTCGATGGTGATGCCCTTCT
>JBDTVO010000147.1:0-7022 GCA_040007135.1 Devosia sp. | reverse complement strand
TGAGGTAAGGCCCGATGGTGACGTCGGCCTCGACATTCATCATCACCAGGTGCTTGCCATGTTCCATGGCGAGGAGATCGTAGTCGGCGGCGACCCCTGGCTTGCCGGTCGCATCGATGACGACGTCGATCTCCGGCGTCCGGACAAGCGTGTCGGCGGAGGTGATGGCGAGCTTCTTCGCGCCGATGGCGGCGGAAACCTTGCCCAGCGTGTCGGCCTCCACGGCGTGGCTGGTGTCGCCATAGGCGATGGCGGTGGCCTCGAGCGCGGTGTGCGGACGGCGAGTGGCGATGGCCGACACCTCGACGCCGCGCATCAGCATGCACTGCGTCACGAGGTCGGTGCCCATCTCGCCCGAGCCGATGACGCCGATGCGGACCGGCTTACCCTCGTCGGCGCGCCGCGCCAGGTCGCGGGCAAGGCCGGTGAGGGCAACGTTGGTGAGGGAAGCTGGCATTGCGCGCCGGGATAGCATTGAAGCCGACGCCGGGAAACGACAGATTGCGACGGGAGGAACCCATGACCGACCAACTCGACATCACCGCCGATGGCCATCTCGGCTACATAGCCCTCGACCGCCCCAAGGCGATCAATGCGCTGAGCCTTGAGATGATCGAGGGGATCAGTGCCGTACTGGGCCGCTGGCGCGATGATCGGGCGATCGGCGCGGTGCTGTTCACCGGGCGCGGCGAACGAGGCTTCTGCGCCGGCGGCGACGTCCGGGCGGCCCGCACCAACGTCATCGACGGCCGTCCGGAGGCCGCCGACGCCTACTTCGCCGCCGAATATGCGATGAACCGCACCATCGCCGCCTACCCCAAGCCGCTGGTCGCGCTGACCCACGGTATCGTCATGGGCGGCGGCATCGGTATTGCCGGCCACTGCCGCTATCGCCTGGCGACGACCGATTGCCGCTACGCCATGCCGGAAGCCGCCATCGGCTTTTTCTCCGATGTGGGCGTCAACGCCATCCTGGCCCATGCCCCAGTCGGCCGGGCCCTGCTGTTCCTGATGTCGGGGACAACGGTAGGCACTGCCGATGCGCTGGCGCTAGGGCTGGCCGATGCGGCCATCGCCCCCGCCCGGGTCGAGCCCATCTGCGCCACCCTGGTGGCCGCAGCCGGTGCCCGCGACCCAAACGCGGCCATTGTCGCCCTCATGGAGTCGGAGTCGATTTTTGCCGGCGACGCGGGCTTAACTGCCCTCGCCGATCAGTTTCCGGCCTCGGTCCCCGAAAGTCCCCACGCACTGCTCGAGTCCGTGGCGGCAATCCCCGCGCTCGCCGCGTCGTCGTCGCTGCTGGCCACCCGCAGCCCGACATCGCTGACGGCGATCTTTCACGCCCACCTCGCGGCGCGGCGGCTGATGGATGTCGGCCGTACGCTCGACATGGACCTCCGCCTCGCTGCGCTGATGGCGCGCCAGCCCGATTTCGCCGAGGGCGTTCGCGCCGTCCTCGTCGACAAGGACCAGGCGCCGAAATGGTCGCCGGCGCGCCTCTCCGAGGTCGATGCCGGCGCCATCCTCGAAGCCGTCAAAGCCGCGTAGCACCGGGCTTTTTTGGCCGTCCGGCGGGCAACGTGGTTAGCACTTCTTAAACCACTGGAGTGACACTGTGGCGCGGGCCGGTGCGTGGCCCGGCGGGGAAAGCATGGCCGACGCTCCGAGACATCTGGTCTTGCCAGCGAACATCGATCTCGACGCGCTCGATACGGTGCGCGACGGGCTGATCGATGCGGTTGAGCTGGGCCCCGTCGAGGTCGACGGCTCGCAGGTCCAGCGCGTCGCCACCAACGCCCTGCTGATGCTGGTCAGCGCCGCCGAAACGGCGCGCCGCAACAGCTTTCCGTTCGTGATTTCAGAGGCCAGCGCTGCGATGCGGGCAGCCATCGACCGGCTTGGCCTCACCGGCAATTTTACCGCTTTGATGAAAGGCCAGTAGCATGCGCGTGCTCACCGTCGACGATTCCCGCACCATCCTCGCCATGCTGCACCACACCCTGTCCAATGCCGGGTTCGAGGTGCTGCAGGCCGAAGACGGCCGCAAGGGTCTCGAGATGCTGGCCAAGGAGCCCGTCGGCGTCGTCATCACCGACATCAACATGCCGGTGATGGATGGCATCGAGTTCATCAAGAGCGTCCGCTCCTCGGGCCTGCACAATTCGCTGCCCATCCTCATCCTCACCACCGAGACCAGCCAGGACAAGCGAGACCAGGGCCGCGCCGCGGGCGGCACCGGCTGGATCGTAAAACCCTTCGACCCCGAAAAACTGATCTCGGTGATCCACCGCGTCGTCCACTGAGACGGGACGCCTAGCTCACCCAGAAGGGGACGGCCTTGAGCGACCTCGACGACTTCAAGCAGACCTACTTCGACGAGTGTTCGGAACTATTGACCGAGCTCGAGGAGCAGTTTGCCGCGATCGACGCCGGCGAGCGCAGCCCCGACCGCCTCAATGCGGTGTTCCGCGCCATCCACTCGATCAAGGGCGGCGGCGGCGCCTTCGGCTTTTCCGAGCTGGTCGCCTTTGCCCACGCCTATGAGACGCTGCTCGACCGGGTCCGCGACGGCAGGGTCGAGATGGCGGGCCAGGTTGTGACCCTCTGCATCCGCGCCAACGACATCGTCGCCGATTTCGTCGCCGCCGCAAAGCGGGGCCGCTCCCTCGGCGCCACCTACGGGGCCGACGAGCGCAAGCAATTCGACGCCCTGAGCACCGGGCAGGCGAGCGAGATCGCGCCCCCGGCCGAGCCCGCCGACGACGATGCGTTCGACATCGACTTCACCCCCGTGCGGGTCGAGCTCGACATCGCCGCGGCGGGCCCCGCCACAGCAGGCGAGGACAGCTTCGAGCAGGTGCCGCTGACGGTCGAAAAGGGCCACTGGGAAATCCACTTCACCCCGCACGGCGAACTCTACGCTCGCGCCAACGACCCGCTGCTGCTGTTCCGCGAGCTGGCAAGCCTTGGCGACCTCAGCGTTGTCGCGAAACTGACCGACATTCCCTCGCTCGCCGATTTCGAACCGTTCGGCGTCTATTGCAGCTGGGAGCTGACGCTGAATTCACCGAGCGCCACCGCCGAGTCGATCGGCGAGGTGTTCGAGTTCGTCGAGGGCAACTGCGACCTGTCGATTGCCCTGCTGACGCCGCGGGCTGCAGCGCAGCCGACGCTCGCCGATCTCGCGGCGCTGGTGCGGCCGCCGCCGGCGGTGGACGATACCGCGCCGAGCTTCGCTGCGCTGGCCGAAGACATCAAGGCGGAGCGGGCCGCTGCCGCCCCACTGCCGCCGACGCCGAAACTGCTGGCCGTGCCGGCCGAGTCCGCACCGCCATTTTCCCAAGACGAACCCGAGGAACGCCGCGGCGGCCTCGACGATCGTCGCAACGCCGGCATCCAGTCGATCCGCGTCGACCTCGAAAAGGTCGACCGCGTCGTCAATATGGTGGGCGAGCTGGTCATCACCCAGTCGATGCTGACCCAGCAGATGGATGACACGCTTCGCGCCCGCTACCAGGAGCTGGTGCGCGGCCTCGAAGTGCTGGCGCAGACGACGCGCGGCCTGCAGGACGCGGTGATGGCGATCCGCGCCCAGCCGGTCAAGTCGGTGTTCTCGCGCATGCCGCGGCTGGCCCGCGAGCTGGCGCAGAAGACCGGCAAGAAGATCCGGCTGGAAATGGTGGGCGAGGCCACCGAGATCGACAAGACCGTGATCGAGCAGCTCAGCGATCCGCTGACCCACATGATCCGCAACTCCGCCGACCACGGCATCGAGACACCGGCCCAGCGCCTCGCTTTGGGCAAACCGGAAATCGGCACCATCCGGCTCTCGGCCGAGCAGGCCGGCGGCAACATCCTGATCTCGGTCGAGGACGATGGCGCCGGCATCAACCGCGAGCGGGTGATGGACGTGGCGCGCGAGCGCATGGTGGTCGGGCCCGATCAACAACTGAGCGAGGAACAGATCGACAATCTGATCTTTGCTCCCGGCTTTTCGACGGCGAGCGAAGTCAGCGATATTTCCGGTCGCGGCGTCGGCATGGACGTGGTGCTTTCCAACATCAAGAAGATCGGCGGCAGCGTGCATGTGCGCTCGCGCACCGGCCAGGGCACGCGCATGACGCTGCGCCTGCCGCTCACCCTCGCCGTGCTCGATGTGATGCTGGTCAAGGTCGCGGGCTCACCCTACGTCATCCCGCTCTCTTCGATCGTTGAGACCATCCAGTGCGCCCGCGCCGATTTCGGCCGCGCCCCCTCCGGTGCCAGGGTGCTGCGGGTGCGCGGCGAATATGTGCAGGTGGTCGATCTCTCGGAGCGCTTCCAGCTCCCCAGCGGCCTCGACCTCGGCCGCCGTTTTGTCGTGCTGTGCGAGGCCGAAGGCAGCGTCAAGGTGGCGCTTGTCGTCGACGACATCATCGGCCAGCAGCAGGTGGTGATCAAAAGCCTCGAAGAGAATTTCGAGCACATCGATGGCATCGCCGGCGGCACCATCCTCGGCGACGGCAATGTCGCACTCATCGTCGATGTGCAGGGGCTGCGCGCCCCGGTGCTGCATCGCAGCGCCGCCTAGAACGGGCGGCAGAAAGACAAGCCATGGACAGCCTCGCCTACCGGGACGATTTCACCGCCACCCAGACGGCCGGAGAGAATTCGCTGCAGCTGATCGCCTTCTCGATCGGCGAGCAGACCTATGGCGTCGAGATCACCACGGTGCGCGAGATCCGCGCCTGGAACGGCGCCACGCCATTGCCCAACACGCGCGAATATGTGCGCGGCGTCATCAACCTCCGCGGCACCATCGTGCCGATCTTCGATCTGCGTGCGCGCTTCGGTGAGGGCCAGACCTCACCCACCAAGAACCACGTGGTGGTGGTGATGTCGGTGGGCGACAAATGGGTCGGCATCCTCGTCGATGCGGTGAGCGATATCCTGACCGTCAGCAAGGACGATATCCACGCCGTGCCGCAGGGCAATTCGATGGACACTGAGCTCCTCAACGGCATCGTCACCCACGAAAGCCGCATGGTCGGCCTGATCGACCTGCACGCGGTGGTGAGCGGTACCAAGACGGAAGCCTAGGCTCGGCCAACCTGCCCTCGCGACAGGCTGGGCCAGCGCTAGAACAGGTCGACGTCGCCGGTGGAGCGGGTCTTGGCGACGCCCGACAGGGCCGGAACGCGCAATTCGTCGAGCACCAGGCTCGCCCATATCTCGTTATAGACCGAGTCCGGGGTGGTTGGCGGCAGCAGTGCAAACTGCCGCACCGCGAGCGCCATATTGTGGCAGCGCTGCTCGATGCGATCCTGGCCCTGCAGCGCGCTGACCATCATCGCCGTCGCCTGCCGGCGCGCCGCTTCGCAGCTCAGGGATTTGTCGCCCAGCACCTCGAGCGCATCGGTGATGCCTTCAACCATCGCTGCCGTCTGCCGGGCCGTCTCGTCGAGTTCGCGCGCGAGCTTCTGCAACGACATTCTGGAACGACCCCGGGACTACGCAGAACCACGGAGCACCGCCCCGGGTCACAACCTATGTCCCATGGTTGCTGAAACTGGTTAGAAGTTCACTAAGGAATTGCCCTTTAGTCTCAACGACAAGTTTGAAGACGGCGAGACGACATGACGGCCCGGGCGCACCTGCCTGCATTCGACCGCGGGGTCATAACCACCATTCACCAGGGCGACTGCCTCGTCGGTAGCGAGCGCGACCTCACCTTCTCGACCGTCCTCGGCTCGTGCGTGTCGGCCTGCGTCCGCGATCGCGAGGCGCATGTGGGCGGCATGAACCATTTTCTCCTCGCCGAGCCCTCCAGCGCCGCCCGCGACCGCTACGGCGCCTCGGCCCGCTACGGCGCTTTCGCCATGGAACAGCTGATTAACAAGGTGCTGAGCCACGGCAGCGGCGCCAAGGCCAACCTCGAGATCAAGATCTTCGGCGGCGGCATCATCAACGCCGCGCTGACCGACATCGGCGCCAAGAATGTCGAGTTCGTGCGCGAGTTCCTCGCCAACGAAGGCTACGAGGTCGCCGGCGAGGACGTCGGCGGCACCTACGCGCGACGCGTCATGTTCCAGCCCTTCACCGGCCGCGCCTTCGTCAAACGGCTCGATTCCTCGGTGGCGAGCACGGTGGCAAGCGAAGAACTGTCGATCGTGGGGAGCCGCCGCACGGCGCTTCGTCCCGCCGCCGGCAACGACGTCGAACTGTTCTAGCTCCTCGGCCGGGCGCCAAACCACCAAATCCTGCCGAAAACCTACCGGCGATCGCCGGGCTCAAGGGTTGGTTAACCATTGGGCTCCTACGGTCCACTCGTCTGATTTTTGCCACCGCAACGGGATGCGCCGCACCAAGGTAGCCCTGATCGTCGATCTCATCTGGGTCGCCGCGATCGTCGTGGCGGTGGCCGGCTTCTGGCTGGGTGGACTGAGCCTCGTCAGCGTCGGCTTCGCCCTCTTCCTGATGGCGGCGGCTTTTTCCGGCAGCCTCGCGGTCGCCGAACGCGTCGAGCGCCACTTCCAGCAGAAGCTCGCCGAACTGGGTCGCGCCGTGGGGATCGCGGCGCGCGACCTCGTCAATGGCATCTCGATCGAAGCCATCATCGCCAACCTCGCCGGTCGGCTCGAACGGGCGAGCCAGTTCAAGACCGCCTTCATGAGCCTGGCCCACCTCGCCATGGTGAGCTCGGCGGAGGGCGAAATCCTCGGGGCAACGCGCGGTCTCGTCGAGGCAGCCCCCGATGCGCTTGAGGGCCGCAGCGCCGCCACCGTTCTCGGCGAAGGCTATGCCAGCGGCGGCCTCCCCGACGATGCCCTGGTGACACTGGGCCATCGCCGCTTCGCCGCCCACCAGCACGACGCCGGCGCCGGCCGCACGCTGATGGAGTTCGTGCCCGCCGGCGCCTACATCCCCGACGACGAGCTCGATGCCTTTGCCACCGCGCTTGCCGGCGGCCACACCGGCTTTCGTTTCGACCACCGCTCGCTGGACGCCTTTCCGGCTCTCGCCGCGTTGACCGAGGGCCTCGA
>JBDTVO010000146.1:0-7057 GCA_040007135.1 Devosia sp. | reverse complement strand
CCGATCATGGCGCGCTCGGCGATGCCGGGCTTTTCCGAGGATGGCGGCGGCAAATCGAAGCGCAGAACGTTCTCGAGATTGCGGCTGTCGAGGATCAGCCAGCCACCGGGGTCGTAGATGCGGGCGCGCGTCTTGGTCGGTGAGATCAAGGTGCGCAGCACCGGCGCGACACGCTCGGGATTGATCGGAAAATCCAGCCCGGACGCCTCGTCGGTCGCGCCGTAGCTTTCTCCGGGCTTGAGGTCGAGCAGCCGCTCGGGATCGATGGTGATCGCGTTGGTCTGCACGGTCGCGGATGCGGCGATGGCGCCAGCGATGATTTCCGCCTGGACCAGCAGGCTCTGCGCCCGCGCGTCGATCAGCCCGGCGCGGAATTGCGATAGATACAGAATACTCGCCACGAGCGCGAGCAGCCCGGCGATCTTCAGCTCGACGATGCGACGTGTGAGGCTCGAAAAGCTGAGCGAGAACAGGAACTGCCCGGCCCGATACAGCCAACCGGGCGGCGGCGGCCAGTTCTCCCCCGGAGAGCCCGGCTCGCCGTTGCTGGCAGGACCCCCAGAAGGACCTTTGGCTCCATAGTTGGACTCGGCGTTGAGACTGGCGTCACGCTCGAGCCGATTGAGCAACATCGCCGGCGCGGCTTCCGCGGTCAGCACGTCATCGCCGCGCCTTCCGACACGAACTCCGGACACGACAAGGGACCAGCCTTCGGACACAAAGGGTAGCCAGCGCATGGGTCTCTCCAGTGCCGTTCTTCGAGATGGCGCTCCTGAACCGGACGTGTTGCGCCCGGTACTGGATCTTCAACCGAAAGACGACATGGCCTTTTGTTTCGAGGTCAGCGCGATGCGTTCGCGCTGCCGCAGGGTCAGGCTTCCTTGAAGCGGTAACCCACACCATAGAGGGTTTCGATCATCTCGAAGTCGTCGTCGACGGCCTTGAACTTCTTGCGCAGCCGCTTGATGTGGCTGTCGATGGTGCGATCGTCGACATAGACCTGGTCGTCGTAGGCCGCATCCATCAGGGCGTTGCGCGACTTGACCACGCCGGGCCGCAGCGCCAGGGCCTGCAGGATCAGGAACTCGGTGACGGTCAGCGTTACCCGCTGGCCCTTCCAGGTGCAGGTGTGGCGCTCTTCGTCCATCACCAGGTTGCCGCGCTCGATCAGCGCCTTGCCGGGAACGGTTTCCGTCGTCGCGCCGGGCTGGCCGTCGCGCGGCGCCGAGCGGCGCAGGATCGACTTCACCCGCTCGACCAGGAGCCGCTGGCTGAACGGCTTCTTGATGAAATCGTCGGCGCCCATCTTCAGCCCGAACAGCTCGTCGATTTCCTCGTCCTTGCTGGTGAGGAAGATTACCGGAAGGTCGGATTTCTGCCGCAGGCGGCGCAGCAGCTCCATGCCGTCCATGCGCGGCATCTTGATGTCGAGAATGGCGAGGTCGGGCTTGTCGGCGGCAAGGCCCTCAAGGCCTGAGGCGCCGTCGGTGTAGGTCGAAACGTTGTAGCCTTCGGCCTCCAGCGTCAGCGACACCGAAGTGAGAATATTGCGGTCATCGTCCACCAGGGCGATTTTGGGCATGCAAGTCCCTTTCTTTGTGGTCAGTGTGGCAGTTCGGCCGGAGCTGCCAGACCGCATCAATTGTGGCCAACGTCGGGGCCACGATTGCGCATAAAGTAAGGCGCCCAACCGCTATACACTAGACGCTGGGCGCCCGCTATTCCTTGGGCCGGCGGCAATTTTTGTCCCCGAGGGGAACCAAACGGCGCCGCCACAAACGAAAAACCCGGCACGGGCCGGGTGGATGGACATTCTGCAGATGTGAGAGCCGGTCAGTTGGGCGAGTAGAACTCGTGCGCGCCGATCACCGCCACCCGGGTCAGCCGGCTCGACCAGGCCGGGTCGACTGCGGTGGTGTGGTAGAAGAGCGTCGAGTTCGGCAGCACGCCGGGCGTCTCGCCCTGCTGGAATTCGCGGAACGCCACCTGCGCCATCTTTACCGCCCGGTTCCAGGCGGCCGTTTCGTTGCCCATGTCCGAGCGTCCGTCACAGGCAAAGGTGAACTGGCAGTGGTGGTAGCCCTGGTCGGCATTCTGGAAGACCACGCCGCACAGCGTTGTTGGGAATTTATGCGACATCGCCCGGTTGATGATGACGTTGGCGACGGCCCATTGGCCCTCTTCGCTCTCGCCCCGCGCCTCGTGGTAGATCGCCTGGGTGAGGCAGAGCTTTTCGGCGTCGGTGAACTGCACCTTCTTGATGGTCGGCACGTATTTGCGGGCATAGACCGACAGCGCGTCAGGGGTGAGCGGCGACTCGCCGGTGACGGCGTTGATCGCATCGAGGGCCAGATTGGTCGGCCCGCGGGTCCGGTCGATGTAGCTCAGCAGCACCTGCTCGGTCAGTTCATCGCTGGAGGTCGCGTCGAACACTGAGAACTGGCTGAGTTTCTGCTGCCGGGCGACATAGGCGGCCAGGAGGTCATTGGTCAGCGGCGGCTGGGCCGAAAAGCTCGGGCGGAGCGGAACCGACTGCTGCTGCCGTTCGGCGGCCAGTTGCGGCGTCAGTTCGGCGGGCGTCACATAGGCCAGCTGCAAATCTTCGGACTGGGCTGGAATAGCGAACAGAGCCGACGCAAGTGCCACCGCACCCACGACGAACCCCCTGAACAGCGCGCGATTGAGCGCGGTCGCCCTCAAATTCCCCCGTCCTTCCCCCGAATCCGCCCAAGGCAGACCGGCTCTGGCCGTTTAACCCGGGTGCACCCTAGACGAGCTTTCCGGGGATTCAAACCCAAATTTACCAGGATTTAACCATAGTCCTTAGGCTCCTAAAGCGAGGTTAACGGGCCATCTGAGGTGGGGAAACCCCTGAATTCCCGTGGCGGCGAGCGCGGTGACCGGCGCCTTGCCCAAAACCATCGTGGTTAATTCAAATGCCGCGCGTTGCCCGGGGGAGACACAAGGTCAATCGGGGCATGCGACTCGCCGGATCGGCGGCCCTCTGGTCAGCCTTGGCCGACCAGATCCTGGCCGAAGGCCGCCTCGCGGACGGCGTGAAGGCTCGGCATCACCACGCACAGGGTGCGCGTCTCGGCGGTTGGCGGCACCAGATCGGGGACCATGATGGTCTGCATCCCGGCGCCGTGCGCCGCCCGTACGCCCGACAGCGAGTCCTCGATGGCGAGGCAGCTGGCCGGCTCGAGCCCCAGCAGCCGCGCTGCCGTCAGGTACGGCTCCGGGTGCGGCTTGGGCTGCACGACGTCGTCGCGCGTCACGATCGCGTGGAACAGATCGAGCAGCCCGGCGCTGCCCAACTGTGTCAGCGCATGCGCCGCCCGCGACGAGGTGGCAACCGCCATCGGCACCCGCCTGGACTTAAGTTCGGCGAGGAGTTCGGTGACACCGGCCTTGACCGGCACCGCCTCAGCCATCTGCGCCCGCATGATGCGGCGGCACTCGGCGTCGAACAGCTCGTATGGAAACGCCGCGCCGTAGGCCTCGACCAGGATGCGGCTGGTGGTTTCGTGGCTGGAGCCCACCATCTGCCCGTGCACCGCGTCGGTCATGTCGAAACCGAGGCCGCGCGTCACATCCCAGACGATCTGCTTGAACACCAGCTCGGTGTCGAGCAGCGTGCCGTCCATGTCGAAGACCACGGCGGCAAACGGGCGGAGCGGCGGGAGCGGCGTCATGGCCGGCATGTAGGCCGCTTCGCCCGGGAGCACCAGCCTCTCGCCCTATTGGGCAGAACTCGCCTCCGGCGCCGGCTCGACGGAGGACGCCGTCGGGGCCGCCTCGGCCAGCGTCACCGGCAGCTCGAAGCTGCCATCCTTGCCGCCCGCCCGGTCGTGGATGGCGAACTGCAGCTTGTAGGCGCCCGGCTTGAACGCGGTGAGCCGGACGTTGAACACCAAATCCGTCTCCAGCAGCTTGCTGCGACTCTTGACCTCGGACGTCATGAATTTGGGCTGGCTGGCGACGGTGACCCCGCCGGCATCGACCAGCGCCAGGTCGGCGTCGAGCAGCTTTGACAGCGTGCCATCGCCATTGTCGCGCCAGCCGTAGCCGAGGACCTCGACATAGACGTCGATCTCCTCGCCCGGCCCGTAGCTGTTGGAGGGGCGCGAGGCGTAGTCGCCATAGCCGCTGGCGACCCCGTCGGTGAGCGTGGCGTTGCGCAAGGTCAGCGGCAGCTCGGCCCAGATGGCCAGCAGCGCCTGCCGCGCCGCGTTATAGGCGGTGAGGCTGGTTTCGGCGGTCGCCGGCTGGGCGAAGGCGACGAAAAGGGCAGCGGCGGCGAAAACGGCGGTCGGCTTCATGGTCGGCCTCCTCCTGGGCGCGGGCGACCCTAAGTCCATCCGCACGGTTTGCGCAAATTGCGGCGACGGCGTCATGACGGGCCCAGCAACGCCAGCGTCGCCGGATCCTCGGCGCCGGCGAAGTATTTGCCGAGCGCCTGCCCGAACAGTGGCTCGGCGGGCGCGGCGCGGCCGAACAGCGTCATCGACGAGCGGAATTTCAGCCCGTCGGTGTCGCCGAAGATGGCGTGGGCACTGCGGCCGTCGACCGCCAGCACCGCCGACGTGCAGGCGATGAGCCGGGCCCCGAGCAGCGCGTGGCCGAGATAGGCACGCGCCTCGTCGAGTCCGGCCAGCCCATAGAACTTCGCTCTATCCGAGCGGCCGAGCGCGGCGAGCTGCGGGAAGACGAACCACATCCAGTGCGTACGCTTGTCGCCCGCTGTGAGCTCGGCAAGCGCCGCGGCATAGACCGGCGCCTGCGCGGCGACGAAGCGATCGAGATCGAACCCGGACATGCCCGATGAGAGGTCCGCTGCGCCACGCGGGTCAAGCCCGCAATAGGAAGCTGCCATTTTCACCGCACCGTGATTGCCCGAGGCTGGCCGTGGCCGGCGCTTCGTGCTTGCCTGCGGCCAACAAGAACCGACCGTCAGGACCGCGCCATGCCCACCAACACCACGCTCACCGCCGCCGATGGACACAAGGTGCCGGCCTATCGCGCCGAGCCGGCGGGCAAACCGCGCGGCGGCGTGGTGGTGATCGGCGAAGTCTGGGGCGTCAACAAATGGGTGGCCGAAGTCGCTGACCGCAGTGCCCGGCACGGCTTTCTCACCATCGCGCCCAACCTTTTCGACCGCATCGCCCCCGGCTTCGAGAGCGAGGACTATGCCGCCGGCAGCGTCTACGCGACCATGGCCGACAAGATGAAGACTTTTGACTTCGCCAAGGCACTGGCCGACATCGAAGCGGCAGTGAAGGCGGCGAGCGCCGGCGGCAAGGTCGGCATCACCGGCTACTGCTTCGGCGGCGCCCTCACCTGGCGCGCTGCGCATATGGGCCTCGGGCTCAGCGCCGCCTCGGGCTACTACGGCGGCGGCGTATCCAACTATATCGACCTCGAGCCGATGATCCCGCTCGAGATGCATTTTGGCGACAAGGACAACGGCATTCCGCTCGAGCAGGTGGAGGCGCTGAAGGCCCGTCACCCCGATGTCGGCATCTTTACCTATGCCGCCGGCCACGGCTTCTGCAATTCGTACCGCCCCGCCAATTTTGACGAGGCCGCGTGCACCAAGGCGAGCGCCCGGACGCTGGAGTTCTTCCGGACGCACCTTGGCTAGGCCAAGGCGGGTGAAACCCGTGGGCCCGAGGTCAGGCCCCGCCCCCGGAAAGGGGGAGGACAGGAGCGGGTTGACCCGCCGGACCATCGGAGCGTCAACCCCCACCCCGACCCTCCCCCTTTCGGGGGGAGGGGGCAGCGATTGAGCCGAAAGACAGTGGAACCTTCTTCTACGCCTGCGCAGATCGCTGTCTCGGCCGCACGCGCCGCGCCGCAGAGCCGCAGGAAGGCGATGCTGGCGGTGCTGCTGCTCGATGCGGCAGTGGACGAGGCATTCGTGCGGAGCGGTGAGAGTGACGTGCTGGAGTTCCGTGCGCGCCTTGCCACGACGCATCGCGAGCTGGGGCTGGTGATGGAGGTGGCGGCGATGCGGGAGGGCGGACCGCGCCTCGTGCTCGAGCCGGTCGAGGTTGCGGTGGCGGACACCCCCGCGCTCGGCGTCGAGGACTACATGGTCTCGCTCTACAACGACCGCACCGTGCCGCGCGTGCTGGTGGCACCCGCCGACGGCGGCCGCCGCGATGTGCATGCGCTGCTGGCGGCGGCAATGGACGAGCTGCTGCGACTGTAACGGCGTTCGCATCAGAACGGCGCGCATGACAAATCCTCCGGTGAGCCGGTTGCGGGGACCTCCGCCGCTGCGGGTGGAGGAGGACGGGGCCGCGGGACGTGCAAACGCCCGTGGTTGATTTTATGGACGCATGCGCGTCCCGCGGCGGCAGGATTTCGGAGCGGGGGTCAGGCCATGCCGCTGGGACATGGCGTTAAGCCCGAACCTGCGAAGGGGACGGCCCCTCGCCCTACCTGTCCACTCCGCCCGTTCGTCGTACGGTCCCGTCCGTGCGGGGTGGATGAGGGGAGATTACACCCGCGTGGAGGGTACGAGGATAAGTGGGGGCACAGGGGCGGATTGTTGTGGTGGGGAAGGGGTTGCCGCGGTGCGGCGCGTCATCGCGTCGGAACCGCTCAAATGCAAGCGGCCGGCGCACCGCTTCGTTCACGCCGGTGCGCGATACTCCTCGCATGAACGCTGTGCTCGCCGCCGGCGGCGCCGTCCTCGGGCTGCTGCCCTTCGTGATCTCGCCCACGCGCACCTTCGCGCGTGGCGGCGCCTGGCGCTTCGCCGGCGCGGCGCTGGTTATCGTCTCGGTGATGCTGTTGTTTTTCGATGTGCGGGACATGACGGGCGGGGTCGAGGATGTGTCGACCGCCGACGCCGGTGTGACCGACGCGGATGTGAGCGCGCTGGCGAAGCTGTTCGGGGATTAGCAAAGGCAACGCTACCCTCTCCGTCGTCATGGCCGTCCCCGGACGTGATCCGGGGATTGACCCGGTCACCCAGCCGCATGTTCCATTCGCCCATGGGCGGTTACGTCTACATCATGGCGACCGGGCGCTACGGCACGATCTACAC
>JBDTVO010000145.1:0-7059 GCA_040007135.1 Devosia sp. | reverse complement strand
TCTATACCGACCTCGAGGACTGGATGACCTCGATGACCGAACTCGACCACCCGATCACGCAGTTGCAGGCGACCAACATGGGCGTCGGCAACGAGGACATGTCGGCAATGATCGAGCGGCTCGGCTCGACGATGCAGAACTCGGACTCGTCGCAGAACGCCATCCGCGCCATGGCGGAGCTGGCGCGCGGCATCGATGGGCTGGTCAAGCACATTCGCGCCGAGCAAGCGGATTTGCGCATCCACATCGAAGAGCAGGGCGACACCAACAAGAAGCTCCGCGAACTGATCGAGGCGATGCTGCGCGAGGACCCGGGCAACGCCGGCAAGCCGAACTAGCGGTATGAGCTCCGGCACCGCTTCAGCTGAAAGGGTCCGCGGATGGCGTCGCTGAGCCGCTCGCGCCGGTCGCAGGTGACCAACTACTGGCCGGGGTTCGTCGACGCCCTGAGCTCGCTGCTGCTGGTCATCATCTTCCTCCTGTCGCTGTTCATGCTGACGCAGTTTTTCCTCGGCCAGGAAATTCAGGGCAAGGACACGGCGATGACCAAGCTCAACTCGCAGATCGCCGAGTTGACCGACCTGCTGCAGCTCGAGCGCTCGGGCAATACCGACCTGCAGGGAAACCTCGCAACCCTGCAAGCGACGCTGGGCGCGGCAACGGCGGAGCGCGACGCGCTGAAGGCGCAGGTCGCCGGCTTCGGCGCCGGCCAGTCCGGCAGCGAGGCGAAGATCGCCGGGCTGACCGCCGACCTCACCAAGGCGCAGGACGCCTCGAGCGACGCAGCGGCGCAGGTGGCGCTGCTCAACCAGCAGTTGGCGGCGCTGCGCACGCAGATCGGCGCGCTCGAGCAGGCGCTGGATGCGTCGGAGGCCAAGGCCGGCGAAGGCAAGACGCAGATCGCCGACCTCGGCCGGCGGCTCAACCTGGCGCTGGCGCAGCGCGTGCAGGATCTGTCGCAGTACCGCTCGGACTTCTTCGGGCGGCTGCGGAAAATCCTCGAAGGCCGCGCCGATGTGCAGGTGGTCGGCGATCGCTTCGTGTTCCAGTCGGAAGTGCTGTTCCCGGTTGGCGCGGCGGCAGTGTCGCCCGAGGGCACGGCAGCGCTCGACACGCTCGCCGGCGCGATCAAACAACTGCAGACCGAGATCCCGCCCGACATCAACTGGGTGCTGAGGATCGACGGGCATACGGACAAGCGGCCGATCAATACGCCGGAGTTCCCGTCGAACTGGGAGCTGAGCGCGGCGCGCGCCATTGCGGTGCTGAAATATCTCGCGGCGCAGGGTGTGTCGTCGCAGCATCTCGTCGCCGCCGGCTTCGGCGACAGCCGGCCGATCGATCCGGCGGACACCGAAGAGGCCTACGCCAGGAACCGGCGCATCGAGTTCAAGCTGACGGACGGGTGAGGCGTTATTCCGCTGCCATCGGTTCGTAGCGGAACTGCAGGCGGGCAAGCTCGGCGTAGCGGCCGCCGCGCCGGACGAGCTCCTCGTGGGTGCCCTGGTCGATGAGCCGGCCCTGATCGAGCACGAGGATGCGGTCGGCGTCGCGGATGGTGGCGAGACGGTGGGCGATCACCAGCGTGGTGCGGCCCTGCATCAGCCGTTCGAGAGCGATCTGCACGACCCGCTCGCTTTCGGCGTCGAGCGCCGAGGTCGCCTCGTCGAGAAGCAGGATGGGAGCATCCTTGAGCAGGGCGCGGGCGATGGCGACGCGCTGCTTCTGGCCGCCCGAGAGCATGACGCCACGTTCGCCGACGACCGAGGCATAGCCGTTGGGAAGCGCAATGGTGAAATCGTGCACCAGAGCGTCGCGCGCGGCGCGCTCGACTTCGGCGTCGGTGGCCTCGGGCCGGCCGAAGCGGATGTTGTCGGCGACAGTGCCGGCAAACATCGTCGGCTCCTGCTCGACATAGGCAAAGTGTCGGCGCAGTTCGGCGAGGTCAACGGCCCTGAGATCGACACCGTCGACGAGGATGCGGCCGGAGTTGATGTCGTAGAAGCGCTGCAACAGGGCGAATACGGTACTCTTGCCGGCGCCCGACGGGCCCACCAGGGCGACGGTTTCGCCGCGCGCCACGGTGAAGCTCAGATCGCTCAGGATGGGCGCGTCGTCGCGCGTTTCGTAGGCGAAGCCGACATGCTCGAAGGCGACCGTGCCGAGCGGCGGGCTGGGCATTGCGACCGGCTGCGCCGGCGAGACAATGGCGGCGGGGGTGTCGAGGATTTCGACGAGGCGCTCGGTTGAGCCCGCCACCGTCTGCAACGAGCCGAGCACCTCGGAGATCGAGGTCAGGGCGTTGGTCGCCATCAGCGCGTAGAGCATGAACTGCGTGAGCTGGCCGGTGGTGACGGCGCCGTCGAACACCGACTTGGCGCCCCACCACACCAGCACCACGAGAGCCGTGGCGACGATGAACATGATGCCGCCGACAAGCGCGGCTCGGCCGCCGATACGCGTAACTTCCGCCCGGTACGACCCGAGGGCGCGATCGCCGTACAGGCGCGACTGCGTCGGCTCCTGCACGAAGCTCTTGACGGTCCGGCCGGCGCTCAGGGTTTCGGTGGCCATCGCCGACATCTCGGCAAGCGCATCCTGGGTGCGTCGCGACATCTTGCGCAGGCGACGGGACAGCAGCAGGACGGGCACGACGATCAGCGGCACGACCACCACCACCGCGAGGGCGAGGAACCAGCTGGTGAGAAACATCAGCACGACGGCGCCGATGATGGTGATCAGCCCGCGCAGCGTCATCGACAGCGACGAGCCCACGGCGCTGCGGATGGTGGTGACGTCGGCATTCAGCCGCGAGGTCAGCTCGCCGACCCGATGCAGGTCGAAATAGCTTTGGTCGAGACGCAGCAGATGGTCGAAGACGCCGCGCCTGAGGTCGAGGATGACGCGCTCACCGAGGACGGCGACGAAATAGAAGCGGGCGGCGGAGGCGACGGCCATGATGGCGGCGATGCCGACGATGGCCCAGCCATAGGTCGACACCATGTCGAGGTTCTTGGCGACGAAGCCGAAATCGACGACGCGACCGGCGAGGAGGGGAATGAGGAGCGAGGTGAGGGCAGCGATCAGCAGGAAGGCGATGGTCGCAAGGACGCGCCATTTGTAGCGCCAGACATAGGGTAGCAGCCTGGCGAGCGGCCGCAGCGAACGCGGGTCGACGCGGGCGGCTTCGCCCTTGCGGCCGAGCCGGGGTGGTGCGCTGACAGCACGTGGGGAGGTATCGGTGGCCAAAGTGCCCCCGATATAGGCGGCTGCCGGGTGAGCCGCAACCGCGGCTTCTCCCCTTGCCGGGGTGGGGGTTTTTCTGTAGAGACCCCGGCAATTCACCGTTCGGCTTGACGGGCGCCAGATCTCAAGGATTGCGCGCCCGTTCGATTTGAGGCTCCGCCATGAAGAAAGACATCCATCCCGACTACCACATGATCACCGTCGCGATGACCGACGGGACGAAGTACGAGACGCGCTCGACCTACGGCAAGGCCGGGGACACGCTGCAGCTCGATATCGACTCGAAGACGCATCCGGCGTGGACCGGGGTCACGGGCAACTTGCTCGATCGCGGTGGCCGCGTGACGCGGTTCAAGGAAAAGTTCAAGGGCCTCGGCATGTAAGCCGGCGGCTTTTCGGTTGGATGTTGCAAGCCCCGCTTCGGCGGGGCTTTTTGTTTGGCCTCAGGCCTGGAGGCGACCGAAGGCCGCGCGCAGCCGGGCAAGCTGGTCGCCGATCGAGCCTTCGGCGACGGGCGCCGGGCCTTCAAGACCGGTGGCGCGGTCGAGCCGGTCGAGTTGCTGCACGCGCTCGAACAGGCGATCGCCCTGGGCGATGTAGCCCTTGAGGCGTCCGGGCAGCTCGATGAAGCCGGGCCCACCGCGCTCGTCGGGCAGGGCCGAGAACTTCACCTTTTCCTTCTCGTTGCGCGCCGCTTCGCTGGTGAGCTCGCCTTCGTTGACCGCACGCTGCAGCAGCAGCCACGAGGCAAGCTGCATCAGCCGCGTCGTCAGGCGCATGGATTCGGTGGCGTAGACGAAGGACGTTTCGCGCGACAGGCCGCGGCTTTCGGCGCGCCCCTCGCCATCAAGGTAGGCGGCGACCTCTTCGATGAGGGCCATGCCTTCGCGGTAGATGGCAGTAAAGCCGCCGGAAGCGACGATGCGCGGCCCAAGGGCGATGGCCGGATTACTGTCGGCGTCTGACATGGGCGGAACTTACGGTGACTGGCCTCACCTGACACGCTCAGCCTTGAGGCAGGCTTAATGAAGGCGGCCGGGCAAAAGAAAAAGAGCCGTCAGGAGGTGGCGGCTCTCGGAAGTTAACAGGGAGGCGTCAAACAGAGGCAAAGACCGCTCTGTGTCCAGAAACTGAACACCCTCAGACTGCGCTGGAGAAGTTAATTCCGCATTAACGCAAAGCGATTTCGTAACCTTGCTGAAGTGTGACCGGCGGAGTGCCAGACGCCTCGAGCGCAATTGATGCGATGCGCGCCAGGCTCGGCGCCGACCGATAATTGCCGCTCTTCTTGGGTCGATTGTCAGCAGACGTCCGTGTTTCTTCCGGAACCGAGGCGCGCAGCGGCTTGGCAAACTGTGAGACCGGCCCTAGGGTCAAGGCCCAACACGGACACTTCCATGAGCGGCGAGCTGAACGACACCGACTTGAGGCTGCTGGAGTTGCTGCAGCGCGACGGACTGCAGTCGATGGCCGAGCTCAGCAAGGCCATCGGCATCGCTCCCTCGACACTCAACGACCGGGTGAAGCGGCTGAACCGGCTGGGTGCCATCGCCGGAACGCATGCGCGGGTCGACCCGCATACGCTGGGCCTCGACCTTCTGGCATTCGTGCTCGTGGGCTGGAGCGAGGCTGCGGTCGAGGCGGATTTCCTGAAGCGGGTCACCGCGGCCGAGCAGGTGCTCGAGTGCCACCACGTGACCGGCGGCTGGAACTACCTGCTGAAGGTGCGCGTGCGCGACACCCGCGGGCTCGAGACGTTCCTCGCGACGGTACTGAAGCCGGTCAAGGGCCTGCAGCGGACGGAGACGATGATCGCCTTGAGTTCGCCCAAGGAGACCTGGCAGCTGTCGGTTGCCGAGCCGGCGGCGGCTTCACAACAAACGGCCGCCTGACTATAAGCGCGACCGATTTTCCGAACCTCGGGGGAGTACGACCATGGCCGGCCATTCGCACGCCAAGAACATCATGCACCGCAAGGGCAAGAGCGATGCGGCGCGCAGCAAGGTGTTTTCCAAGCTGGCGCGCGAAATCACCGTTGCCGCCAAGCTCGGCGCCCCCGATCCGGCCTTCAACTCGCGGCTCCGCCTCGCAGTGTCGGCGGCCCGCGCCCAGTCGATGCCGCGGGAGAATATCGACCGGGCGATCAAGAAGGCGACGGGCAGCGACGGCGAGAACTATGAATCGATCCGCTATGAAGGCTACGGCCCCGGCGGGGTGGCGATCATCGTCGAGGCGCTGACCGACAACCGCAATCGCACGGCGTCGAATGTGCGTTCGACACTGTCGAAGAATGGCGGGGCGCTGGGAGAGACCAACTCGGTGGCCTTCATGTTCGACCGCATCGGCGAGATCTACTATCCGGCGAAGGCCGGCAGCGCCGACAAGGTGATGGAAGCGGCGATCGACGCCGGCGCCGACGACGTCGAGAGCGACGAGGACGGCCACTCGATCTACACCAGCTTCGAGGCGATGATGGAGGCTTCGGCGGCGCTGGAGAAGTCGCTCGGCGAACCTGAATCGGTCAAGGCCGTCTGGCGACCCCAGAACAGCGTTCCGGTGGATGGTGAGAAGGGCGCTTCGCTGCTCAAGCTCATCGGCCTGCTCGAGGACGACGACGATATCCAGGACGTCTACGCCAACTACGAGATGAGCGACGCGGACATGGAGCGGCTGGCCGGCTAGGCGGCGGCCAGCTTGCGGTTGCTGTTCATCGGGGCTGGGCCGATGACAGTGCGGTTGCGGCCGTCGCGCTTGGCCACGTAAAGCTGCTGGTCGGCGGTGCGGAACAGCTCCTGGAACGCCAGCTGGTGATCGAACACGGCGCCGCCGACGCTCACGGTGAGGTGGTGCGGGGTGCCTGTCGGCACGAAACGGGCTTCGTCAACCGATCGACGAATGCGCTCGGCTACGGTTTCGGCGTCGCCCAGCGAGGCGCCCGGAAGGAAGACGCCGAACTCCTCGCCGCCAATGCGCCCGACGATATCAGGGGAGCGCACGAGATCGCGAATGGTATGGGCGACGGTGACCAGAGCGACATCACCCTGGTCGTGGCCGAAGCGATCGTTGACGCTCTTGAAGTTGTCGACATCGATGATGAGCAGCGCCCCCGAGCGCTGTGCCTCGGCGGAGCGGACCTCGGACAGATAGGCCTCGACCAACGTCGAGAAGGCGGCGCGGTTCATGATATCGGTGAGCGCGTCGGTTGCCGCGAAAACGGCGAGGCGACGGTGGGCGATGGCGAGCTCACGCAGCTTGTTGGAAAAGAACAGCAGCAGGGGCACGGCGAGGGCAATGGGCAGGCAGATGTCGACGATGATGGCACGCAGGCGCTCGGCGTCGTTGAACTGGGCGAAGTTGAACGAGTCGACGTAAAGGGCAACGGCGACGCACACCGTCGTGCCCACGATGGTGGAGACGACGACGCGACCGACGCTCTCAGGAGACAGATCGAGCTTCATCCGCCCAGCCTTTCCGCAGCGGAGTCTGCGCCGCTCGGGTTAACAAGCGCTGGAAGCTGGCTTCGGCATCTTAATGAGGATGATCAACGCTGTTGAATGTTGCCTATTTGTTCACATTCGGCTTGGTAGCCTTGTGACGAGCGCTTAAGCACGGAGGATGGCTGACATGGTGCGAATCATCGGCATCGATCCGGGCCTCAGGCGCTGCGGCTGGGGCATCATCGAGAGCGAGGGCAGCCGGCTTCGCTATGTGGCCTGCGGCACGCTGACGCCGCGGGTGGATATCAGCCTCGCCGAGCGGCTGGTGGAGCTGCATATCGGGCTGCGGGCGCTGATCGAATTGCACCCGCCGGAC
>JBDTVO010000144.1:0-7093 GCA_040007135.1 Devosia sp. | reverse complement strand
TGACCTCAAGGCGGTGATCGACCAGTTCCGCGAGCAGGTGCAGAACCTGGAGTGAGACGGCGATGGCCGAGCTCTCGCGTCGCGGTGTCATGATGGTCCTGGCGTCCCCCTCGGGGGCGGGCAAGTCCTCCATCTCGCGCGCGATCTTTGCCGAGGATCCCCACATTTCCCTCTCGGTCTCGGTAACGACGCGCACCCGGCGCACCGACGAGATCGAAGGACGGGACTACCACTTCATCGACGTTCCTGAGTTCGAAAAGCTGCGCGCCGCAGGCCAGCTCCTCGAAAGCGCTGAGGTGCACGGTCACTTCTACGGTACGCCGCGCGAGCGCGTCGAAGAGCGGCTGGCGCAGGGTCGCGACATCCTGTTCGACATCGACTACCAGGGCACGCTGCAGCTGCTCGAAACAGCGCGCGCCGACATGGTGACGATCTTCATCCTGCCGCCCTCGATCCGGGAACTGCGCAAGCGCCTTGAGCGCCGCGCCCAGGACAGCAAGAGCGCCATCGAGAAACGGCTGAAGAATGCCCGGCTCGAGATGGATCATTTCGACGAGTACGACTATGTGCTCGTCAACCGCGACCTTGAGGACTCGGTACAAAAGGTTCGCACCATTCTCGCGGCCGCACGTCTCGCGCCCAGCCGCTACAAGGGGCTGACGCCCTTCGTCCGACGCCTGCAGCGCGAGATCGACGCCCTGTGAGCGGGCGCCTCAGGCGATCTCCTCAAAGCACCTTGGCCATCGCCAGAAATGCCTCCACCGGCAGCACCTCGGCGCGCTCGTCGCCCTTGAGCCCGGCGGCGGCGAGCAGTTGCTCGACTGGAGCGCCGGTCGATTTCAGCGATTGCCGCACCATCTTGCGCCGCTGGCCGAACGCGGCCTGCGTTACGCGCTCCATCTGTCGCGCCGTCGGCGCAGCGTCCACCGGTTTCGGCACCAGATGAACGACGGCCGACGTCACCTTGGGAGCCGGCGTGAAGTTCTCGCGGCCGACATTGAAGGCGATCCGCGCATCGGTGCGCCAGCCAGCGAGCACCGCCAGCCGGCCATAGGCGTCGTCATCCGGCTTGGCGACGATGCGCTCCGCCACCTCGCGCTGGAACATCAGTGTCAGCGACTCAAAGAACGGCGGCCACGGCTCCATCGTGAGCCAGCGAACCAGCAGTTCCGTGCCGATATTGTACGGAAGGTTGGCGACGATCCGAACCGGACCGAGGCTCCCCGCGAGCGCCGCATAGTCGGTAGCGAGCGCGTCGCCCGCGATCACCTCCAGCCGGCCCGGGTAGGCGGCCGCAATCTCGTCCAGCGCCGGCAGGGCGCGTTCGTCGCGTTCGATGGCGATCACCTTGCGGGCGCCCTCGGCGAGCAGCGCACGCGTCAGCCCGCCCGGCCCGGGTCCGACTTCGATGACGGTGACGCCTTCGAGCGGTCCCGCCACTCGCGCAATGCGCGCGGTGAGGTTGAGGTCGAGGAGGAAGTTCTGCCCGAGCTGCTTCTTGGCCCTGAGGTCGTGGCGCGCGATGACATCTCGCAGCGGTGGGAGGGCGTCGATCGGGCTCACGCCGTAAGGCGGTCGGCGAGGCGGATCGCCGCGAGCATCGAGTTCATCGACGCGTCGTGCGTGCCCGCCAGGGCAAACGCCGTTCCATGGTCGGGCGAGGTCCGCACGATTGGCAGGCCAAGCGTCAGGTTCACCGCCTGGTCGAAAGCCATGGTCTTGATCGGGATCAGCGCCTGGTCGTGATACATGGCGATGACGGCGTCGTATTTCCGCCAGTTGGGGGCGTGGAAGATCGTATCACCGGCGAACGGTCCTTCGATCTCCATGCCGCTGAGCTTGAGGTCGGCGATGGCAGGGATGATGATCTCACCCTCTTCACTGCCGATGGCCCCGCTTTCGCCCGCATGCGGATTAAGCCCTGTGACTGCCAGGCGCGGCGCCTCGATGCCGAAGCGCGTCCGCAGATCGTGCTCAACGATGTGCGCCGTCTCGCGGAGCAGCTTGGCAGTGATAAGGCCTGGAACCTCGCGCAGCGGCACGTGAATTGTCAGCGGCACCACCCTCAGGGCCTCGTGCAGCAGCATCATCACCGGCCTCGGCACCGGGCCGCCGTTGGCACACAGCGCCGCGAGGTATTCGGTGTGCCCGGGGTATTTGAAGCCGGCCGAATACAGCGCCGCCTTGTGGATCGGCGCAGTGACGACGGCGCGGCAGGCTCCATTGAGTGTTTCGGCCACGGCGCGGGCGACGGATTCGATCACCACCTTGCCCGAAAGATGGCTCGTCTCGCCCGGCTTGTCCGGCACCAGCCCGTCGATATTGAGCACCGGCAGCGTCACGGGGAACTGCTGCACCGCATCGGACGACGCCGTCGCCATGAAGTTGATATTGAAGCCCAGCCGCCGCGCCCGCGCCGCGAGGAAGGCCATGTTTCCAACCACGATGAACGGCGGCAGGTCCAATTCCTGGCGCTGCGCGTAGAGCCTCAGGATCAGGTCGGGCCCTACGCCCGCCGGCTCCCCCATGGTGATGGCAATGGGGGAGGGGGCGGTCATCAGCTATAGACGATCTGCGCCTTGGCCTTCAGCGAGGCGAGGTATTTGTCGGACTCGGTCTTCAGTGCGCCGTTGCCCACCGTCTGTCGCAACTGGTTGGCGATGTAGGTCGTGTCCTCGGAGGCCTCCTTGGAGCAGACGGCCAGCATCGACACGCCGCCCTCGACGACACGCGGCTTGGTGATGCCGCCGACATTGAGCTTGCTGAGCTCGGCCGCGAGGGCGTCGGGCATCTGGTTGGCGTTGCGCCGCCCGAGATCGCGCACCGCGGCATCGGTGTAGGACAGCGTCAGTTGCACTGCATTGGCGCAGCCCGCGAACTTCGAGCGGTACTGGTTGGCTTCCGCTGTCCGCTTGCTGGCCGATCCCTTGCCGTCCGGCATCAGGAACAGCACTTCCTTGAGGATGTAGTCGAAGCTGTTGGCGGCGGTAAGCTTGGCCTTGGCCTGCGCATCGATGTCGGCTTCCGAGAATTGCACCTTGGCGCTGACGACCGTCCCGGTGACATGGCCCCATGCCAGCGAGGCCCTGATCCGCTGACGCAGCGTCGAAATACCGACGCCGTTGTCGGTGAGCACCTTGGTGAGGTTGCTCGCCGAAACCTTGAGCTGGCGCGCAATCTGCAGGAAGCCATTGTCGACGTCGCTTTCGGCAACCTCGAAGCCGATGCGCTTGGCTTCCTGGATTTCGAGAACCTCGTTGACCAGTTCCTCAACCGCGGTCTTCTTGTCGCCGCGGCGCTCGAGCTTCATCAGCGCCAGCCGCTGAGCGATCTGGAGGTCGGTGATGGCCTCGCCGTTGACGGTCACTGCCACGGTCGCAGACTGCGCGGGCACTGCCACGAGCAGTCCGATTACAATCGCGGCCACGCTGAGAATACGAAGCATCGTCATCTGCCTAAAATCCGGTCGGAAAACCCCGGTCTCCTTTTCCCGATGATTGCGGCTGTCAGAAGGCGTCGCCGCCGTCTGGCCCCTTGAGATTGAGGGTGACACCGACGCCCCAGCTGGTGGGTGTGGCATTGGCGCTCGCCCCGTAGCTCAAATATCCGTCATCATAGGTCGCGCCGACATTGGCCTTGAGCCAGTTGTTGGCTGCAAGGTCGTACGTCGTGCCAGCATTAATGCTCCAATAATCGGCCACCGGCACCGACACACGCCCGGCGATCTCGTGCTGGTCCGTCGCGATGCCCAGCGCCGGATCGGCGGCAACGAAGATGTAGTCGAGGCCGGTCGAAACCAGATGCGCGCCCGGCGCGAAGTCGATGCCGACCCCGGCGCGGGTGATTTTCGGCGTCGCCGGATCGATCTGCACTTTGCCTCCAAGCGTCAGCCCATTGCTGAAGCCGCCGCGTGCTCCCGCCACGATGAACGAGGCGTTGCCGCCCAGCCCCGTACTTGTCCCGACCTGCACCGGATCGCTCACCCCGAAGGCGTTGAGCCCCGCCAGTTGGAACGACTGCCCGGCGATGAGGTCGAGCCAGCCGCCGTCGGCGAAATTGGCGAGATAGTGCGCGCCGATATTGGCCCGCAGCCCGGTCTCTTGCCGGTCGATCCCGGAGAAGCGGTTGTAGGAAAAGATGTTGGTGTCATCGAAAACGAAGCTCTGCGCATCGTCGTTGGTGATCCCCACCTGCGTCGTCGACGAGCCGCGATAGACGATCTGAGCTATCGGCTCGAACAGGTGCGTGTCGGCGCCGTTGCGGGCAACCAGCGGCCAGCGCACGTCGAGCGCGGCAATAGGGGTCGCCGACAGCAGCATTGAATCGGCGGTGGTCGGGTAGGGGGCGCCGATCGCCCCAAGCGTGCGGTCGTAGTTGGCGGCATCGAGACGGCCGCCGAGATAAGGGGTGAAAGCCACCCCGGCCGGGCCAATGAACTGGTCCTCCCACGCCCCCTCAAGCATCAGGTGCTGCTTTGTGCCTTCGTTGCCGAAGACGTAGGGCACGCCGGGCGCCATCGGATACTGCGCCGTCTGGTCCGCGCTGCGGCTCACATCGATCAGCTCGCCGCTGAAATGCAGCCGCCCCCAGCCGGGAGCGAGATCCTGCACATGCTCGAAGCTCGTCTGGGGCAGGAGCAGCGCCTGGCCGGCATTGTCCGTGGCGTCGTAATTACCCAGGTGGCGGAACTGCGACACCCGTATGTCGAACCAGGTGTTCGCGCTCAGGTGCGTGGCGTAGATTTCGTTGGCCAGGAAGTCGTCGTCGTTGAACTTGTAGTCGGGCAGGTAGGCGTTGTCGGTGAAGGCGGTGAGCGACCAGCCCGCCGTCCAGTCGGCCAGCGGCTTGAAGTGCCCCGAGGTCTGGATCGCCCCGCGCCAGTCGCGGTCGCCAACGGTGCCTGCAAAGGCGGACGGGGTGAACTGCCTGAGGCCGGACGCCGAGAAGCTCACTTCGCCACTGTCGCCGAAGCGCCACGTTGCGTCGCCCTTCAACAGCAGGCCCTGGCGCGTCAACAACTGCGGGCTGAGCAGGATGTCGAGATTGTCGCCGGCCGCGAAAAAGAACGGCACCGTCAGCACCACCCCGCGCTTGCCGTCGCCGTCGATGCTGGGCAGGCGGAAGCCGGTGTGGCGCGGCTGCGTCGGGTCGGGCAGGCTGATCCAGGGCAACCACGCCACCGGGATGCCGAGCAGGGCCAGCGTCGGCTGCTCGAGGGTCACCGAGCCCTTGTCGTGGTCGTAGATGATGCGGGCCGCCTTGACGCTCCAGCCGATCTTCCGGCCCTTGCTGTCCTCGCAGAGGCCGCACGGCGAGTAGGCGGCGCGGGTCAGCTCGGCGGTCATCGCGTCCGAATAGCGGACGTCATCGGCGGTGATGACAGCGCCCTCGCTGGTGGTCAGCGTCAGCGAGCGGATGACCGCGTCCCGCACGCCGCCGGTCACCTCGAGGCTGTCCGCCTCGTAGGTGTCGCCCTTCGGGTCGCGTACGCTGACGCCACCCGATGCCGTCAGCGCCCCCGTCTTCTGGTTGAACGACAGCCGCCCGGCGTGGATCAGGTAGCCCTGGTATCGGAGGACCACGCCGCCATCGGCCGAAATCACGCTGCTGCGGCTGTCAAAGCTCAGCCGGTCGGCCTCAACCGCCGCCGGGCCGGAACCGGGCTCGATGTGCTGGTCGAAGAAGCCTGCGGGCAGCAGGGCCGCACCGGCGGGGGAGGCAAGCAGGACGAACAGCACAAAGGCCGCCGCTGCGTGTCGCGCGCGGCGCCCAAGCTCCAGTCCTGCGGAACGGGGCGACGTCATGACGCCCTCCCGTCTTCCCTGTAGAGCAGCACCGTTAGCCCAATAACTATTGCCACGAGTGCCGGCCCTCCGGCGGCAAACGCGGGATCGACGACGCCGGCGAATCCGGAACGGACGGCCAACTCGGTCACGACATAAACCACAAAACCAAGAACGATGCCATAAAGGACCATACCGCCATACTTATTTGTACGCCGGTATCCTGAAGCAAAGGCAAATCCCACCAGCACTGCGCCCACCAGAACGAAGGGCATGGCGACGAGCCTGAGGAGGCTGGTCATCGCCGCAGCGCGGAGCTCCGGATCGGCCACATTGTCGCGCAGGGACTGCACCAGTTCGGGGATTGTCAGGTCGCGCGCCGAGGTCATCCGCACGCGCAGGTCGCCGAGGGTGGTGACGGTTGCCACGGTCGCCTCGGCAAACGGCTTCGGCTCGCCAGTCGTGGGATAGCGGATACCGTCGGTCAGCCGCCATTGGTCGGCCTCGAGCCGGGCCGTCGCCGCCGTGACCCGCTGCCGCTCTCCGCCGGAAAAGAACAGGGTCACGTCACCCAGGTCAGCCCCCGACAGCGAGGGATGCTCGGCGTAGAGCACGTAGGCGCCGTCCTTGCCGGTCTGCTCGATCCACAGCGAACTGGCGCGCGAGATGCCGATATTGACCGGCAGCGACCGCTGCACGACGAGCGCCGCGCTGTCGACGGCAAGGGCGGCGATGATCCCGAGCAGCAGCGCCCCGACGATCGGCGCTCGCAGCGCTCTCCACACCGATATTCCGGTTGCCTGGATCACCACCATCTCGCGCCGCGCCTGGAGGTCGAGGACGCCGACGATGGTCCCCATCAGCACTGAGATGGGAAGGGTGTTGAC
This sequence comes from Devosia sp., assembly GCA_040007135.1. Lineage (GTDB taxonomy): Bacteria > Pseudomonadota > Alphaproteobacteria > Rhizobiales > Devosiaceae > Devosia_A. The sequence goes on along the minus strand of JBDTVO010000144.1, from coordinate 423 downwards.
CGCCGCACGGGCGGCAGCGGCAACGATGGCGAGCCCCACCAGCACCGGCCCGCCGGCACGAAACACCGCCCTCAGCATCCCCAGGTCGAGCGAGGCGACCAGCGCGAACACCGAGAACACGATGCCGGTCACCAGCAGCACCCGTGCTGAGAGTCGCCGGAGGATGATCCAGTCGATCCGGGTCATGTGGGCGCCGCCCGTCCGACCGGCCGGAACACCCGGAGGCGCACGACAAGGATGACAACGCCCGTCGCGAACAGCAGCAGCGAGCCGATGCCGATGTCGAGGCTGCTCCCGCCTGGGAGGAAGGTGGTGACGCCCCGCTCGAGGAACGCCACGAACAGGATCACCAGCTCGATCGGCAGGTCGAGGACGCGCCGGCGATCTCCAAACGGAAACGCTGCGATGGCCGTAACGAAGATC
>JBDTVO010000143.1:0-7129 GCA_040007135.1 Devosia sp. | reverse complement strand
CACCGAGGGCTTGGTTCAGCCGCCCGAAATGTACGAGGCGATGGGCCGCTACAACCAACAGTTGGTCGATGCGGGCATCCTTCTCGCCGCCGAGGGCCTGTCCACGTCCCGCGACGCGGCCCGCGTCACTTACGACAACGGCAAGCTCACGGTGAAAGACGGCCCATTCACCGAGTCCAAGGAGCTGATCGCCGGCTTCTGGATCATCCAGGTCAAGTCCAAGGACGAGGCCGTCGAGTGGGTAAAGCGCATTCCCTTCACCGAGACGGCCACCATCGAGGTCCGCCGCGTCGCCGAGGCGTCGGACTTCGAGGGCGTGATGTCGCCCGAAACGATTGCCGCTGAAGAAGCGATGCGTGACGCAATCGCCGGCAAGGCGAGCTGAGAGGACGGACCCATGCGCTATTTTATGACGATCATGATCGATGCCGCCCACGACGCGGAGACGACGGCGGTGCCCAAGGCAGTCGAAGAAGCGGTTGACCCCTTCGTCGAAAAGCACATCGCATCCGGCGCGCTCATCTCGACGGGCGGGCTGAAGCGCTCGCGTACGGCGACCCGTCTGGTTGGCCGAGCGGGCGAGATCGCCGTGATCGACGGCCCCTTCGCAGAAGCCAAGGAGGTGTTCGGGGGCTATGCCGTCCTCGAGGTCCCGAGCCAGGAGGCGGCGGTGGCGATCGCCGAGGAATTCGTCAGGTTCCATACAGACAACGGCATGGATTGCCTTTGTGAGGTCCGCGAGTTCCATGGCGGCTACAACATCTGAAGGGTGAGCGACATGCAGTTCATGGTGATCCGCAAGGCTGACGCCGAAACCGAAGCCGGCGTGCAGCCCTCGGCAAAGCTCATCGACGACATGACGTCGTACAACGAGCGCCTCGTGCGCTCGGGCAAGATGAAGGCCGGGGCAGGGCTCCAACCGAGTTCCCGCGGGGCGCGTGTGTCGTTCCGCAAGGGCAAGCCGTCGGTCGTCGACGGTCCCTTCGCTGAGGCCAAGGAACTGATCGCCGGCTACTCGATCATCGAGGCAGCATCGCTGCAGGAGGTCATCGATCTGGTCAAGGACTGGCCACCCGAAGACGGGCACGGCAACGTCGAGGTCGAGATCCGCCCGCTCTTTACCGCCGCCGATCTCGGCTTCGACGAGGAACAGAAAGCCCGCTACGCCCGGATGGAACAGGAGCAGGCGCAGCAGCAATAGCGCCAGCGCTTGCGGCGGCGGGACGGATTTGATCCACTCCGCCGCCCATGGATACCCCGAGCCCACAGTTTGCCACGCAGCGCGCCGTCGAGGCGGTGTGGCGCATCGAGGCCGCGCGCCTGATTGCCGGACTGACCAAGATGACGCGCGACGTCGGCGTCGCCGAAGAGCTGGCAAGCGACGCCCTGGTGGTGGCGCTGCAGCAATGGCCCGAGACCGGCGTTCCCGCCAACCCGGGCGGCTGGCTGATGCAGACGGCCAAGCGCAAGGCCATCGACCAGTTCCGCCGCCGGCGGGTGATGGCTGACAAGGTGATGCCCGACCTCACCCACGAGGCGGAGCTGAAGGAGCAGGAGGCGCCGGACTATGCCGAGCGCCTCGACGACGATGTGAAGGACAACGTGCTGAGCCTCATCTTCACGGCCTGCCACCCCGTCCTCGGCGCCGATGCCCGCGCCGCGCTCACCTTGCGCCTGGTCGGCGGCCTTACCACGGCCGAGATCGCCCGCGCCTACCTCGTCCCCGAGCCGACCATCCAGCAGCGCATCGTGCGCGCCAAGAAGGCCCTCGCCGATGCCCACGTGCCGTTCGAGGTGCCGCGCGGCGCCGATCGGCTGCAACGGCTGTCGAGCGTGCTCGAGGTGCTCTACCTCATCTTCAACGAAGGCTACGCGGCGACGGCGGGCGACGACTGGATGCGCACCGAGCTATGTGACGAGGCGATGCGCGTCGGCCGCATCCTTGCCCGGCTGGTGCCGGAGGAGCCCGAAGTCCACGGCCTCGCGGCACTGATGCAATTGCAGGCCTCACGCGCGCCTGCCCGCACCGCGCCGGATGGCACTCCGATCCTCCTGCTTGTGCAGGACCGGGCGCGCTGGAACCGCATTCTCATCGAGCGCGGCCTCGCCGCCCTGGCCGAGGCCGAGGAACTTGAGGCCGAGCGCGGCTCCTACACGCTGCAGGCCGCGATCGCCGCCTGCCATGCCCGCGCCAGGCGCGCCGATGACACCGACTGGCATCGCATCGCTGACCTCTACGACGAGCTGGCGCTCGTCCAGCCATCGCCGATCGTCGAACTCAACCGGGCGGTGGCGCATTCGATGGCCTACGGTCCCGAGGCGGGCCTGCGCCTGGTCGAACCGTTGATGCAGCTGCCGGCCCTCGGCGGCTACCACCTGCTGCCCAGCGTGCGCGGCGACCTGCTCGACAAGCTCGGCCGGCTCGACGAGGCGCGTGCCGAGTTTCGCCGCGCCGCCGAGATGACACAAAATAAGCGCGAGCGTCAGCTGCTTCTGAAGCGAGCTTCGGGGCAGGCGTGAGGATGGCGCGTCTGCGAAGCGCTAGGCGGCCCAGTCGAAATTGACGAGGACCGCTCGCATTGCCGGCCCCGGGCTGACGGTACGGATCAGCAGCGACGCAGGCTCGTCGCTGGTGTTGCGGCAAGCGTAGAGCACGCCGGCCGGGACGCGCACGAAATCGCCGGCGAAGGCGACAGCGCTGGCGCCGCCGATCATGACTTCCACCATTCCGGTGTCGATCATCATCTGCGTTTCGAGCTGCGGGTTGCTCTGCGCCTCAGTCGCAGCGCCGGGCGCAAGCTCCGCGCTGTGGGCGCGGTAGCGGAAATCGGTGACATCGTTGGCGATCAAGGCGGCGCGCGCTCCGGCGATCACGAAAGCTCTCCTGCTCATCCTGCTACCCTCGACAGCCCCTTACCGACGCCATCGAAGAGGAACGAGATGAACCGCAGTTGAATGTTCAGGAAACGACGAACTCGATGCCGAGTTCCTTCAGCGCCCGCCAGACCACCCTGCATTTCTGCGGCACATGGCCGGGCACCAGCAAGTCGAAATGCTTGGGAACGGCACCCACCGAGGCAAGCTGCAGCTTGGCGCCCGTATCGGAAAGGTTGCGAATGACGCAGTCCATCCGCGTCGCGCCGCCGTCAAAGGCTACGACCGCGGCGATCATGGTGTTGCGGCGCGGTGCGAGCCGCTTTTCCAGCCGGAGGTTCACAACTAGTCCCGAGGTTTGCCTTGGGACACTTGTGACAGACCGGCTTTGAGAAGCCTGCAACGCGCTCCGTGCAATTGCGCCGAACCGGGCAGGAGAGCGTTAAGGCGCTACTTCAGGCCGGCCTGCTCGAGGCCGCCGATGTAGCGATCGAGCAATTGCGGCTCCATGAAGCGAAGCCCGTCGCGTACCGACGCGGCCGTCATCGTCGGTCGCAAATAGACGAATCTTTCGAGCGCGTCCCTCGCCTCGGCAAGGCGTCCCGCCGCCGCGTAATAGGTCGCAAGGTCGCGATAGGGCCACGTCAGCCCGGGCCGCTCGGAGAGCGCACGCCTGGCCAGGTCTACGGCGACCTCGGGGCGACCGGCGGCGAAATTGGCAAGTCCCATACCCAGATGGACATTGAACGCGAAGGGGTCCACCGGCGACAGGCGGGCCGACTGCTCGAAGGCGTTCATCCCATCGTCGGTCCGGCCGGTATAGACCAGACCAAAGCCCCGCCGCATCCACGCCCAGGCATGGTTGGGGTCGAGTTGCAGCGCCCGCTCCGCGAAAGCCAGCGCCTGCCTGATGTCGCCGCCGAGTTGCATCATCGCCGAAGCGAGGGCCGTAAGCCCCGTAGGGTCGTCGCCGACCGTTTGCGTCGCGATCTCGATCAACCGCTCGCCCTCGGCGCGCTCCGCCGCAACGTCCGTGGCCCAATTATAGGCCACCTGCTGGCCGTGCGCCCACGCCGCCAGCGCCGCCGCGAGGCCATAACCCGGCTCGAGCTCGAGCGCGCCCTCGAGATAGGCGATGGCTTTGGGATTCTCGATCATCCGGTGCGCCCAAAGATGCGGCAGCGCCCGCATGACCAGATCGTAGGCCGCCAGCGTGTCCGGACGCTTGGAACGAGCCCGTTCGACTTCCGCCTGCCGGATCGAGGGGTGGAGGGCGCTCGCCACCTCCGCCGCAACCTTGTCCTGCAGGTCGAACAGATCCGACACCACGCCGTCGATGCGGGTCGACCAGATGTGGCTGGCGCTGTCGGTCTCGACCAGCTGCGCCGTGATCCGGACGCGTTCCCCAACCCGGCGGACGCTGCCTTCCACCGCGTAGCGGACGCCGAGTTCGCGGCCGACCTGGCGGACGTCGATCGCCCGGCCCTTGTAGGCAAAGGCGGAGTTGCGCGCGATGACGAAGAAATCGCGGATGCGCGACAGGGTGGCGGTGATTTCCTCGACCACCGCATCGGCGAAGTAGCCCTGGTCCGCTTCGCCCGAAAGATTGTCGAACGGCAGCACCACCACCGATGGACGGCTCGAGGGGACAATGGGCACCGGAACGGCCGCCGGCTTCTCCACCCGCCCAGCCGGATGCCAGGTGTAGACGCGGACGGTTTTCGTGACGTTCTTCAGTTCGATCGGCCCGATGTCGCTAAACTGCAGGTCCGAGCGGCCATCGAGGTACTGGTGCATCCACTTGGTGATCGCCATGCCGCCCGCCGGCGACACCGCCTGCACCCGGACCGACAGGTTGACGCCCGAGCCGTAGAGGTCGTCGCCCGCCACCAGCACGTCGGCGAGGACGATCCCGGCGCGCACCTGGAACAACACGCCACCCGGCGCCTTCAGCGCCCGCTGGTGCAACTCGTTCTGCATGTCGGCGACCCATTCGACCGCCGCGACGACACTCTGGAATTCGGCCAGGAGACCGTCGCCCATGGTCTTGAACACCTTGCCGCCGTAGCGACCAATACTGCGCGCCACCAGCCGGTCATAGACCCGCTGCACGAGGCGCAGGGTCTGTCGCTCGTTGATCTCGGCGAGGCGGGAATACCCGACCACGTCGAGCGACACGATGGGGACCAATCGGCGGTCCGGCTGAGGCATCTATCTCCGCCCCCAAGCGGTTTTGGGCGCTTATAGCATTGCCCCGCAGGCCGGCAATGCAAACGGACAGGTCCGAGGACTTGGGTGCACCTAGTACACCGCCGTCAGGACCTCGACTTCTCTGGGCTGGCCCGGCTGCACCTGGAATTCGCGGTTGTAGACTTTGTCGCCGCGCTTGGCGAACACGGTGTAGTCCCCCTCCTGCAGCACAGTGGCGGGGAAGGTGCCGGTGTTGGTGAACACCTGCTTTCCATCCGCGGTCTTGACGGTCCAGTCGACATCCGCGATCGCCTCGCCGCCGGCTTCGCTGACCAGCCGGAACGAGACCTGGGCCGCCCGGTGGTAGAGCGTTACGTCGGTCAGCTTGCCGGTTTCGACCCGCAGGTCGGCGCGCACCAGCGCGTTCACCTCGCCGAAATACGACACCACGTGGTAGGTGCCGGCGTTGAGCGTGACGATATCGTTGGCGCCCAGGTTCTGGGCGATCAGCGCCCGGTCGGTATCGCTCTGTCCGGGGGTGAAGATGTCGAACCGGAGGAGGTTGATCGGGATCGGCACGTCCCCGGTGATGGCTGCGTTGAGCCGCAGGCCGCCCGCCTCGAGGACGATCGATTTGTCGTTTTCGCCAGGCTTCACCGTCAGCGTGTCGTCGGCCTGTGCCTTGCCGTAGGCGACGTGGACGACGTAGTTGCCCGGCGCGAGAGTGATGCGTGCGATCGGATTGTCCGACTTTGCGGCAAGCTGCATGCGCCCCGCCGGGTCCGGCCGAGCGCTGAAGATGCGCCAGACGAGGCCGGCGGCGATGGGCGATCCGCCGTCGGAAATGAGCGCCGTGAGCGTCACCGGCTGCGGCTCCGCGGTGACCGCGGCGATCGCCTGTGTTGCCGGCGTCTCGGGCACATCGTCGGCGGCAACGGGGGTCGGATCGGAGGGTGCGGCAGCGGCGTCGTTCGCCGAGGGGTCCAGCGTGCCGCCGTTGGTCAGGGGCGCATGGAACTGGGGAAGGGGCGCCGGCTCGGGAGCGGCGTCCTGGGTGACGTCCTGGGCAGCAGCCTGGCCGGCAATAAGCAGCACGAGTACGCCGATAATCCGCCAGACTCGCACGACGTCTCCCGCACCGACCCAACGGCACCGCTACTCTTGGATTGGGGAAAAGCTGTGTCATAAGGGCGCCGAGCCCGCAAGGAACCGCCGATGCCTGCCAACGCCGCCCTGTTAGGCTACCTCAAGACCCGCCGCTCCGTCGGCATCGGTTTTCTCAAGGACCCAGGGCCCAGCGCGGCAGAGCTGGAAGAGATCCTCACCATCGGCACGCGCGTGCCCGATCATGGCAAGCTGACGCCGTGGCGCCTCGTGGTGATCGACGGGGATGCCCGCCTGCGCGCCGGCGAAAAACTTGCTGAGATCGCGAAGCGCAACGCCCCCGATATCGATGCAGCCTCGCTCGACATCGAGCGGCGACAGTTCCTTCCGGCGCCCGTCAGCATCGGCGTCATCTTCTCGCCCAAGCCGCTGCCGAAAGCGCCGGAGATCGAGCAGTTGCTCTCGGCCGGAGCCGTCGCCTTCAATCTGCTGCATGCGGCCTTCGCCCTGGGCTACGCCGCGAGCTGGGTGACGCGCTGGTACGCGTTCGACACCGCCGCCCAGCAGATGCTGGGCGCCCGGGGCGGCGAGCGCTTCGTCGGCTTCGTCCATATCGGCACCCCCACGGCTGTAATCGAGGATCGGGTTCGTCCCGATCTCAGCCGGATCGTCAGCCGCTTCGAGGGTTAACCAAGCGTTAACGGCTGCGGGTGCGAGGTGCCGGCTCGGACCTAACGCGGATTCGCCATGGACGTCGCGCCCATCACGGTGCCGCAGAGCCTCGCCAGCGTGCTCAACAGCGCCGGCGACAAGTCTAATGTCGACTTCGGCTACCTGGTCCAGACCGCGCAGCGCGAGTCGAGCCTCAATCCCACCGCCAAGGCGCCGAGTTCTTCGGCTGTAGGGCTGTTCCAGTTCCTCGATTCCACCTGGTTGCAGGTGATGAAGCAGGAGGGGCCCC
>JBDTVO010000142.1:0-7187 GCA_040007135.1 Devosia sp. | reverse complement strand
GGGTCTTCGCCGACGAGGACGGCGATGCGCGCCGCGTCAACCGAGCCGGCCGACAGGATGGGGAACTGGCGCAGGATGATCCGCAGGTTCGGGTCGTCGGCCATCAGGGTCGCCATGTCGGGCAGGGCGCCGCGGCAGTAGGTGCAGTTGTAGTCGAACATTTCGACCAGGGTGACGTCGCCCTTGGGGTTGCCGAGGACGACATTGTCAGGCGCCTGGTAGATGTCGGCGTAGTGGGCATCGAGCTGGGACTTGACGGCGGCGCGCTCGGCGACCTGCTGGCGCTCGGCCAGCCGGTCGTTCATGCGCTGGAGGATGGTGGGGTCGGAGAGGAGGTAGTCCTCGATGACCTGGTCGAGCTGCGCCGGGTCGAGATCGGCCACCTTGGGGGTAGGCGCCGGCGCGGGAGCTGCGTCGTGCATGATCTGGGCGACGATGCTGCGCACCTCGGCATCGCCGAGGCCGGGCGGTGGCGCGGGGTGGAGGAGGAACATGCCAAGGCCGCCGGCCAACAGGCCAACCAGCAGGACGAGAACGAAACTCAACCGGGCCACGGACAAACTCCTGAGGGCGCGACGCTAACACTGAGACGTGAAGCACGGCGGGGACCCCGAAATCAAATTGTGTTGAGCGGCAGGGGCGGGGCGGATAGGCGAATGCCGAGGCAAAGCGGCGGAATGACGATGGACGTGGTGGCGCAGGGCCTGCAGCCCTTCTATTCGATGGAAGTCAACGCCATGGCGCGGCGGCTGGAAGCGGCCGGGCGCGACATCTGCTTTCTCGAGCAGGGCCAGCCGGCCGCGCCGCCAGCTCCCAAAGTGATCGAGGCGGTGCGGGCGGTGCTTGACCGGGCACAGCCTTATACGCCGTTCGCCGGGCTGCCGGCGCTGCGGGAGCGGCTGGCCGCCTATTACCGGGAGCAGCACGGGGTGCCGGTCGCCCCCGAGTCGATCATTGCGACGATGGGGTCGTCGGCCGGATTCATCCTGGCGTTCCTCGGGGCGTTCGCGCCCGGGGCCCGGGTGGCGGTGACGCGACCGGGCTATCCGGCCTATCTCAATACGCTCAGCGGCATGGGATTTACGCCGGTCGAGATCGAGGTGACGCAGGCAGGTGGGTGGCACCTCAGTGCCGAGGCGATCGAGGCGGCGTATCGACGGCAGCCGTTCGAGGGATTGCTACTGGCGTCGCCGGCCAATCCGACGGGGGCGGCTCTGACGCGGCTGCAACTGGGCGAGATCGTCGAGACCTGCCGGCGGCTCGGCGTGCGGTTCCTCTCAGACGAAATCTATCACGGGCTCGACTATCGCGGCCCGTCGGTGAGCGCGCGCGAGTTCGGCGCCGACGTGATCGTCATCAACAGCTTTTCCAAATACTACTGCATGACCGGCTGGCGGATCGGCTGGATGGTTCTGCCGGACGAGCTGCTGCGACGGGCGGAGATGCTGCAGCAGAACCTGTTCATCGCTGCGCCGACACTGAGCCAGGTGGCGGCAACGGCGGCGCTCGATGAGCGTGACTACTACGAGGAGCAGAAGGCGCACTATGCGGCCAACCGGCCGCTGCTTGCGGGCGGACTGCGCTCGCTCGGCTTTGCCTTGGATGAGGGCGACGGCGCGTTCTACGCCTACGCCGATGCCGGCCGCTTCACCAATGACTCGCTGGGGTTCTGCAAGCGGATGCTCGACGAGGTGGGGGTGGCGGCAACGCCCGGGATCGACTTCGACCGCGTCAACGGCCACCGCTTCGTCCGCTTTTCCTATGCCGGCAGCCGACAGACTATGGAGACAGCGCTCGAGCGGATGGCGAAATTCCTCGGCAGCCAGCGCTAGAACAGGAGTCCAGGGTGCAGCAGAAGGACGTTGTGCGGCTGGACCGGATCCTCGGTCTGCTGAGTTCGAGCCATGCCGGCGAGCGTGCCGCCGCGGCGCAGGCGGCGACGGCCTTCATCAAGAAGCACAACCTCACCTGGTGGGAGGTGCTGGAAGGCCGGGCGCTTGGGGCACGAGCGGCCGCGGCGGTGCGGCGGTCGGACATCGGCATCGACTATCTCAAGGCGGCGGAATCGCGCATCCGGCAGCTCAAGGCGCACAACGAGATGCTGGAAAAGCAGATCCGGCGGCTGAAGGACAAGCTGGAGGAGAGCTAGCGCTTCAGGCCGTACTTGGCGTTGAGCTTGGCCATGGTCTCTTTGGAGATGTGGTGCTGGTCGTCGGACATCAGGAAAAACGCATCACCGCCGCCGGGCGCAGACACGAAGAGCATGCGCCCCGTCGTCGTGCCGATGTTCTTGTATTCGAAGACCTGGCGCGGGGGGAGCACGATAGCTCCGCCGGGGCCGACATCATGCGGCTGGCCGTCGAAGGTGAAGCGATAGCTCCCCTCGAGGACGTAGAACGCAATTCCCATCGCTTGATCGATCGGGACCGCCGTGCCGCTGCCCGCGAGATCATAGACGATCATCATCGCCATCGTGTTGTTGGTCTGCGCGGAGCTGGCAAGCAGCTCAGCAGGTCCCTCCGGATAGATGACGGGTGCCTCGCCGGCGGGAACGACGATGGGCGGGTAGTCGGCGGCCTGGACGACGCCGGCGGTGAAGGCAAAAATTGCGAGGGCCATGCCCGTCAACCGTAAAGACATGAAATTGCTCCTCAACTGGCCCGCGCGCGATAACGCCAAGGGCGGTCCGAAGCACGATGGGACCCGGTCAGGCCGCCGTATCGAAGCCTTGCCAAATTCTGTCCAAAGGGCTCCAAATCCTCGAACGAGGGTGGGCTTCCGGATGGAAAAGCTGGCGTTTGGCGGCTTTGTTTTCGACGTCGGCATGGGGTTGCTGTTCGAGGGCGGTGAGCCGGTGGCCATCGGCTCGCGTGGCATCCGGCTGCTGGCGTTGCTGCTTCGGCGCTGCGGCGAGGTGCTCACCAAGGACGAACTGATCGAGGCGGCGTGGCCCGACTGCACCGTCGAGGAGGCCAACCTGTCGGTCCAGGTCTCGCAGCTCCGGCGCAGGCTGGGAGCGGCGCCGGGCGGCGGCGAGTGGATCGCTACCGTGCCGCGGGTGGGCTACCGGTTCGCCCGGCCGGTCGAGACCAGGCCGAGATCGGGCGCGCCGAGCCAGGCGCCCAGAGTTGCAATCCTGCCCTTTGCCGACCTCGGCTCGAGGGCAGATGCCGGGGGCGCGGCTTCAGTGTCGGAAGACCTGACGGTGGCCCTCTCCAAGCTCTCAGTCGTCACGGTCATCTGCCGAAAACCGAATGCCAGCGATGGCGTCGAGCCGGCCGACATCCGCGAGGTCGCGGCGCGGCTGGGGGCAAGCTACGTGCTCGACGGCAGCGTCCGGCGCGCGGGGCAGCGCACCCGGACGACCGCGCATCTGATTGATGGCGCGAGTGGAACGCGCCTTTGGTCGGAGCACTTCGACGGCGACGCCGACTCCGATCAGGCTGATCCGGCCGACCTCGCCGGTACAATCGCCGCGGTGGTCGAACCGCAGATCCAGACGGCCGAGATCGCCCGCTCCCGGCGCGAGCGGCCGCAAAGCATGGCGGCGTACGACCTCTATCTGCGGGCCTTGCACCTGATGCGGGAGTCGCGGCCGGATGCGCATGCGGCGGCCCGTGTTCTGGTCAACGAAGCGCTGCGACTCGAGCCCGAGAACGTCAGCTTCCTCGCGGCCGCCGCAGAAATCCTGCACCATGCCATTTCGGTGGGCTGGCCGACCGTGGGGCCAGGGGACGTCGAGGAATGCAGCGAGCTCGCGTATCGCGGCGTTCGCCTCGCCGGCAATGATTCCGTCGCACTTTCGCTTTTCGGCAGCGCGATCCTCACGGTGCGCCAGTTCGATCTTGGGCGCGACATCATACGCCGGGCCGTCGATGCCGGCACGAAGAGCTCCATGGTCAACGTCGCCGCGGGGCTGAGCGCCCTGTGGGAAGGCAAGCTCGATGAGGCGGAGCGCTACTATACGCTGGCATTGCAGGGCGGGCGGGCGGACCCAACCTTGAAATTCGCTCTCGGAGGCATCGCCGCTGTGCATCGCCGGCGCGAGAATTTCGAGGAATCGCTGCGCTGGGCGCGGTTGGCGTTCGCGGTCAACCCCAACTACGCCGGCACCAACTGGACGCTGATCGCCTCGAGCGCCGTGCTCGGACGCAAGGACGACGCCCGCCGCTATCTCGAGCACTACCAGCGCGTCGCTCCTGGGGTGACGGTGGCCAGCATCGCCGCCGGCCAGCCGATCGAAGATCCGGCGCTGCTCACGGTGCTGCTGAGCGGGCTGCGGCTCGGCGGGCTGCCCGAGGGGGTGCCGGCGTCCCAAGGCTAGGCCACCGGCGCGAAAGTGGACCGCCGGTCTAGTTGGCGGAGGGCGCGAACACGCGCAGCCGGTGGCCGTCGGGATCGGCGGCGGTGAAGGTGAAGCCGAAATCCATCTGCACCGGCTCCTGGATGATCTTGAGGCCGAGGCCGGCCCACTCGTCGCGGGTCTGGCGGACGGCGTCGTCGCTGTCGACGGTGAATCCCAGCTCGACGCCGCCGGGGAGGGTGGCGCGCGGCTCGACGTCGTGTCGGGCCCAGAGGCCGAGGGCCGTGCCGCCGGGGAGGACGAACATGGCGAAGTTCGGCGATTGCTCCACCGGCTGGCCGGCAAGGATCTTCGAGTAAAGCTCGACGCTGCGCGGGACGTCGGCGACGTAGCTCAGAATGCTGCTGGGACTGGACATGGGGGTCTCCGGTGTTGCGATAACCGGAGATAGGTCCGCCTGTTGTCAGGTTGTGGCAGGAGGCGGAATGTCCCGCCGCTCGCGCCATTCCTTGAGCAAAGCGTGGCGGCGGCGCGGCATGCGCTCGCCGGTGGCGGCGAGAGTGGCGATGCGGTCGATGCGGAAGTGGCGGTAGTCGTCGCGCAATTCGCACCAGGCGCCGACCACTTTGTGCTGTTCGAAAAAGCCGATGACGAACGGCCAGATGACGCGCTCGCTGTCCTTGCCGCCATCGTCGCGGTAGCCGATGCGCAGCTTCAGCTCCTTGCGGATGGCATCGCGCAGCAGCGAGGGATCGACCTGCACGGGCAACTGGCGGCGGCCGGCGACGTACAGTGAGCCGGTTTCCAGTTCGCGCCGCAGCTCGGGCGGCAGCACGGCGCCGATCTTGCTGAGGGCGTTGGTGGCGGCCCGGGTGAGGCGCGGGTCGTCGGTCTGGCGACCGACGAACTGGCCGCCGAGGATCAACGCTTCGAGCTCATCGATCGAGAACATCAGCGGCGGCAGCATGAAGCCGGGCTTGAGGACGTAGCCGAGACCGGGCTCTCCCTCGATCTCGGCGCCCTGGCCCTGCAGCGCGGCGATGTCGCGATAGAGGGTGCGGATGGAAACGCCGAGCTCACTCGCCAGCGCCGCGCCGGTGACGGGCGCACGGTGCGTGCGCAACTGTTGCAGCAGATCGAGCAGGCGTTCAGCGCGGGACATGGGGGAAGGCTATCCGTTGGGGCGGCTGTCGCAAGCGGTGAAGAAAGTTTGAAACAGGGCTTGACGCTCTAGAGTAATAACTCTAATCCGTGCCTCTAGAGCAAATGCTCTAATGGACTTCAGGCAATGGCGACTGACACCAAGACCCGCATCCTCGACGCCGCGCTGGCGCTGTTCAACGAGCGCGGCACCGACGAGGTGACGACCAACCATATCGCCGATGCGCTCGGGATGAGCCCCGGCAATCTCTACTACCACTACCGCAACAAGGCCGAGATCGTGCGCGGTCTGTTTCAGCGCATCCAAGCGGAGTGGGCGACCAATTACGCCGTGCCGCCCGGCACCATGCCCAGCGTTCCGATGATGGAGGTCATGCTGGCCGGCAATTTCGATATCCAGGCACGCTATCGGTTCTTCTTTCGCGACCTGACGCTGCTGCTCAACGCCGATCCGGAACTGAAGGCCGCGTACCAGGCCAACCGCGCAGCCGGGCTCGGAAACACGCAGTTCCTGATCAACCTCTTCGCCGAGGCCGGCATCACCAAGCCGGTCGAAAGCCCCGAGGCGCTCGACGACATCGCCCATCTGCTCTGGCTGGTCGGCGATTTCTGGCTCGTTTTCAAAGACACCGGCGGCGCTGAGTTCTCGCCCGCCGACATGGACCAAGGCGTCCGGATGTTCCGGCGCATCCTCACCCCATACCTCAAAGGAAACCCGAAATGACCAACCCTCGCCTCGTCACCGGCGGCCTGCTTGTGGCTGTCCCGCTGATCTTCACCGCCGGCTTTACCGGCCTGCAGATGACCTTCGACTACCCCGGCATTCTCCGTCATCCGGCGGGGGAGGTGCTGACCCGCTTCGCCGCCGGCGGTGCCGACCTGCACGCGTACTGGTACCTGATGTTCATCGCCGGGGTGCTGCTGGTCCCGACGGCGATCGGCTTCGCCGTGCTCAACTGGAAAGACGCTCCATTCGCCGCGGCGCTCGCCGGCTCGTTTGGCGCCATCGCCGGGCTGGTGCAGGCAATGGGCCTTTTGCGCTGGACGGTGCTGGTGCCGAGCCTCGCCGCGACCTACACGGCGCCGGGCGCCACCGATCTCGACAAGGCCGTCGCCGCCTCGGCGTTCGACACTGCCAACGCCTATCTCGGCATGGGTGTGGGCGAGCACATGGGCTACCTGTTCACCGCGCTGTTCACCGTCATGGTGGCCATGATTGTGGTGAAGCGCTGGCCGGTTATGGCCTGGCTGGGCGTCGTCGGCGCCGTGGGTGTGGCGTCCGGCATGCTCGAGCCGTTCGGCGTGCCGATGGCCGCCACCATCAACGCCATCGCCTTCACTGGCTGGTCGGTCTGGGCACTCGTTCTGGGCGTCTTGATCCTGTGGCGCGGCCGGACCATGGGCGCGATGCAGCCCCTCGCCGCCTAGCCGCCAGCCGCCGCTCTTCCTCTCAACTCGACGTCTGTTTCGCGCGGGCCCAGCCCAGCGAACGGACCCTCGCGCCAAAAATCCGGAGATTGAAATGACTGCTCTGACCCAAACGACCCACATTGTCGGCTATGGCGCGCTCGGTCGCGAGCTTGCCCGGCAGATGCTTGCCGCCGGCCGGCCGGTGACCATCGTCCAGCGTTCGCGGCCCAGGGACCTGCCGGCCGGCGCAGCCTTCATCTCGGCCGACATCATGGACGGCGCGGCGGTCACGACCGCCACGACCGGGGCCACG
>JBDTVO010000141.1:0-7209 GCA_040007135.1 Devosia sp. | reverse complement strand
AATCACGTCCAGCCGGGCTTCTGTCCTTTGGTCCGGTTGGCACCAGGGTTCCCTAGAGCAACCAGGCTGGCGAGGGTCACGACGAGAGCGTGCGGGTCTCGAATAACGATACCCGTAGCACCGGCCTCCACAATCGACGCGTGATCGAGAACTGCATCGCGGGCGGTTTCCGAAACAATCCGACCGCGACCGGTCGGCATGACGTAGGTGAGAGAGTAGGACACGGGCACCTCACGCTTTCCGCCAAGCATATGGGCGTTAGCCTCCCCATGCCATAGTCGGCTCACGGCTGGCTCGAATTGGAACTGAGGCAGTCCCCAATGGCCGCGATTCAGGCCCTACAGCGTGGCCAGGACGAATGGGGCGGCGATGGCCACCAGGCAAAGCACCGCCAGAACCAGCCCGGCCCCGAACCACCTCCAGCTGATCGACATCTCAAACGATCCGCATGCTCGTGTGCGGAAAATATCAAAGGCAGAGCCGGAAACAAGCGGGGCGACCGGCGATGAAACCGCCATCATGCTTGGGGCGTTACCTTTTTCTCGCCGAGGATGCGCCAACGCCCCGTTTCTTCTTCCACATCCGTGACGGCGAAGGCACCATCGAAGACGAGGAAGGCGGCGACTTCGCCGATCTTGACGCTGCTCGAGCCGAAGCGCGGCAAAGCGCACGAGACATCCTCGCCGACCAGATCCGCGAAGGTGGTGAGCTGGATGGTCAGATCGTGGTGATCGCTGACGAGGCGGGACTCGTACTCGACGAGGTGCCGTTCCGCAGCGTCATCAAGTTTCCGGACTAGCCTCGCTCAATGCACACCCGCGCCACACCGGCGTGGATAGTCCCCAAACGCCCCCGCGCGACGGAGGCGGGTATTTCGTGGCGACCGACCGGGACAATTCTCGCCCTACCCTCGAAGCGGACTCAACTTTTAACCGCCGTGACCTTGGCATAAGGAAGGTCACCAAAGATCGATCAGATGCAGCCGGCTGCAGCGAAGAGCGAAACGCCGAGCGCCTGCGGGACTTGAGGGTGAGGTAGGCACGAGGTCGGCTTTTGCTGCTTGCGCCTCTACCTCCGCGATCCGGGCCTGCTGTTGCTCGACGAGCCGACGGCCCATCTCGATCGCAGGCCAAACCGCGCTGGTGGTGCCTGTAGCACAGTTCCGCGGCCACAGGCCGGTTCTTCACGGCTGGGCTGCGAAGGTCACTTGCTTGTGCCGCCCGCAGAGAGTGCAATATCCTATCTGCGTAGGCAGTCCCGTGGCCAAGCGGGCGTCTATCAGCTTCCCGTGCCGGCTCCCCCACTCAAGGCCTCTCGCCAAACAGTCATCGCAGACGGACTTTGGCGATAGGTTCGCGAGGTAACTGCGGATCATCTGAGCGTTGGACACCGGGCTCGGATACACCCGCGTTCGCCCAGCCGCTAGGGACTACAGTCCGGCATGTCATCGCTGGCGGCCTTGTGGACATGCCGATACAGAGGTCCGGCGGCCCATGCGGCGCCTTGGAGGTTTTCGAGTATGGCTAAGACCGCTCTGATCACTGGTGTCACAGGGCAAGATGGAGCCTATCTCGCACGCCTGTTGCTTTCCAAAGACTATATTGTCCACGGCATCAAGCGACGCTCCTCGTCGTTCAATACGGGGCGCATCGAAGACATTTATCAAGACCCCCACGACCTTGATCGGCGCTTGGTGCTTCACTACGGCGACATGACGGATTCCGCCAATTTGATCCGTATCATTCAGGAGACGCAGCCCGACGAAATTTACAATCTTGCTGCCCAGAGCCACGTCGCAGTCAGCTTCGATACACCAGAATACACGGCCAACGTCGACGCCGTTGGCACACTACGCCTACTCGAGGCCATCCGCATCCTGGGGCTACAAAATAGGACGCGGTTCTATCAGGCCTCCACGTCGGAAATGTACGGAGCTGTCCGGGAGACCCCACAGAGTGAGACAACGCCCTTTCACCCGCGCTCTCCCTATGCCATCGCCAAACTCTACGCCTACTGGATAGTCGTCAACTATCGAGAGGCCTACGGTCTCCATGCGAGCAATGGCATCTTATTCAATCACGAGAGCCCGATACGTGGCGAGACTTTCGTTACCCGCAAGATCACTCGCGCCGCAGCGGCCATAAGCCTTGGCAGGTCGGATCGGTTGTTCCTCGGCAACCTGGACGCCAAACGCGATTGGGGCCACGCCGAGGAATATGTGCGTGGCATGTGGCAAATGCTGCAACAGGACCAGCCCGACGATTACGTGCTCGCGACTGGACAAGCGACGAGCGTTCGAACCTTTGTGGAATGGGCCTTTGCAGATCTGGGAATTACTTTGAGTTGGCGCGGCGTGGGAATTGACGAGAAGGGCCACGATGAAGCCTCAGGTCGTTGCCTCGTCGAAATCGATCGCCGCTATTTTCGACCTACTGAAGTGGATATTCTCGTGGGAGACGCCACCAAGGCGCACACAAAGCTTGGCTGGCGGCACCAAAAATCAGTCCGAGACTTGGCCCGCGAAATGGTAGACGAGGACCTCAAGGTAATGCGAACCGCAATCGTCGCGCGTGAGGCCTGAGTGTTTGATCTCAAAGGCCGGCGGATTTGGGTCGCGGGGCACAATGGAATGGTGGGCTCGGCCATTGTCAGGCGTCTTGCCGACGAGCAATGCACAATACTCGCCGTGCCTAGATCGGCGCTGGATCTTATCCGCCAGTCTGAAGTCGAGACTTTCTTGGCGCATGAGCGCCCTGACGCCATCGTTATCGCCGCGGCGCGAGTGGGGGGCATCGTCGCCAACGATAGCTACGCGGCCGACTTTCTCCACGATAACTTGATGATCGAGACCAATATCATCGCTGCCGCGCATCAGGCAGGTGTGGACCGTCTACTATTCCTCGGCTCTAGTTGCATTTATCCATGGGGCGCGCCCCAGCCAATAGACGAGAGTTCGCTGTTGACTGGTCCATTGGAGCCGACCAATCAATGGTACGCCGTCGCGAAGATCGCGGGGATCAAGCTCACGCAGGCATATCGGAAGCAGCATGGCCGAGACTATATCGCTGCGATGCCTGCAAACCTCTACGGGCCGGCCGACAATTTTGACCTACAGACTAGTCATGTGCTTCCCGCGCTGATCCGGAAGGCTCACGACGCAAAACTCTCTGGTGCAAAATCAATGCTGGTATGGGGAAGTGGCTCGCCCCTGCGCGAATTCCTACACGTCGACGACTGCGCTGACGCACTGGTGCTTCTGTTGAAGACCTACTCGGATGGTCAGCACATCAATGTCGGCTCGGGATACGAGCTTTCCATATTGGACTTAGCTCGCCTCGTATGCCGGGTCGTTGGCTATGGTGGCGACCTCATCCATGACAGGACCAAACCCGACGGCGCTCCTCGCAAGTTGCTGAGCTCCGCCCGCCTCAACGCCATGAATTGGAGGCCGCGGGTACAACTTGAGCAAGGGATTAGTGAGACATACCAATGGTTCCTTGCCAACGCGAATGACGAAAAGACGTCTTTTGATGGCCAGGCAAAGCAGTCGACCGTGGACCGGCCCCGGACTTAAGGGTGCAATCTGCAAAGCCTTGACTCGGATATCTCGCGGCCCTGGTCTGGCATCGCGACCAAGGAGCGAAAAGCGGCTTAGTTTTGACTATCCTTGCGTGTTGATGCAACTGGTGCGCGATGCAAGCTTACTGTGTCGGTCACCGGCCGCTCCTGTTCCAACCTGCACAAGATTTTCGCTGGGTCGCGCCAAAACTCTTGGACGAGCGTCAGACGATCGTGATCCCGGACGACCATTTTGGGCCGACCTATGACGGTCGGGTGCTCTCTGAATACACCCAGCTGTTTGGGCTAGCCGATGGACTGACGGCCGCGGACGCGAGTGAGGACTTATACCTCTTTCAATACCGGAAGTTTGTGACTTTGCGCCAGGGCTCAAGCCGATCAACCAATCTCCCATTCGCGTTTTCAGCGAGCCCATCGGAAGCGGCCAGGATTTTTCCGACGGCCAATGATCTCGTGCCAGGTCATGGGCGCACCCTAGTGGGGCCGAGGCTTTCGGTTAGAAGTCTCGCTCAGGAGTATGCACGCGCTCATATTGCGACTGATTTTGTCCGTCTGTGTCTCGCGCTATCGACGGTGGTCGGGTTTTCCGTTGAACGGTGCGGCGCATTCGCGGCCTGCCCAGTTTTTGTTCCGAGCCCGGCGCTCGGCCTCTACCAGGTGCAAACGTTTCTCAGGCATATGCAGATCCTGCGAGACGCCTGGGCCGTTTTTCATGCCCGCTTTTACCAACCTAGGGACGGGTATCAGCGACGTGTCGGCGGGTTCCTTCTTGAACGACTTCACAGCTTCTTGGTTTTGGAAGAAGCCAGCCGCGGAATTATTCCCCAACTGGTTCACGGCCACCAAATCATCGTGGGCAACACGCTCGAGGTGGTCCTCACAATCTGATTCTGACCAGCCACGCTAAGGCACTCGCACATGGGCGTTAGGGGCGCAAAAATTAGGCACGCGCAGATAGGCGTGACGCATCTGCGCTGCGCGGCGATCGATCCAACCTCGTCGGCGTGGCTACCCCGTGGCTACCCGGTGTTTAAGGAGGCCTTGATCGAACAGCTTGTCGAAGGGTTGTTTCAGCGATTTAAATGGTTTGGCTGGCGCGCCCGACACGATTCGAACGTGCGACCTTTGCCTTCGGAGGGCAACGCTCTATCCAGCTGAGCTACGGGCGCCTGAGGTCACACCTACGCGACCCCAGGGGCGAGTGCAAGATCGGGTCAGGCGGCCTCGCCGGGCAGCGGTTCGGTCCACAGCCGGTTGAGTTCGCCGAGGAAGAGATCTGCCATCTCCTCGGTCTGCTCCGGTGTCTCGTCGAGCTGATCGCTGGCCGCCATCACGGTTGCGATTCCTTCGGCGAGGGTGTCGTCAAGTTCTTCCATTCGCTTGGCTTTCCGCTTCATCACGCAATACTCCCGATGAAGAGCCCCACGGCAACGCTAGGCGGTGGTTTGGGCAGCGGCGCGATCAAACAAGGGAGAGATTGTGGCGACGCTCAAAACGGCGCGGGCACCGTGAAGCGCATCGGCCGCTGGTCGTCGGGGTGGGCGAAGCCGAGCATTTCGGCATGGAGCTGCAGCCGGTCCGCGGCGACCAATGCGGCACCCTCGGCATACAGACTGTCGCCGAGAATCGGGTGGCCAAGCGCCAGCATGTGGACCCGCAACTGATGAGTGCGGCCGGTGAAGGGCGTGAGCTTGAGGCGGGTGGTGTCGCCGTCGCGCGCCAGCACCTGCCAGTCGGTGCGGGCCGCGCCGCCGCGCTCGAAATCGACGCGCTGGCGCGGCTTGTTCTCCCAGTCGGTGGCGAGCGGCAGGTCGATGCTGCCGCTGTCGCCGGCGACGTCGCCCCAGACGCGGGCGACGTAGTATTTCTCGATCCGGCGATGCTCGAACTGGCTGCCGAGCGCCCCCAGCGCCGGCTTATCAAAGGCGAGCAGCAGGAGGCCCGAGGTGTCCTTGTCGAGCCGATGGACGACCTTGGCCGCGGGGTGCTGGGGATAGCGCTGCTGCACCCGCGCCTCGAGGCAGTCGGCCAACGACGGATCCTTGCCGGGCACGGTGAGGAGGCCGCTCGGCTTGTTGCAGACGATCAGCCGCTCGTCCTCGTGGACGATGTCGATCCAGGGCTCGGTGGGCGGACGATAGTCGAAGGTTGAGGGGAGCGGCGGCATGGGCGCGGGACTACACGCCCGGCGGCGGCGAATAAAGCGGGAAGTGACGCCGAGGCCGGCGAATTGTTGCGGGCGATCAGCGCCGTCCCCCTTCCCTGCTGCGATGGCGGCGCTAAAGATGCGCCCCGCATGCATCGCGCCCGCGGGGCGCCAATCATCCATATGGGGAAAGCAATGGCCGCAAGGCAGCGTCTGGGCGTCGGCATTATCGGAGCCGGCAATATTTCGAGCCAGTACCTCAAGGCCATGGCCGACTTTCCGGTGCTCGATATCCGCGCCATCGCTGACATGAAGCCAGAGGTCGCTGCAGCGAAGGCCGCCGAATTCGGCGTCAAGACGAAATCCGTCGAGGCTCTCCTCGCCGATCCGGCGATTGATATCGTCGTCAACCTCACCATTCCGCGGGCGCATGTCGCGGTCGGCCTCAAGGCCATCGCCGCGGGCAAGCATGTGTATGGCGAAAAGCCGCTGGGGGTGACCTATGCGGAAGGCAAAAAGCTGGTCGCGGCGGCGAAGACGGCCGGGCTGCGCCTGGGCTCGGCGCCCGACACTTTCCTCGGCGGCAGCCACCAGCAGGCACGCGCGGTGATCGACTGCGGGCGGCTGGGGACAATCGTTGGTGGAACGGTGTTCTTTGCCTGTCCCGGGCACGAATACTGGCATCCCGATCCGGCCTTCTACTACGATGTCGGCGGCGGGCCGGTGCTCGACATGGGCCCCTACTACATCACGACGCTGATCAACCTGCTGGGCCCGATCAAGGCGGTGCAGGCGATGAGCCTCACCCCGCACAAGAAGCGCCCGATCCGCTCGGAGGCGAAGAAGGGGCAGATGATGCCGGTGCGGGTCGCGACGCACGTCACCGGCACGCTGCAATTTGTCTCCGGCGCCCTGATCCAGGTGACGCTGAGCTTTGACGTCCCCAAGCATAGCCACCTGCCGTATGAGCTTTATGGCACCGAGGCATCGATGCTGGTGCCCGACCCCAATATGTTCGGAGGGGTCGTGAAGGTCGCGGCGCCGCGCGCCGAGAGCTGGGAGGAGGTGCCGGTCACCATCCCTTATGCCGACGCAAACTATCGCTCGCTGGGTGTCGCCGACATGGCGCACGGCATTCTCAACGATCGACCGCACCGCGCCAACGGCGAGCTGGCGCTGCATGCGCTCGAGGTGATGGAAGCGTTCGAGGTGGCCAGCAAATCCGGCGAGATCGTCCGCATCCGCTCGCGCGCCGAGCGCCCGGCACCGATCACGACGTCGCTGAAGCGCGGCAGGATCAGCTGAGGCCGGCGGGAACCGCGGCAGGCGTCGGGCCGTTTGATGCAGGACACAATGTCCTCACAAAGGATCGCGCCATGGCAGATCGTGAAACAATCATCGAAACCGGCGGTGGCGGAGATGGCGGCATGGGCGCCGGCGTGATCGCCGCGATCGTGCTCGTGGTCGTGCTGCTGATTGCCGGC
>JBDTVO010000140.1:0-7268 GCA_040007135.1 Devosia sp. | reverse complement strand
ACGCGGCCCCCGGTTCCCAAAACCGGTGCTCTACCAGGCTGAGCTATACCCCGAATGGCCTTGATCCGTTACCGGAGGGGGCCGAAAAGGGCAAGGCCGCACCAAATGCTCAGCGGTTGCGGCAGTGGAAGGGACAGGCATTGGATTTGACGAAGGCTTGGCCGCTCGGCCTCGACGGGCGCCGCTGGTGGATCGCGGTGCTGGCCTATGCGGCACTAGTCGCCGCCGTGGCGCCGTTGGATGAGGTTCTCTCGGCCTGGGCCCATGCGGCGCCCGCGGGGATCATGGAGTTCTTCCAGTGGGTGACGGGATTCGGCGATTCCGCCTGGATCCTGATTCCGGCGCTCTTGCTGTTCGTGGTCACGGCGCTCCTTGCCGTGCTTGTGCGCTGGTCGCTGATGCGGCTGGCACTGGCGCAACTGTCGGCGCTCTACGGCTTCGTTTTCCTGGGTGTGGGGCTGCCAGGGCTTGTCACCAACATCCTGAAGCACCTGATTGGACGTGGGCGGCCGGTGCACTTTGCCGAAACCGGGCTTTGGGCCTTCAGGCCCAACTGGGCCGACTGGAGCTATCAGAGCATGCCCTCGGGCCACACGACGACGGCCTTCGCGCTGGCCTTCACCCTCGGATTCTTCTCGCGCCGGTTCTGGCTCCCGCTGCTGGTGCTTGCCATCGGGGTCGGCATCAGCCGCGTCGTCGTCGGCGCACACTACCCGACCGACACTCTCGTCGGGGCGGGCATAGGCACCCTCGGCGCCTATGTCCTTCGCTGGGTGTTTGCACAAAGGGGCTGGCTCTTCCGCCGCGCCGCCGATGGCACGATCCGGAGCCGGGGAACTGCCGCCGTGACCCGGCTGCTGCAGCTCAGGCGGCGAGGTATCGCGCGAGCCCGGCGCTGAGATCGGCCTTGAGGTCGTCGAAGCCCTCCAGCCCGACGTGGATCCGGAGCATTGGGCCAGGGTCGGGCCAGCTCGTCGCCGTTCGCACTTTCGCCGGGTGAATCGGCAGGCAGAGGCTCTCGTAGCCGCCCCATGACCAGCCGAGGCCGAAAAGCTCGAAGCCGTCGACGAGCGCAGCGAGGGCAGCCCGCGGCTTGGTCTCGAGGAGGATCGCGAAGGTGCTGCCCGAGCCGGTGAAGTCGCGCCGATAGATGGTGTGGTCAGGGTTCGAGGGCAGGGCAGGGTGGATCACGCGGCGCACGCCGGGCTGACTCTCCAGCCAGGTGGCCATTGCGATCGATCGGGCGCTGATCTCCTTCATCCTCAACGCCAGCGTGCGAAGCCCGCGGGCGGCGAGGAAGCAGTCATCAGGGGAGGCGCAGAGGCCGAGCCACCTGTGGGTTTCGCGCAGCGGCTTGATCCACTGCCGGTTGGCCGACGCCGTCCCGAACATCGTGTCCGAATGGCCGACGAACATCTTGGTGCCGGCGTGGACGACGATGTCGGCGCCCAGCGCCAGCGGCCGGTAGTAGAGCGGCGTCGCCCAGGAATTGTCGACGATCACGGCGATGCCGCGCGGCCGGGCGATGGCCGCTATTGCCGGCAGGTCCTGCAGCTCGAAGGTCAGCGACCCGGGGCTCTCGACGAAAATCGCGCGGGTCCGCTCGGAGATGCTTTCACCGATCCCGGCGCCGATCCGCGGGTCGTAGTAGCGGACGCTGACCCCCATCCGCGCGAGCACGCCATCACTGACCCGGCGGGTCGGCTGGTAGGCGCTGTCGGTCATCAGCAGTTCGTCGCCGGACTTGAGCGTCGTCATCAGCGCCAGCGCGATCGCCGACAGCCCCGACGGGGCAAGCACCGTACCCGCCGCGTCTTCGAGCGCGGTCACGCACTCCTCGACATCCGCCGACGACGGGTTGCCGGTCCGGCCGTAGTCGAACCTCGGCTCCGGGCTTTCGAGCGCGTCGAGCGTTGGAAACAGCATCGTCGAGCCGCGATAGACCGGCGTGTTCACATAGCCGCGGTTCTGTTCGGGGTGGCGCCCGACATGGGTCAGGATGGTCTCGACGGAGGTGGGGCGCGACGGCTTGTCGGTCATGGTTAGTGTCCTGTGCCGCTTGACGTATCCCGCAATAGGGGCTTGCGTGCAACTTGTACTCAGGGACCGGATGGATGATCGGCAAGCCCCTACTCATCGGCCTCGTGGCGAGCTGCCTTTGCGTGTCCGGCGCGGCGGCAGGCAAGCTCGACGACGTCAAGGCGCAGGGTTTTGTGCAGTGCGGCGTCACCGAGGGGCTGCTGGGCTTTTCGAAGCTCGGCGCCGACAACGAATGGGCCGGCCTCGACGTCGACTACTGCCGGGCGCTGGCGGCGGCGATCTTCGATGATCCCAAGGCCGTGCGCTTTACTCCGACCACCACCGCCGACCGCTTCAAGGTGCTGGCGGCGGGAACCATCGACGTGCTGGCGCGAACGACATCGTGGACGATGGAGCGCGACACGCAGCTCGGCGTCACCTTCGTCGGCACCCTCTACTACGACGGCCAGGGCTTCCTCGTGCCCAAGGCGTCCGGGGTAACTTCGGCGGTGGCGCTGTCGGGCGCCAGCGTCTGCGTTGAGGAAGCGACGACGTCGGCGCTCAACGCCGAGGACTATTTCGCGATCAACAAGCTGACCTATCAGCCGGTGTATTTCGCCGGCCACGACGAGGCGGTGAAGGCGTTCCTCGATGGCAAGTGCCAGGCGTACACCACCGATGCCTCCGGTCTCGCCGCCGACAGGGCGACGTTTGCCAACCCCGCCGACTACATCATCCTGCCCGAAGTGATCTCAAAGGAACCCTTGTCGATCGCCATCGCGCAGGGCGACGACAGCTGGCTCAAGGTCACCCGCTGGGTGTATTTCGCGCTGCTCGATGCCGACGAACTCGGGGTGTCGCAGAAGAATGTCGACGAAATGCTCGGCTCGGACAGCCCGGAGATCAAGCGGCTGCTCGGTGTGGGCGAGGACGATTTCGGCGCGTCGCTCGGCCTCCCCAAGGACTGGGCCTATCGCATCATCAAACACGTCGGCAACTACGGCGACATGTTCGATCGCAACGTCGGCGCGACAACACCGCTGGCGCTCACGCCTGGGCTCAACGCGCTGTGGAAAGACGGCGGCATCCAGTACGCCCCACCCATCCGCTGACCCACTAGAACGGCGTCAGGCGCGGTCGTGAGCACGCTGCCCATTATTGTGGCACGTGCCTCAGGCAGCCCAGCATTGGTGCAGGCAATTCCCGTATTGGCTTGACGTGCACGTGAGTAGCCGCTTCCATGCGTTCAGCACCCCAGCGGGTTCGCCGGCCGGGGATACCGACGGACAATAATGTCCGCCTGGGGCAAAACAGGGTCAGGAAAGTAGGACACTCATGCAGAAACTGATGGTATCTCTGGCACTCGTCGCCGCGCTTGGCATCGGAGCGACCGCCGCTGTTGCCGGCACGCTCGACGACGTCAAAGCCAAGGGCTTCGTGCAGTGCGGCGTGAACGAGGGGCAGCCGGGTTTCGGCGCTCCCGACGCCAACGGCGTCTACAGCGGCTTCGACGTCGACTACTGCAAGGCCGTTGCGGCCGCGGTGTTCGGCGACGGCAGCAAGGTGAAGTATACCCCGCTCGGATCGGTCAACCGCTTCCCGGCGCTGCAGTCGGGTGAAATCGACCTGCTCGTCCGCAACACCACCTGGACGATCTCACGCGATACGACGCTCGGCTTCGCGTTTGCCGGCGTGAACTACTACGACGGCGAAGGCTTCATGGTTCGCAAGTCCGCGAACATCAAGTCCGTCAAGGAACTCGACGGCGCCACGATCTGCGTCCAGGGCGGCACCGACACGGTCACCGGCCTTGCCGACTACTTCAAGAAGAACAACCTCAAGTACACCCCGCTGGTCATCGACAAGCTGGCCGACATCAATGCGGCCTACGATGCCGGCCGCTGCGACTCCCTGACGACCGACCGCTCCGGCCTCGCCGGCGTGCGTCTGCAGATGACCAAGCCCGACGACCACGAGGTTCTGCCGGAAGTCATCTCGCAGGAGCCGCTTGGTCCGGTGGTCCGCGCCAACGACCCGCAGTGGTTCAACGTCGTCAAGTGGACGTCGTACGCGCTGCTCGACGCCGAATATCTCGGCATCACGCAGAAGAACGTCGAGGAGATGAAGAACTCGACCGATCCCACCGTCCAGCGCTTCATGGGCACGGGTGAGAACGACTTCGGCAAGGGCATGGGCCTGCCGAAGGATTGGGCCTACCAGATCGTCAAGGCCGTCGGAAACTACGGCGAGAGCTTCGACCGGAACATCGGCGAGGGCTCGCCGCTCGGCCTGAGCCGCGGCGTCAACGCCCAATGGAATGCCGGTGGCATCCAGTACGGTATCCCGATCCTCTGATCTGAAATGGGGCCAGGCGGCAATCGCCTGGCCCTAAACTTTGGTGCAGTCGGGGGATTGTGAATGGCGGTCGCTGAAGCTGGATTTGGTAGCGAAAAGGTCGCCTGGTACAACAATCCACAAACCCGCGCACTCGCGATCCAGGCCGTCGTGGTGGTCGTGGTCATTGCTGTCCTCGGCTGGTTCAT
This sequence comes from Devosia sp., assembly GCA_040007135.1. Lineage (GTDB taxonomy): Bacteria > Pseudomonadota > Alphaproteobacteria > Rhizobiales > Devosiaceae > Devosia_A. The sequence continues at coordinate 2,706 of JBDTVO010000140.1, read as the reverse complement.
CAACAACACCGTCACCAACCTTCGCGAGCGCGGCATTGCCTCGGGCTTCGGCTTTCTGGCGCAACGTTCGAACTTCGACATCTCGACGCTGCTTCCCACCAACTCCGACACGACCTACGGCTACGCGCTGCTTGCCGGCCTGCTCGACACGATCGTGGTGTCGATCCTCGCGATCGTCATCGCCTCCGTGCTGGGCCTGATCGTCGGCATCTCACGGCTCTCGCGGAACTGGCTGATCCGGACCATCGCCACGATCTATGTCGAGCTCTTCCGCAACATTCCGCCGCTGCTGGTGATCCTGTTCTGGTACCTGGCGGTCATCGCCGCCCTGCCGGCGATCAAGGACGCCATCCAGCTCGGCCCCGACCTGCTGCTCTCCAACCGCGGGCTGTTCATGCCGCGCCCGGTGCCGGGCGAGTTGTTCGGATGGACGTTCGGGGCGTTCGTCATCGGCCTCGTGGCCGCCGAGATCATCCGGCGCTGGGCGCATGCCCGGCAGATGCGGACCGGGCAGCCGTTCCACACGGTGTGGGCGGGCCTCGGGGTCATCGTGGTGCTGACGCTCGGGACGTTCCTCGTGACCGGCGCACCGCTCACCTTCGAGCTTCCGGCCAAGACGCGCTTCAACATCAGCGGCGGCTGGACCATTGCGCCCGAGTTCGCGACCATGTTCATCGCGCTCGGCGTCTACACCGCGTCGTTCATTGCCGAGATCGTCCGCTCCGGCATCATGGCGGTCAGTCAGGGACAGACCGAAGCGGCGCGGGCGCTTGGCCTCAAGGGCGGCAATGTGCTGCGGCTGGTGGTGCTGCCGCAGGCGCTGCGCGTCATCATCCCTCCGCTCGCCAGCGAATATCTCAACATCGTCAAGAACTCATCGCTGGCCCTCGCTATCGGCTTCGCTGACCTCGTGGCGGTGGGCAACAACGTGCTCAACCCGACCGGCCAGTCGATCGAGGTGGTGGCCATCTGGATGGCGTTCTATCTCGGGCTCAGCATCCTGATCTCGGTGGCCATGAACCTCTTTAACGCGCGCATCGCGCTCACCGAGCGCTAGGAGGGGCCGCGATGTCCGACATGCAGTCCCAAACCGACGTCTACTTCATCCGCCGGCAGATCCTCGACGCCGAGCCGCCGCCGACGCGGGTGCATGGGGTGTGGCCGTGGATGCGGACCAACCTCTTCGGAACGGTGGGCGACACCATCCTCACCATCATCGGGGCGCTCATCCTCATTGCGGTGCTCGTTCCGGTGGCCAACTGGGCGATCTTCAATGCGGTGTGGAGCGGCAATGGTCGCGAGGCCTGTGCGGCCAATCCCACCGGAGCCTGCTGGACCTTCGTCCAGGCGAACTTCGGCCAATTCATGTATGGCCGGTTCCCCGATCCCGAACGCTGGCGGGTGAACCTGTTCCTGCTGCTCATGGTCGCCGGCATCGTGCCGCTGGCCATGCCGTCGGTCCCCTACAAGGGCTACAACCTGCTCTACCTCTTCGTCGTCTTCCCGATCGTGTCGGGCGTGCTGCTGATCGGCGGCGTGCTGGGCCTGCCGACGGTCGAGACGAGCCTCTGGGGCGGCCTCTTCCTCACCATCCTCGTCGCCTTCGCCGGCATGGCGGTGTCATTGCCGCTTGGCGTGCTGCTGGCGCTCGGCCGCCGCTCGACGATGCCGATCGTCCACTATTTCTGCGTCGCCATCATCGAGATCTGCCGCGGCGTGCCGCTGATCACGGTGATTTTCTTTGCCGGCATCCTGCTGCCGCTGTTCCTGCCGGACGGGGTCAATTTCGACAAGCTGCTGCGCGCCCTGATCGGCGTCGCGCTGTTCGGCGCCTGCTACATGGCCGAAGTCGTCCGCGGCGGGCTGCAGGCGATCCCCAAGGGCCAGTACGAGGGCGCCAAGTCGCTCGGCCTCGGTTACTGGACGATGATGCGGATGATCGTGCTGCCGCAGGCGATCACCATCGTCATCCCGGGGATCGTCAATACCTTCATCGGGCTCTTCAAGGACACCAGCCTCGTCTACATCATCTCGATCTACGAACTGCTCAGCACCATCCGCAACAGCTTCTCCAACCCGGTGTGGGCAACCTCGACCACCCCGGCATCGGGGCTCGCGTTTGCGGCGCTGGTCTTCTGGATCTTCTGCTTCGGCATGAGCCGCTACTCAAAATACACCGAGGACCGGCTGCGTGTCGGCTACAAACGATAGGAATCCGCCATGACGTTGCCTGAGGTCGCGACCGATCACATGGTCGACACCAGCAAGATGAAGGTCTCCGACGAGGTCGCCGTCGACCTCCTCGGCGTCAACAAATGGTACGCCGACTTCCATGTCCTCAAAGACATCAATCTGAGGGTGCATAAAGGCGAGCGCATCGTCATCGCCGGGCCGTCAGGCTCGGGCAAGTCGACGATGATCCGCTGCATCAATGCGCTCGAGGAGCACCAGAAAGGCAAGATCGTCGTCGACGGCATCGAACTCACCAACGATCTCAAGAAGATCGACGAGGTGCGCAAAGAAGTCGGGATGGTGTTCCAACACTTCAATCTCTTCCCGCACCTGACCATCCTCGAGAACCTGACACTCGGGCCGATCTGGGTGCGCAAGATGCCCAAGGCGGAAGCCGAGAAGATTGCCCGGCACTATCTGGAGCGCGTCAAGATTCCGGAGCAGGCCAACAAGTATCCGGGCCAGCTCTCGGGC
>JBDTVO010000139.1:0-7325 GCA_040007135.1 Devosia sp. | reverse complement strand
GCTGCTGTTCTGCAGGGTCCTCCCGGGCAATAGGGCAATGTGGGTCGGCCCCGGCCTCGGGTTGGGAGCAGCTATCAACATTTTTGACCTACGACAGTGCGATGTAGCGATCCGGGCCGATCGAGCGGCCGGGTGGCTGAACGGAGGCGCGGCGAGGGCCAACGCCACGGACCGCTCTTGGCCCAAAGCGGAAGTCGAAGCCGGACGGCCAGAATGCCTCCTAGTTGGGAAGGATAGGCCTAAGCACTTCGATGAACCGGTGCTCCGCGGTCGCGGGGGTCATCCCCGATGGGGCCGTCGAAACATGGCCCCAACCTGTTTGTAGCCGCAGTCTGATCACGGCGACCGGCGCCTAACCTGCGGCATCACCGATTTGTCCCACGTTCGGGCGTGGTGCCTGATACCGTGGGCCGATGCCAAGCCCACTCGTAGCGACAAAGCTGTTTGCGCCGAAGCTGCGACAGGGGCTCGTCGAGCGGTCGCGTCTTAGCGAACGTCTGCGGCGAGGAACCCAATCGAAGCTCACGCTCATTTCGGCGCCGGCCGGCTTTGGCAAGACGACGTTGCTCGCCGAATGGCTCGCAGGCAAACGCAAAGGCCGGGGCCTCGCGTGGCTCTCGCTAGATCAGACCGACAATGACCTTACGGTCTTCTGGTCGCACCTGATTGCCGCTCTTGAGCAAGCAGCCGAGGCCGTTGGCGTCGACTTTCCCGCGTTGATGCCGGCGGAACAGTCATCCGACAGTTTTCTCGCCAAGCTGCTCAATGGGCTCAGCGCCCTGACGGTGGACATCGATTTGGTCCTGGACGACTACCACGTCATCAACCAATCCGAGATCGCGGCCGGAATTGGCTTTTTGCTCGAGCATCTGCCGTCGCAGATCCACTTAGTGATTAGCACGCGCGCCGACCCGGCATTGCCGCTCGGCGGGCTGCGGGCGCGCGGCGAACTGGTCGAGATCAGGTCAGCCGATCTTCGGTTCACGCTCGAGGAATCCTCGGCCTATCTCAATGGTGCAAAGGGCCTGAGTCTAACGGCGAAAGATGTTGCCGTCCTGGGCGAGCGAACCGAAGGCTGGATCGCGGCATTGCAAATGGCGGTACTGTCGCTCGAGGGCCGCGACGACCCCACCGGGTTCATCGTTGGCTTTGCGGGCAGCGATCGCTATATCGTCGACTACCTGGTGGAAGAGGTGCTGCAGAGACTGCCTGACGACGTCCGCCGCTTTCTGTTCCGCACAAGTTTTCTGGGCCGGTTGAGTGGGTCGCTTTGTGACGCGGTGACCGACGCGAGTGGCAGCAAGGCGATGCTCGACACACTGGACCGGCAGAACCTCTTCATCGTGCCGCTCGACGACCGGCGACAATGGTATAGGTACCATCATCTGTTCGCCGATGTGCTGCTCGCGCATCTGTCGGGCGAGGTGCAGGCCGAGTTGCCTCTGCTGCACCGGCGCGCGAGCGATTGGTACGAGCAGCAGGGTGAGCGGTTCGACGCCATCCAGCATGCGCTCCTCGCCAGCGATCTCGAGCGTGCCGCTGAGCTGATCGAGCGCGCCACGCCAGAGATGCAAAGGAATCGCGGCGAGGCCATCCTTCGCGGCTGGTCGCGACTGCTTCCCAAGGAACTGGTCCGCAATCGACCGGTGCTCGGCATCGGCTTTGTCGGCGCGCTGGTCTCGTACGGAGAGTTCGACGGGATCGACGAACGCCTTCGCGATGTTGAATACGGGCTCGCCGCGCTGGCAGAGGACTCGGCGTCGAGCCGCGTGGTGGTTATCGATCAGAGCCAGTTGCCTCGGCTGCCCGGAGCGGTCGAACTCTATCGCGCCGCCCTGGCTCAGGTTCGGGGCGACGTCCCCGGAATTATCGAGCACGCAAAGCGGGTGCTAGAGCTTGCACCTGCCGACGATGATGTAGGCCGCGCGGCGGGATCGTCGATGCTGGGCATCGCCTACTGGTCGCAGGGGAACCTAGAACCGGCACGCCGGGCGTGGGCGGAAGGGCGCAATGGACTGCAGCGGGCCGGGCATATCTCAGACGTGCTGGGTGTGTCACTGGCGCTGTCGGACATTAACCGTGCGCAGGGTCGGCTGACCGAGGCCATCAGGGTGTGCCAGCAGGCTCTCGAGCTCGCCGTAACATCGGATGGTCGCGCGCTGCGCGGAACCGCCGACATGCACGCGGGACTGAGTGACCTCTACCGCGAGCGCAACGATTTCGACGTCGCACGCCAGCATTTGGCGAAGAGCCAGGAGCTCGGCGAGGCGGCTGGGCTGCCGCAGCACCCTTATCGCTGGCGCGTCGCCGCCGCCCTGCTGCGGCGCGACGAGGGCGACCTCGACAGCGCCGTGGAATTACTGAATGAGGCCGAACACCTCTATGTGAGCGACTTCTTCCCTCTCATTCGACCGGTCGCGGCAATCAGGACGCGCATCTGGATCGCGCAAGGTCGGATGGATGACGCATTCCGTTGGCAGCGCGAGCGCGGGCTCGGTGTCGATGATGAGCTCACCTATCTGCGCGAGTTCGAACACATCACGCTGGCCCGGTTGCTCCTCGTGCAGGACGCCGGCGGCGAGGTCGCGCAGCGGCTTCTCGATCGTCTCCTCGATCAAGCGGCCGGCAGCGCCAGAATGGGCAGCGTCATCGAGATTTCGCTGCTCCAGTCACTGGCGTATCGGGGCGACGGTGACCCAACAGCGCCGCTCGTGCCGCTGGAGCGCGCATTGTCACTGGCGGAACCCGAATCCTATGTCCGGCTGTTTGTCGGCGGCGGCGAGAGAATGGCGACATTGCTGAAGGCAGCATTGAAGCGCGGCATCACGCCGGCCTACACGCGCCAGCTCATCGCCGCTTTGGGTCAAGCGGAACCCGACGCGTCGGTGCATCCCGATTTGATCGAGCCGCTGAGCGATCGCGAGCTGGACGTCCTGCGACTACTCCGCAGCGACCTCGGCGGTCCCGAGATCGCTCGCGAGTTGATGATCTCACTCAACACGATGCGCACCCACACCAAGAACATCTACGAGAAGCTGGGCGTCAACAGTCGCCGCTCTGCGATTCACCGGGCCGACCAGTTGAGCCTGCTGGTGCGCGCCCAGCCTCAATAGGGCCGCCCGCGGGGTCGTCCCCGGAAGCCTTTCTCCTTGGCTGCAAATATTTTCGCCGTCTCACCAGATGTGGTGAGGCGCCCTCACCATGTGTGGCCTCACACAGCTCCCATGCGAACGCACCGTTTGCACACGGCACAGCCCGGGAGCCAGATGACCAAGCCCACTACCCCCAAGCCCGACCCGCATGCGGCGGCGACCTACCAGATTTGCCTGCAGGGACATCTCGATGCCCGCTGGGCGGATCAGCTGGAGGTCGCCGGTCTGACCCATGAGGGCGACGGCACGACGCTGATCCGTGTCGTTGCCGCCGACCAGTCCGCGCTCCACGGCATGCTGCAAAGAATTCGCGACCTCGGCCTGCCGCTGATTTCCGTCACGCGGTCACCCCCTTCACTCACGTCCGATGAAAGGACTCTCAAATGAAAATCACCGCCCGAAATCTCATGCGCTGGAGCGGCCCGGCCGTCATGATCGCCGGCCTGTCCTATGGTCTCGTTGGCGTCCTCCATCCGCCAAACGTGCTCGCCTCGGTCACCACCGCGTCGTGGATGATGGTCCACGTCCTTGCCATGGCGACCTCCATCTTCGGGCTGATCGGTCTGGCGGGGCTTTACGCCAGGCAAGCGGAGAAAGCCGGCTGGCTGGGCTTTGCCGGCTACCTGCTGCTCAGCCTCTGGCTCGCGCTGATCTTGGGATTCACCTTCGTCGAGGTGTTCATTCTGCCGCCGCTGGCCACCGTGTCGCCGGCGTTTGTGGAGGGCTGGCTCGGCATGTTCAACGGCACGGCCAGCACGATCAATCTGAGCTCGCTGCCGACTGTGTGGACGATTACGGGACCGCTCTACATCCTCGGTGGACTGCTGTTCGGTGTCGCCACTTTCCGGGCTCGCGTCCTGCCGCGTTGGTCCGGTGTTCTGCTTGCCGTTGGAACCGCGATGGGGCCGCTCGCAGCGATTCTGCCACTCGACTTGCAGCCCAAGATTGCTGTGCCGGTCGGCATCGCCCTGCTCTGGCTTGGCTACGCGCTTTGGTCTGAGCGGCGCGAGAAATCCGCGGCGACGTCAGCCGTCGTCGCTGCCACGGCCTGAGCCACCGATCCCCTGCGCCTCGCCCAGCTGGCGGGGCGCTCCCACCAACTCACCGTTGCTTCACAAGGACATTGAAAATGGCGATCACATCGCAAGGACTCATCCGCGCCTCCGGCCTCGCTGCCATCGCAGGCGGCCTGATCTTTGCCGGCATCCAGCCGATCCATCCCCCCGACGAGCTCGCCTCGGTCACGACCAGTCTGTGGGCGGTGATCATCAGCCTGAAGTTCGTCATGTGCCTGTTTTTCCTGATTGGCTTTACTGGGCTCTACGCCCGTCAGGCGACCCGGGCGGGCTGGCTCGGTCTTACAGGCTTTGCCCTGTTGACGATTTCCTTCTGGCTGCAAACCGGTTTCGTCTTTGTCGAGCTATTCGTCTTGCCGATCCTCGCGCCGTCCGTGCCTGGATTCATCGACAGCGCTCTGGGAGTTGCGAACGGCCATCCAGGCGTCATGGATATCGGCGCTATGGTGCCCGCTTACGCGGTGCTCGGCGTCTGCTATCTGCTCGGTGGCCTGCTGTTCGGCATCGCGACGGTTCGCGCCGCCGTGCTGCCGCGCTGGCCGGCTGTGCTCCTCGCGATTGCCGCAGTGATCACGCCGGCCGCTGCCCTCCTGCCACATGCGCTCCAGCGCTATGCGGCGGTTCCCATGGGGATCGCGATGATCTGGCTGGGCTATTCGCTGTGGTCCGAGCATCGCAACAAGGCCGCGAGGACCTCGCTCAACGCCGAACCGTCTCACGCGACCACCGTCTAACTCGGTGCTCTCTCATCCCCACGGGCGGCGTTGAGCCGCCCGTCCATTGGGCAATTGAACAGGAGGATCGAAATGAAAAGTTTGTTTGCAGCGGCGTCCGTACTGCTCGTCGACATGGCATCGACGTTCCTCTTCCTCGTCGTCTTTCTTGTGACCAGGAACGTGGCACTGTCGGTGGTGCTCGCCATGGCCCTCGGGGTCGCCCAGATCGGCTGGCAGGTCATCTCGAAGAAGCCCCTAGAAGCCATGCAGTGGATGAGCCTGTTCCTCGTGCTGGGCTCAGGCGCCGCCACACTGATCACTGACGACCCCCGCTTCCTGATGGTCAAACCCAGCGTGATCTACGTCATCGTCGGGATTGTGATGATGAGGCGAGGATGGTTGGTCCGGTATCTCCCCCCGATCGCCACCGCGCTCGTGTCCGACATCGCCGTGACGTTCGGCTTTGCCTGGGCAGCCCTGATGTTTTTCTCCGCGGTGTTGAACGTGGTCGTTGCTTTGAATTTCAGCATCGTGACCTGGTCGGCGTTCATGTCGATCTACGCCATCGCCAGCAAAACGGCCCTGTTTCTGATCGGCTACGCGGCCATGCGTTACATCGGGGGGCGCCGCCGCGCCGCCACGTGGTCGCCCCATCCCTCCGCACAAACCAGAGGCAGCGAGTTATGAGCACAATTGCCGCGACCGCGCGGCCTTCGGGCGGCTGGACCGCAGCTGACTGGCTGATCCCAGCAGGGCTTCTTGCCCTCGCCTTTATCCCCGTGGTCGCGGGCGCGTTCCGAGTCACAGCGCTCATCGGGCATGCGGAAATCACGGTGGACAATATCCGCTTCTTCGCCTCACCAATTCCAGTGTTGTTGCACATTGTCAGCGTGACGCTCTACAGCGTGGTCGGTGCGTTCCAGTTCTCGCCTGGCATTCGCCGGCGCTTTGGAGCCTGGCATCGAAGGGCGGGCCGCATCCTGGTTGGTGCCGGCCTCGTGGCAGCACTCTCGGGACTTTGGATGGCGACGTTCTACGCAATCGTTCCTGCCGACCATCCGCTCCTGCACGCGCTCCGGCTTTTGTTCGGATCAGCGATGGCCATTTCGATCATCTTGGGTTTCAGCGCGATCCGTCGCGGCAACGTCGCGGTACACCAAGCGTGGATGCGCCGCGCTTACGCCATCGGCTTGGGAGCCGGAACGCAGGGGCTCGTGCAGATTCCACAGGTAATGATCTTCGGTAAACCGGACTCAATCACACTCGCGCTCCTGATGGGCTCAGCTTGGATCCTGAACCTCTCGGTCGCCGAATGGCTGATCCGACGGCAACGCCGACGCCTTCCTCCCCGTACGTCGTGATTCCCTGAGGACCATGCGAAGTCCGCTATTGGCGCAGAGCGGAAATTCATTGCAGCACCCAGGCTCCTTTTCCTCACTCTTATCCCCTGGGCTTAGGCCGCTCGCCTAGACTTGCCTCCGTACGCGCCGCTTGGTGGCTCCAACGCGGCCGAGTGCGTCGCTCAGGGGGATACATGGCCAAGATCATCGACAGGCCCTCTGTGCAGCCGGGAACCGCAGACCCGACGCAGATGACAGTACTGGCTCGACGCTTCGGTCGCTTGAAGCGCCGTTGCCAGCGACATTGGCGCCGGTATCAGTCCCTGGATGACGTAGGTGACCGGATAGCTGCCGCCACAGCGCACGCAGCGTGGTCAGCTGGCATTGATGAGACATTGCGGGTTGCCGAGGCGATCTCCCAAACCTCGGCAAGGGATACTGCCGAACTGGCGATCAAGATCGAGGCCATCTGCTGGTGGGTCGCCGAGGACGACAGTATATTGGATGCCGCGGTTCGACGCTGGCTCCTGCGGTTCCGCGGGTCATTGCGGCGGCTGGCACGATAACCGTGGGCGAGCACTGACTCTGTTCAGGCGTCGCTGCAGCCGGATTCCCGAAGCCCCGCGCTGGTCTGGTCCGCTTCCGGCGGACACAGTATCGAATGGGCTCCGCCCTCTCACAAATCCCACGATCGATACCAGTTGGTTCCGCGTCCTCGGCCATCCCCCGGAATGAACGTGGCAATAGGGCACTCAAGAGCCGACTTGCGATCGAATGAACCACGTGACGGTCAACATAACCGGCTGAGCCCCAGCTGCCGTGGCTTTGCCGGTTATGGGCATAAATCGCTGCTGTCGATCGAGGGGTACCCCCGGCGGAATCGGAAACGCCCGGAGTTCTGCGCCCGTGTCTTCCTGGCGGCGGGGTCGACCGTCCGTCCGTCTATCGTTTCCCGTTAGCTGCTCTCTGATCGCGGCTTGTCCCGCCCGTATAGCCCTCGAGCCCGGGGGAGGACCCTAGAGTTCTCACAGCCTCCAAGTG
>JBDTVO010000138.1:0-7356 GCA_040007135.1 Devosia sp. | reverse complement strand
GCAAGCCGCGCCCGCAGGTCGTCGGAGTAGAACAGCTTGGCCTGCGACGTGGCGCGCAGGCGCGGTCGATGCGAGAACAGCCTGTCGTCGAGGCGGTCGGTTCCGGCGCCGAACGAGGCGGCGAGGTACTCGGCGGTCTGCGACTGCAGCGCCGGCAGATATGGGTAGAGCCGACGGAACAGCAGGCCGCGGCGTTCCGAGCGCGGCGAGCGAACCACGAAGCGGCGGACGCGCGCCTCGCGGAAGATGTCGTAGCCGGCGAACATCTCGTCGGCGCCTTCGCCGGTCAGCACCACCTTGTAGCCGGCGTCGTGGACATGACGACTCAGCAGCTGCATCGGAGAAGGAGCCGTGCGGATGATCGGCGTTTCCGTCGAGCGCACCGTGCCGGGGAACAAAGCTGCGATGTCCGCGGCCGAGGTCGCGACGCTCGAGTGCGAGGTGCCCAGCGCCTCGACCATCATCGCCTGGTAGCGGCTCTCGTCGTGCTCGGCGCTGTCGAAGGTGAGGGAGAAGGTGCGTAGCCGGTCGCCCACACGGCGCGCCGCCAGCGCGGCAACCAGCGAGCTGTCGAGTCCCCCCGAAAGGTAGGCGCCCACCGGCACGTCGGCACGCAGGCGGACACGGGTCGCGTCGTCGAGGAGGGCGAGCAGTTCGTCGGCGATGTCGGCTTCCCGCCGATCGTCGCTGTCCCCCAGGTCGGGGAAATCGAGTGTCCACCAGGCGCGGGTCGTGGCGTGGCCGTTCTCGACCACCAGCAAGTGTCCCGGCGGCAGCTCGAAGATGCCAGCAAACGCCGTGCGCGGCGCGAGCGGCGCCCACATCGTGAACACCTGATCGAGAGCCAGCGGATCGAGTTCGGCGGTGACGCCGGGGAAAGCAAGCAGCGCCTTGATCTCGGAGCCGAATACCAGCGTTTCTCCGCGCCAGGTGTAGTAGAGGGGCCGCACGCCGATGCGGTCGCGCGCCAGCAGCAGCCGCTGGCGACGCTCATCGAAATGAGCGAAGGCGAAATCGCCATTGAGCTCGTCGAGAGCGGCCTCGCCACGCTCCGACAGCAGCGTCAGAAGCACTTCGGTGTCCGAGCCGGTGCGGAAGTGATGTCCACGCGCGATCAGGTCGTCGCGCAGTTCGAGATAGTTGAAGATCTCGCCGTTGAAGCTGATGACCGCGCTCGTCGATCGCATCGGCTGCTGTCCGTCGGCGAGGCCGACGATCGACAGCCGGCGGTGGCCGAGGCCCAGCGTGCCGGCGGAATAGAACCCCATTTCATCCGGGCCGCGATGGGCAACTGCGTCGGCCATCCGCCGCAAAACCCGCGGGGAGTCTTCGGAGGCCACGCCTGGGCCGAAATAGCCAACGATACCGCACATGTCTCGCGTCGATCCGAGTGTCGGAAACCACGCAATGTCTTAACGCGACCGCCGGCGGTGAGGCAGTCAAATCGTTGGAAATGCTGGGGTCTTCAGCAGGTAAGGCTAAGCGGTATGGTTAACCGCGACGGCCTAGAGCATCGTTACAATTTGTCTCAAAATCGATCGCCGTTGAGGCGCATCCACTCTTCCCCGGCGAGGCCGGTAAAGAAGGCGGTCCCATCGCGGAAATGCGCGAGGATTTCCGCATCGCGAGTGAGAACGACCGTCGCCTGCTCGGGGACGAACAGCGCCCGCCGCTCCATCAGTGCCTCGGTGAAGCGCGGCGTCGAACGACCGCGGATGGCGACTGCACCCGCTGCTGTGGCAGAGGCGATGGCGCGGTCGAGCACGATCCCCTCCCGTCCCTTTCGCGACAGCAGCTGCAGCACCTGTGCGGTGCGCCCCTTGCGCAAATGCAGCATGAAAGCGCCCACCGGGCGCTGCGCGGTGTCGAGCACGAGGCGCGCAGCAAAGTCGCCGAGGTCGGCTTTCTGGCTCGCATCGCCGAGGAGAGCGCGGAGGCTTGCCGGGGTCCAGTCGGGCCGCAAGGCAAAGTCGGCGACGAGCTCCGGCAGCAACGCCGTCATCTCGTCGAGGCCCGCAGGCCGGTCGGTGAACGCCTCGGCTGCCCGGGCGCGGCTGGGGGTCACCCAGCGGGCTCCGTCCGTGCGCAGGCTTCGACCGAGGGCGGCGTTGTCGAAAGGGCTGACCAGTGGCGCCAGCAGGCGGAGCGGTGGCATCCGGCGCGCCAGCGCGTCGAGCCCAAAGCCGAGCGGACGCAAGGTGCGCAGCCAGTCGAAGCTGTAGGCGCGGATGACTTCGCCGCCGAGGGCACGGAGCGCAGCGACGGCGGCGGCATTGCAGCGGTCCGAGACGATGGCGTCTTGCGGACCGGAGCGGACATCGCGGAGCAGCCGCGCTGCCGTCATGGCGCCGCCCTCGACCGGGTCCACGGCCAGCGATGAGATGACGGCGGCATTGATGCGGCGGCTCGCCATTGCCATCGGCAGGGCAGTGACGCCGAGGAATCCCACGATGCGTCCGTCGACGGACTCGAGTACCCGCGACCAAAACAATGGATCTACCCAGGGCGCGTCGAGATAGACGTGCCGCAGATAGGCGGCCATGCCGGTCGGTGCCGGCCGGCTGGAGTTCTGGAAGGCACGGACAAGCAGGTTCGCGACCGCGTCCGCATCGCTGGCGGCGAATGGCCGGATGGTGCCCATTCCCCTGGCATCGGGGGCGAGGGCCGGTGGGGCTTCGGATTCAGTCAGCAATGCCGCGCTCAGTTCACAGTCTTCGTCGCCCCGAGCATATCGGGCGACGGCGGGGCGCCAGCGGCTCATCGGTGGGAATGCTTAACCGCGAGTCCGCGGCGCTAGGACGCCCGGCGCAGCGGTATGTCTGTCGGGAGTTCGACCGGCGGGACCATATCGGCTTCGGCGTCGTCCCTGTCCGCGATCCAGGCCGCCATCTCGCCGGCGCGGATGGCGGAGCGTCGTCGCGACGCGGCCAGCAGCTGGAAGACGATGGCGCCCAGCCCGGCGGCGCCAATGACGATGAGGTTGGTCGGCGTGCGCAAATCGTCGGCGGTGCCGGGGGCAGGGCGCGCCGCTGGCGTCGCCATGTAGGCGTCGAGCAATCGGTCGAGTTCGGCACGATCCGCCGCGAGCGCGGTGTTCGGAATGGTGGGGATCGAAGACTTCGGCGGGCTGGCTGCCATCGCCGCCAGTTGCTTTGCCAGCAGGGCCGCCTGAGCCGCGTCGGCCTTGGCCTCAGACTCGAGCGCCGTAGCGATGCTGGCCGCCTCGGCCTTGACCTGCGCGGCCAGGGAGTCGCGCTGCGCGAAGAGCGCCCGCATCACCGGGTGTGTGGGTTTCAGCCGTGCACCCTCTGCGGCAATCTGGCCCTCGAGCGTGGCCTGCCGGGCGAGAAGCTGTCCGACGACGGTGCTGTCGCGAATGCCCGCCAGCGGCGACAAGGCCAGGTTGGCCTCGAGCGCCGCGCGGATCTCCGAGGCCTCACGGCCTGCCACGTCGCGGCGTTCCAGTGCACTGGCGATCTGGGCTTCGAGCTGGCCGGTGGGAGCGGGTCCGGGTGCGAGGCCGATCACGCCCGAGGTCTGCGCACCTTCCGCGTCGCGAATGCTTGCCCGGAGGGTCGCGATACGGTCGCCAAGGCCGTTGCCCGATGGCATCGCGACACCCGTCTCCGCCTCCGGCGCAAACGGATGAAACACCGCGATAAGGCCGACGGCGGCCGCCGAGGTTGCGGCGGCGACCAGCAGGCCACGCGTCGTGCCGACGATGAAAGAGGCAATGGACATGGCCAAAACTATCGGTGGATCAGGGTTAGCAAACGGTTAAGCCTTTCGCATTGCGCGGAGCGCCTGCCGCAGGCTTCAGCGGATGTTAACCATGACCCGCCAGACTGCCCGCAGTTGTGTATGTGTATGCGGTTGTTGCCATGCGTTGGTCAGTGCTGATCGTTCCCGTGCTGTTTGCGGTTCTGAGCGGCTGCGCCGCCAACAAGGTCGCCGCCTACAAGGTGGACACCCCGGCGGTTTATACGCTCGATACGGGCGACATCGTCAGGGTCACCGTCTACGGCGACACCACCCTCACCAACACCTACACCGTGACCGACAAGGGGACGATCGCGTTCCCGCTCGCCGGCCAGGTGAGTGTCCGCGGCCAGACCATCACGGTGGCTGAGCAGGCGATCACCAAGCTCCTCGCCAACGGCTACATGATCAGCCCGAAGGTGTCGCTCGAGGTCAGCACCTATCGCCCGTTCTTCATCGAAGGCGCTGTGACCACGGCGGGCCAATACCCCTACGTCTACGGCATGACCGTGCGCGCGGCGGTGGCAACCAGCGGCGGCTTCAAGGACTTCGCCGATCGTGGCCGGGCGATGATCTACCGGCGCGCCGGCAGCGCCATGACCAAGCGCTGGGTCGGGCTCGACGAGCCGATCATGCCCGGCGACACCGTGGTCATCAACGAGCGCTGGCTGTGACGCAGGCGGGACGCGTTTTTTCGTCCCACAAAGCCAAATTATCGGCCCATTTAGGGCGTTGAACCTGCACCGTTGCTAATTTAACGTTGAGGGACTCGGGCGCGCCCGCGCCCCGTTTCCCGCCCGCCCATCGCGGGCATCTCAACTTCGGACCGTCCCCGTGAGCACCGACCGGGCCAGCGCCAAGCGGCGCCCCACTGGCTTCTCCCATGTCGCAAAGGCGGGCTGGGGGAGGGGTGTGGGCACGCTGTGGCGCATCACCCGCCTCAATCTGCGGCATCCGTGGCAGGTGACGATCTGCATCGTCTCGACCTTCATTGCCGCCACGCTGCAGTTGATGATCCCACGGCTTCTCGGCCACGCCGTCGATCAGGCGCAGGGCATCGCCGGCGCTGCCGGGGCTGTGGCGCAGCAAGGGCTGTGGGCCACCGCGCTCCTGCTGCTGGGCGTATCGATGGCCCGCGGCGTGTTCACGCTGCTGCAGAACTACTTCAGCGAAAGCGTCGGTCACCACGCCGCTTACGAGCTTCGGCTCGCGGCCTACGAGAAGCTGCAGCAGCTCAGCTTCTCGTTCCACGACCGCATGCATTCGGGCGACCTCATCACCCTGGGCATCCTCGATATCGATGGCGTGCGGATGTTCTTTGCCACCGCCACGGTGCGGTTCATCCTGCTCGCGGTGCTGATCGGCGTCGGCGCGTATCTCCTCATTTCTACCGACTGGCTGCTGGGCCTCCTGAGCCTCAGCTTCGTGCCGTTCATCGGCTGGAACTCATCGCGGGCACAGCTCAAGCTGCGCGCCACGTGGCTCGAGTTGCAGAACCGGCTGACCGTGATGTCACGGGTGATGGAGGAGAACTTGGGTGGCATCCGCGTCGTCCGCGCCTTCGCGGCGCAGGACCACGAGCTCGAGAAGTTCGAGCAGACGTCGCGGGACGCACTCGACTTGGCGCACGACCGCGTCGACCTGAGGGTCAAGAGCAGCTCGCTGATGAACTTCTCCTACTTCATCGCCATGGGCCTCGTGCTCTGGGTGGGCGGTGGCAAGGTCGCCGCCGGGGACATCAGCGTCGGCACGCTGGCCCAGTTCCTCACCTTCATGACGATCCTGCAGATGCCGGTGCGCCAGCTCGGGCTCCTGGTCAACGCCATCGCGCGTGGCGCCACCTGCGGCATGCGCCTGTTCAACCTGCTGGACCTCGAGCTGGCGGTGAAGGACAAGCCGAGCGCGCCAATGCTCAAGGTGGGCGATGGGACACTGCGCTTCGAGCATGTGAGTTTTCGCTATCCCGGCACCACGCGCGACGTGCTCCGCGACGTGAGTTTTGAGGCGCAGCGCGGCGAGACCATCGCGCTGGTCGGCCCGCCGGGCAGCGGCAAGTCGACGCTGGTGCACCTCATTCCGCGCTTCTACGACGTCAGCAGCGGCACGATCAGCATCGATGGGCAGAACATCGCGGAGGTGACGCTGGATTCGCTGCGCAGCAATGTTGCAGTGGTGCAGCAGGACTCGTTCCTGTTCACCACGACGATCGAGAACAACATCGCCTACGGCAATCCCTGGGCGAAGGAGCCGCGTATCGAGCGGGCGGCCGAATCGGCGCAGCTCCACAACTATGTCGCCGGTCTGCCCAGCGGCTACGGCACCATCGTGGGCGAACGCGGCGTCTCGCTCAGCGGCGGGCAGCGCCAGCGCCTCACCATTGCGCGCAGCCTGGTGCTGAAGCCGGCGGTTCTCGTGTTCGACGATTCGACGGCAGCGATCGACGCCGGCACCGAGCAGCGCATCCGCGTCGCCATGCGCAAATTCTCCGAAGCGCGCGTCACCATCATCATCGCGCATCGGCTGAGCTCATTGATGCACGCCGACCACATCCTGTTCATCGAGGATGGCGCCATCCTCGAGCGCGGCACCCATCTCGAGCTGTTGGCCCGCGGCGGCCGCTACAAGGCGTTGTACGACCTGCAGGTCCGCCCCGAGACCGACATGCCGATGATGGCCGGACAGTAGCGATGACCTCAGCGCACGTCTCCGAGCTTGAGGACGAGGAGGACCGCAGCCGGCGCCCGGCGAAGGCCGTGGTGGGCTCGCATCGCGAAGACGAGGAGGTCTTCGGCAACGCCTACGATCCAAGGATCGTCCGGCGTATCTGGGAATTCGTCCGCCCCTATCGGCGCAGCATGCTGCTGTCGGTGGCGTCGGTTCTCGCCTTTACTCTGACCAACCTCACGATCCCCCTGATCATCCGCTTTGCCATCGACAACGGCATGTCCCCCGGCAGCGATGGGCACGTCCTCGCATGGTGTGTCGCGGCGTTCGCCGTGGTGATCGTCATCAACTACGGCACGAGCCTGTTACAGGAAACAATGGTCGGCAAGGTCGCCGAGCACGTGCTCTTCGACATACGCCGGGCGATGATGGCGCGTCTGCAGCGCGTGTCGCTCGGCTTCATGGACAAGACCGAAGTCGGCCGGCTGATGTCGCGGCTACAGGGCGACGTCAACTCGATGCAGGAGTTCCTCGAGACATCGGTGATGTCGGTCGGCGACATCGTGCTGCTGTTCGGCATCGTCATTGTGCTCTGCGTGCTCGACCTGCGGCTGGGCCTCCTCACGATGGCGACTATGCCGACGCTGCTGGTCATCCGGTTTTTCTGGCTGCCGCCGGCCAAGCGCAGCTTCATGGCGGCGCACGAGACCAATTCGCGCGCCAACGGCGCTCTCGCCGAAGGCATCAACGGCGTGCGCACCGTGCAAAGCCTCAATCGCCAGCGGGTGAATTTCGATCTCTACGACGAAAAGGCCTTCACCAACCTCAAGACGCATCTCACCGCCGCGCGCTACGCGCAGGTCACGGTGCCCATCGTCGACACGCTGACCGGCATCTCGATGGCGACGGTGATCGTCGTCGGTGGCGGCATGG
>JBDTVO010000137.1:0-7359 GCA_040007135.1 Devosia sp. | reverse complement strand
GGCTACGGCCGCCTACGCTGCCGCTCCCCAGGTCGAGGTGATCGAAGCCAATTCGCTGCAAGAGGGCCTCGAAGCGCTCACCCATCGGCGCGACCGTTTCGACACCCTCATCCTGTCGCCCGGCGCCCCGAGCTACGGCCAACTCGAAAGACCGGGGCTCGCCTTCGCAAATTTCGAGGAACGCGGTCGCGCCTTTGTCAGGATCGCCACCGAGCTTTTCGGCTAGTCCGTCGGCGACCCGACGCCAGATCGCCCCGCGACAATACCCCGGGCACCGGTAACCTCCGCGCAAGTGTCTGAGCGCTAAACTGGCTGACGGACATGTCTTCAGGAGCGCCGATGGCCCGCGATGCCGCGCCACCGCGGCGATGGCTCTATCCCGTGACCCTTCTGGCCACGGTGATCGTCGGGCTGGTCGCCACTGCCAGTGCGACGCTGGGTTTCGTGCTGTGGTCGGCGCAGGGTGTCGATCAGCGCTCGCTCGCCCGGCAGGTCGAGCTGGCTCGCCACGTCATTGCCCTTGAGATGGAGCGCGTTCCGCACGACCAGCAGAGCGTCACACTCTGGGACGACTCCGTCACGCACCTCCGCGCCCCGGTCGACCTCGCCTGGGTCGACGTCAATCTTGGCACCTGGATGGACGAGTTCTTCGGGCACGACGAGGTTGTCATCATCGACAACGCCAGCCGCCCCATCTACGCCATGCGCGATGGATCGCCGATCGACCCCGGGCTTGCCGCACCTGCAATCGCCGACCTCGCTCCGATGATCGCCGATCTGCACCGCAGCATCGCCGGCGGCGCTCTCGACGCCTATGCCGCTCGTCTCGCGCCACAGCCGCCGCGTGTCGTTGATCTCCTCACCGTCGATGGCGCCCCAGCGATCGTCAGCATCGCACCCATCATCAGCGACAGCGGCAAGGTCGTTCAGCCGCGCGGCACCGAAAATCTCCACATCAGCATGATCCACCTCTCGCCGGCTTTTGCCGCCCGGTTGAGCGACGAATACCTCATCCCGGATCTCCAGTTCAGTACCACCCCGGCCAGAGCGTCCGGTCAGGTCGGCATCCCCCTCACCAACGCGAGCGGCCGCTTTGTGACGTTCGTGGATTGGACCCAGTCCTCGCCCGGACAGGCGATCATCAACCAGACGGTACCGGTCATTTCCGGGGCCTTCCTCGTCGCCTGCATCATCGCCCTGATCCTTGCCGACCAGGTCTGGCGTAAATCCACCGCCCTCGAGATCGGCCGCGCCGATGCCGACCACCGCGCCGCGCACGACGCATTGACGGGCCTGCCCAACCGCCGCAGCTTCGAGTCCTCCTTGCGCAAAGCCCTGGCGCTCCCAGGGGCACAGCGCGTCGCCGTGCTGTTGCTCGATCTTGATCGCTTCAAGCAGATCAACGATACACTTGGCCATCGCGCCGGCGACGCGCTGCTCGAAGCCGTAGGACAGCGACTGGCTGAACTGGTTGGCCCCGACGACGCGCTGGCCCGACTGGGCGGAGACGAATACGGTATCATTCAGGTCGGCGACAATCGGCTCGACCCGCTTGCTCTCAGCCGCGACATCATCGAAGCGCTCAACAAGCCGTTCCGCGTGCAGGGCAGCGAAGCCTTCGTCGGCGTCTCGATCGGTATCGCCGTCGCTGAGCACGGCGAAGCCGACTCCAGCGACCTCGCTCGCAAGGCAGACATCGCGCTCTATGAGGCCAAGGGCCGCGGCCGCAATCGTGCCGTGCTGTTCGAGGAGGCCATGAACGAGCTTCTGCAGAACCGGCACGCCATGGAGGCCGAGCTTCGCGATGCACTGCGCCAGACCGACCAGCTGTCGGTGGCCTACCAGCCCCTCTTCGGGCGCGAGGGCAACATCATCGGCGCCGAGGCTCTCGCACGCTGGCGTCACCCGCGCCTGGGACAGGTCTCGCCTGCCCACTTCATCCCCGTCGCCGAACAAAGCCACCTGATCGAAGACATCGGCGATTTCGTCCTCCGCACCGCCTGCCTCCAGGGTGCAAGGTGGCCGGGCTTCGTCTTTGCCGTCAACATTTCGCCGACGCAGCTGCGCAACCCGCTGTTTCCCGAACGCGTCTTTTCGCTTCTCGCCGAAACCGGTATGCGCGCCACCGACCTCGAACTCGAGATCACCGAAAACATCCTCCTCGAAGACTCCTCTGTTTCGAGCGAAGCGCTGCACCGCTTTCGCGCCAGCGGCATCAGGATTGCCCTCGACGATTTCGGCACCGGCTATTCCTCACTGAACTATCTCAAGCGCTACCCTGTCGATCGCGTGAAGATCGACCGCTCTTTTGTCGCCCAGCTTGGTCACGCCGGCGCCTCCGGCGCCATCGTCCAGGCCATGGTGACCCTGGCTCACGCCCTGCAGATCGATGTCACGGCCGAAGGCGTCGAAACGCGCGAGCAACTCGGCATCCTCAAGGAGCTGGGCGTCAACATCTTCCAGGGGTTCCTGCTCGGACCACCGGGCACGGCGCAGGCTCTTGACGAGCGCCTGCACGAGGCCAGCGTCGTCCCCGCCCGCGCACAGGTTGCCTAGCCGGCCGCCGCCAGCACGCCGGCCAGCCGCGCCTCGCGCACCCTCAGCCCATCGCGCCGTTCGCCCGCGGCGGCCCACAGGTCGGCCAGCGTCGCCGTCTCGAACAGAGCGAACAGGCACGGCGCGATGTAGCTTTTGCGGGCAATCGCCGGAGTGTTGCGAAGGAAGCTGGCCACAGTCCGGGTCACTTCCGTCATCTGCCGCTTGCGAGCCGTCGGCGACTCGCCCGGCTCAAGCTTGGCGAGCACCTCGGCGGCGAGGGCACTCGCGTGCAACGTCCGGAAGTCCTTGGCGGTGACCGGGGCATCGGCTATCTCCCGCAGGTAGCGGTTGAGGTCTTCGGTGCGGATCGCCCGCGCCGCCCCGGCGTCATCACGATACATCAGCAGCCGTTTGCCGGGGATGGTCTTCACTCGCGTGATCGCATCCGCGAGCCCGGCGTCCTCGAGCACATAGCTCGCGACCTTGCCGCTCTTGGCCGGAAAACTGAGCGTCAGTCTCGTCCCGTCGACCCTAACGTCGCGCGTGAACAGGGTTCCCGCACCGCGCGTCCCACGCGCATCGAGGTAGCGTTCGCGTCCGATACGCATTGCCGTCCGGTCGATCAGGGCAACGCCGAGCGCCAGCGCCAATGTCTTGCTGCCCGCCTCGGCACCAAGGTCTTCGTTCACCCTGCGGCGAATACGCGGCAGTGCTGCCGTGAGAAGGGTCAGGTGCTTCTGCTTGCGGCTCGTCCGCTTCGCCTCCCACATCGGGTGGTAGATGTATTGCACCCTCCCTGCAGCATCGATGCCGCAAGCCTGCAGATGCATTGAGGCATCCGGCGCCACGCGCACGTCGGTCCAGGCCGGTGGTATGCCAAGGTGCAGCGAGCGCTCACGCAGCTCGCCGCGCGGCCAGCTTTTGCCGTCCGCGTCGAGGTACGCGTGGCCAGTGCCGTGCCTGACACGACGAACGATGAGCTCGTCGCGGTGTACCCGTATGAGACGCATTGCAGGTTAAGGCGAAATAGCAGTTGGGGGCGTCTGCACGGCAAACACCAGGAACACGATCGCGAACAGCGCCACAATGGCGATGCTCGAGATGATCAGTACCCAGAAATTGTCGAGCCGTCGGCTGCCTTGGCGCGCCTCAGTCGCGGTTTTGTGAGCATCGAAGGTGTCCATTTGCCCCTCCATTCGGATACGTAGCGACGCAACGCCGATCCTTGGCGCGAAGTTCCGGTCTTGACCCCGCCAGCCCGGCGGGCAATCTCGGAGCGGCACGGCGGGTGCTGGTAGTTGCGGGTGTGGTACTCATGAGTCTTGGCAGTTTCCTGCTGGCGCGCGCTGCCAGACTGCCCCGCCGCCTCAACCGCGACACGCGCGAGCGCGGCATTACCATCCGCACCCGCGACGGCGTCGGCCTCGAGACCGAACTCTTCCGCCCGAGGCCGCCGGGCCGATACCCAACGCTTCTGATCCGCGTCCCGTATGGCCTCCGGGGCATCGACCGTGCCGCCGAGATCTACGCCGAGCGCGGCTACAACGTCGTCATCCAGGCCTGCCGCGGCACCAGCAAGTCCGAGGGCACCTTTGATCCCCTTACCCACGAGCGCGACGACGGGCTCGACACTCTGACCTGGATCAAGACACAGACCTGGTTCGACGGGCGCCTGGGCACAACCGGCGCCAGCTATCTCGGTTACACCCAATGGGCCATCAGCGATGCGTTGCCGCAGCACGCCGCCATTGCCGTCAAGGTCACCAGCGCCGAGTTCCGTACCGTCGTCTTTCCCGGTGGCTCCTTCCACCTCGGCCTCTGGCTCGGATGGATTCAGGTGATGGAAGGCCTGCGCCAGGGCTCGGGTGCGCTGCTCCGTGGCATAACCGGTGGCAGCATCGAAAAGCGCAGCCTCAAGGCCTCGATGGAGGTGCCGCTTCTCGACGCCGACAAACGCATCACCGGCCACGAAATCCCGTTCTGGCGAAAGTGGCTGACCGAATCCATCGGCAGCGACAAATTCTGGCGCCCGCTGGACCACACGCATCGGCTCGGCATGCGAACGCCGCCCACGAGCTTCGTCTCTGGCTGGTATGACTTCATGCTCGATCAACTTCTGCGCGACTATGAAACTCTCGCTGAGGCCAACGGCCATCCCTACCTCACCATCGGGCCCTGGGTGCACGTGAGTCCGCAGCTTCAGTACGAGGGCATGCGCGATACCTATCGGTGGATGAACGCCAAGCTGAAGGGCGATGCCTCGGGGTTGCGCGACAAGCCGGTCCGTCTTTGGATCGGCGGGCGCAACCGCTGGTACGACCTTGACGCCTACCCGCCGGCCGCGCCGGATATTGAACTCTGGCACCTGCACTCGGGTCAGACGCTGACGCAGAAGCCTCCGGACGCTTCGGCGCCCGATACCTACCGCTACGATCCGGCTGATCCGACGCCAAGCCTGGGTGGTGCGATGTTTGCGTTCACCGGAGCGGGTCCGCTCGACCAGGCCACCCTCGAGAGCCGAAGCGACGTTCTGGTCTTCACCTCCGGGCAGCTCAATGCCGACGTGTCGGTGATCGGCAGCGTTCGCGCCATCGTCCACATGCGGACGAGCCTTTCGACCACCGATCTCTTCGTCAAACTGTGTGACGTCGATGAGAAGGGCGTCTCGACCAACATCTGCGATGGCATCGTTCGGTTGGGGCCCGCCGACAAAGCCCCTGCGGACGGCATCCGCCGGATCAATCTCAAGCTGCACGCCACGGCGCACAGTTTTCTGCGCAACCATCGCATTCGACTGCAGGTCTCGAGTGGGGCGCACCCCCGCTTCGCCCGCAACCTCGGCACCGACGAGCCGCCCGGCACGGCGACACGGATGGAAGTGGCCGAGATCGAGATCTTCCACGATCCCGCGCACCCCAGCGCCATCCATCTGCCGGTCTACGACCTCTAGCCAGCGTCTCCGCTCTCACGGGCCCACGGCAAATTAACCCGCGCCCGCGACAATGGCGCCCATGCGTTTCGTCGTCGCCTTCCTTGTCCTCTCCGGCCTCGCCGCCCTTGCCGCGGTGATCTACGGCAACGTGCCGCTGGACTATGGCTACTACCTCGACCAGTGGCGGTTGGTTCTGGCCGGTGACAACCCGTGGCGCGGCAACAATGCCTATGGCCCGCTGCACAACGCCTTCGCACCGCTCATCACCCTCGACCCGCTGCTTCCCAAGGTGGCCGTCGCCGGCCTGCTCCTCGCCGCCAATGCAGCGCTGGTCCTCCGGCTGCTGCGAATCCGCCACGACGATGCCTGGATCGAGACCTACGCCATCGCGCTGGCGGCAAATCCGCTATTCACTATCAGCGCCTTCTGGCTCGGCCTCAACGATGCCCTGGTCGCCGCTTTGGTGATCGCTGCCGTCCTCGCGCGACACAGCGACCGTCTGGTGCTCGCCGGCGTCCTTCTCGGGCTCGCGACCCTCGACAAATACTATCCCGCCCTGTTGATCCCGTTCTTCGCCCTCGACGCCCGGCGCTTTGCGCCTCGCCTCGTCGTCAGCGCTTTAGTGACCATCGCAGCAGGACTTGCCATTGCCACGCTCGTCTGGGATAGCCAGTGGATGGAAGCCCTCGCCTTCGGTGTCAGCCGCGACGCAACCATCCTCTCGATCTTTCATCCGATCGCAGTGTTCGGCCGCGACCACGGACTCTCGGACCTCGCCGATGCGCTGGTCCGCTTTAATGGGCCGCTGGTCGTCATCGTCTGGCTGGCCGCGATTGCCGTCGCGTGGCTGCGGCGTGAGCGATGGTTGGTCTCCGCCACCTGGGGCCTGTTCGCCGTGCTGCTCGCCTACAAGGTCGGCAACCAGCAGTTCTTCGTAACCTGGCTGGGCCTCGTCGCCTGCCTGCCGCTGCTGACCGATCCCTCAGCCGAGCGCCTCGCCCGCGTCAGCCTGCCCTACGCGATATTCCTGGGCTTGTTTGAACTTGGCTACGTCTTCCTCCAGCCGCAGTACTACCAGGGTCAGTGGCACTGGATCATCGACTGGATCGGCGTGCCGAGCTTCGCCCTCGGCGTGATCCTGCTCGTCCAATATTTCCGCAGTCATGCCGCAGCAACCGGCGACACCGCCCGCCAAAACGAAACCTGAAGAAGCCGCTGAGCCGTCTTCAATATCACGCCCGCCGCTCGCCCTCGGCCTTGACGCGTTCCCGCGCCGCATGCAGCAGCGGTTCAGTGTAACCCGACGGCTGCTCCGCTCCCCGAAGGGCCAGATCGAGTGCCGCCTGGAACGCGATCGAGCCGAAATTTCCACTCATCGGAATGTAGTCGTGATCGCCACCGTTCTGGCCATCGACCACGGCGGCCATGCGCTTGAAGATTTCGACCACCCGGTCCTCTCCGATCACCCCATGACGCAGCCAGTTGGCAATCGCCTGTGAGGAGATGCGGCAGGTTGCCCGATCCTCCATCAGTTGCACGTCGTGGATGTCGGGCACCTTCGAGCAACCGACTCCCTGATCCACCCAGCGCACTGCATAACCGAGGATGCCCTGCGCGTTGTTTTCGACCTCCGCCGTTACTTCGGCATCCGTGAGCGTCCCTGTCTTCAGTGCCGGCATCGAGAACAACTCGTCGAGGCCCGGCGTCGGCTGGTTGTGCCGCCGCGCCTGTGCGGCGAACACATCAACCTCGTGATAGTGGAGCGCGTGCAGTGTGGCCGCAGTCGGCGATGGCACCCACGCCGTGTTGGCGCCGGCGTTGGGCTGCGCCCCCTTGCTCGCCAGCATCGCCGCCATGTCGTCGGGTCGCGCCCACATGCCCTTGCCGAT
>JBDTVO010000136.1:0-7375 GCA_040007135.1 Devosia sp. | reverse complement strand
TTCGAGCACCGTGAGCGCCTCGAACAGGCTGAAGTGCTGGAACACCATGCCGATGCCGAGCTTGCGCGCAGCCTTGGGGTTGTGGACGACAACCCGTTCGCCGTTCCAGAAAATCTCGCCGGCATCGGGCTGCATGATGCCGTAGATCATCTTCACCAGCGTCGACTTGCCGGCGCCGTTCTCACCCAAGAGAGCGTGGATCTCACCGGAATTGACGTCAAACCCGACGTCGTCGTTCGCAAGAACGCCAGGGAACCGCTTGGTGATGCCGCGAAGGCTCAGGCGGGGCGGGATGTCAGTCAACGGCGGCTCCCGTCTCCACGGTCTCCAGCCCTACCCTCATTGCAGCTTCCCAGCGGCCAATGTGAACCATTATTTCAGCCGCCGCCAGAGCCGCGATCACCTCGGGGCGCTTATCCACGACCCCGCGGTCGCCAATCGGCAGGACAAGTCGTCGCAGCGCCGCGTCGCTGCCGCCGCCGGCTCGATACCATCCGGCGAACTTCGCCCGCTTGGTGGCGCTGCCCACCATGCCAACATAGGCGGCGTCTGTCCGTCCCAGGGCTTCGGCGGCAATCATGAAGTCGAGCGCATGGTCGTGCGTGAGGATCGCATAAGCACTGCCCGGCGGCGCACTCCGCACCACCGCCTCCGGCATGGGATGCGCCAGCCGCTCGATGCCCTCCGGCAGGTCCGTCAGTTCATCCGGCCGCGTGTCGACGACGTGAACGCGGATCGGCAGCGCCACCAGCGCCCGTGCCAGCGCCTTGCCAACATGCCCCGAGCCAAACAGATAGACATGCGGCCGCGCCGCCTCGACTGCATGCAGTCGGGCGACGAGTTCGCTGCTTCGCCCCGGCGTCACCCGCCGCAGTGAGACCTCGACCCTGCCCCCACAGCATTGCCCGATCTCGGGCCCCAATGGAATGTCGAGGCCCTCTGGCTCCTCGCCGTCACGCAGCGCCTGCCGCGCCCGCGCGATCACCATATACTCCAGTGCCCCACCGCCGACCGTGCCGATCGTCGCGTCTGGCGCAATCACCATGAAGGCGCCCTGCTCCCGCGGCGACGACCCGCGAACCCGAGTGAGCTCGGCGACGACAGCCTGCGGATTCGACCGAGCAAAGGTGGCGAGGTCTGCACTCTTCATTGTGTCGCCTCGTCCAGCGCGGCGACGATCGCCTCAAGGACAGCGTCCCGTCTCTGTGACAGGTCGTTGTTCCATTCTCGCAGGACTCGAAATCCGCGCCGGCCGAGCTCGAGGTCGCGCCTGGCATCGTGAGCACTCTCCGCGTGCTGACTTCCGTCGAGCTCGACAACCAGCCTCGCGTCGTAACAGGCAAAGTCAGCGACATAGGGACCGATTGGCACCTGCCGCCGAAACTTGTGCGTCGCAAGGCGGCGGTCCCGAAGGAGTTCCCACAGCCTGCGCTCTGCATCGGTCGAGCGACGTCGTAAACTCCTCGCCCGCGCCGTTCCTGCCCCACCCTCATCCGGCCTCCGGCCACCTTCTCCCATCAAGGGAGAAGGCCCCCAAACATCTTCCGGTAGTTTGTTCTTGGAGAATTCGAGCTCATCGCCTTCTCCCCTCGTGGGAGAAGGTGGCCGAAGGCCGGATGAGGGGGGCTGCCCACGCACCATCACGCGCCCGCCTCAAGCTTCATCCGCTCCACACCAATGAGAACGCGCTCGGGGGTGACGGGCATATCGAGATGCGGCGCGACCTTGTAGTCGGCGACGGACGCCACTGCCATCGACAGCGCCTCGACGGCGGACATCGCGAGGCAGATCGGCGGCTCGCCCACCGCCTTTGAGCGACCGATCGCCGGCTCCTTGTTGACGCTCCACTCAACGAGGCGTGCGTTGAACTGGCGGGGCACGTCCGATGCCACCGGGATCTTGTAGGTCGAGGGCGCATGCGTCCGTAGTTGCCCTTTGTCGTCCCACCACAGTTCCTCGGTGGTGAGCCAGCCCACTCCCTGAACGAACCCGCCTTCGACCTGTCCGATGTCGATCGCTGGATTGAGCGAATGGCCGACGTCCTCGAGCACGTCGAAACGGTCGAACTGATATTCGCCGGTCAGGGTATCGATGGTGACCTCGCTGCACGCCGCCCCGTAGGCGAAATAGTAGAACGGGTGGCCACGTCCCGTTGCCCGATCCCAGTGGATCTTCGGCGTTGCATAGAAGCCGGCGGCGGACAGCTGTACCCGGTTCATCCAGCACGAGGTCGCGAGTTCGGCGAATGGCACGAACTGCTGGCCGGCGCGAATGCCGCCGAATTCCCACCGGACATCCTTGGGCTCGACTTCATAAATGCGCGCCGCATGCGTTTCCATGCGCGCCTTGATCTGCTCGCAGGCATTGAGCGCCGCGGCACCGTTGAGATCGGTTCCCGACGATGCCGCCGTCGCCGACGTGTTTGGCACCTTGCTGGTGTCGCTCGCCGTGATCTTCACCGTCGCGACCGGTACGCCGAACGCCTCGGCCACCACCTGCATCACTTTGATGTGGAGCCCCTGCCCCATCTCGGTGCCGCCGTGGCTAAGCTGGATGGTGCCATCACGGTAGACATGCACGAGCGCGCCTGCCTGGTTGTGCCATGTCGCGGTAAACGAGATGCCGAATTTCACCGGTGTCAGCGCGATGCCTTTCCGCAGCACCTTGTGCGTCCGGTTGAACTCGAGCACCGCCTGTCGGCGTCGCTGGTAGTCCGACGTGCGTTCGAGCTCGTCCACCAGTTTCACGATGATGTTGTCCTCCACCGTCTGGTGGTAGGGCGTAATATTGCGGTCGTCGGTGCCGTAGAAGTTGGCCTTGCGGATATCCAGCGGATCCCGCCCCAGCGCATAGGCAATGTCTTCGATCCAGCGTTCGCAGGCGATGATCCCCTGCGGCCCGCCAAAGCCGCGAAACGCCGTGTTGCTCGGTGTGTTGGTGAACAGTGGCAGCGAGTTCACCCGCACGGAAGGATAGTAGTAGGCGTTGTCGCAGTGGAACAACGCTCTGTCGGTCACGGGCCCGGAAAGATCGGCCGAATACCCCGAGCGCGCGGCAAATGTCGCCGCCACCGCCTCGATGCGACCGTCGTCGTCGTAGCCGACATCGTAGCTCACCACAAAGTCGTGGCGCTTGCCGGTGATCTGAAAATCATCGTCGCGATCAGGGCGGATTTTGACGGCGCGGCGGAACTTCATTGCCGCAAGCCCGGCCACCGCCGCGAAGAGGTTGCCCTGGGTTTCCTTGCCGCCGAAGCCGCCGCCCATGCGCCGCATACTGACCGTCACTGCCGCATGCGGAATGCCGAGCACCTGTGCCACCATCACCTGGATCTCGGTGGGGTGCTGCGTCGACATATGGAGCGTCAGTTCGTCGTCCTCGCCCGGCACGGCAAGCGCGATCTGGCTCTCAAGGTAGAAATGTTCCTGCCCGCCGATGGTGACGCTGCCTCGGGCGCGTCGCGGCGCTTTGGCAAGACCGGTATCGACCTCCCCGCGCTCGAGCTTCAGCGGTTCGGTCACCAACCTGCCGCCGGCCCTCATCGCCGCAGCAACGTCGGTCGCGTGCGGCAGGTCGCGATACTCGATCCGCACCAGTTTCGCGGCGCGACGGGCGCTGTCGCGGTCGATCCCCACCACGCAGAAGATCGGCTGCCCCCAATAGACCACACGGCCCTCGGCAAACACCGGCTCATCGTGCTTGTGGACGGAGGAGATATCGTTCTCGCCCGGCACATCCTCCGCCGTCAGGACACCGACAACGCCCGGAGCATTGCGCACGGCCGTAAGGTCTAGGGACGCAATGTCCGCATGTGCCCGGGTGCTGAGTCCGAGATAGGCATGCAGCGTCCCTTCGGGCTCGGTGAGGTCGTCCACGTAGTCCGCCCGCCCCGTCACGTGCTTGATCGCGGAATCATGCGGCGTCGTCTGATGCAGACGACCCGACGACGTGCCCGCGGGTGAAAGGACGTCGAGCTTGTTCACGCCAGTTCCCTCACCAGCCGCTCGCCAGTGCCGATTGTTTCGAGATGGAACCGCCGTAACAGGTTCTGCGCCGCGAGCATCCGGTATTCCTTCGAGGCCCGCATGTCGGTGATGGGCTGGAAGTCCTCGAGGAACATCGGCAGGGCCGCCTCGATGGTGGCCGTACTCCAGGGCTTGCCGACGATCGCGTCCTCCACCGCTTTGGCACGCTTTGGCGTCGCCGCCATGCCGCCAAAAGCAACGCGGGCCATGCCGACAAGGCCGTCGTCGTTGACGAAGATGCGGAAGGCGCCGCAGAGCGCCGAAATGTCCTCGTCCTTGCGCTTGGTGATCTTATAGCAGGCGAACTGCTCGCCAGCCGGCAGGTAGGGGATCGTCACGCTCTCGACGAATTCGCCGGGCTGCCGGTCCTGCTTGCCGTAGGCGATGAAGAAGTCCTTGAGTTTGACCTCGCGCCGTTCCTTGCCCTTCCGCAGCGTGATGTGTGCTCCGAGCGCGATGAACGGCGGCGGAGTGTCGCCGATGGGCGAGCCGTTGGCGATATTGGCGCCCACGGTGCCCGCATTTCGGACCTGGACTCCGCCGATACGGTCCCAGAACTCCGCCAGTTGCGGGAAATGCTTCACCACCGAGGCACGCGCGGCGGTGTAGCTCACACCGGCCCCGAGGGTGAGCGCCCCGTCGCCTTCACTGATCGTCTGTAGCTCAGTCAGCCCGCCAATGGTGATCATGGGGCCGACGTCACGCATGAACTTGGTGACCCACAGACCCACGTCCGTCGCCCCGCTGACCAGCGTCGCGCCGGGGTTGGCGGCGTAGATCTCCGCGAAATCGTCCACGGTCTGGGGCACGATCAGCCGGTTCCGACCTTGCCCGATATCCACCGTTTGCCCGTCGCGCAGTGCTTGCAGCCGCGCGACCATCGCCTTGCGGTGCGCCATCAGCGGGTCGGCGGCCACCTCGCCGTAGCTCGAGACGGACTGCCCGGCAGCGATGATCGGCCGATAGCCGGTGCAGCGGCAGAGATTGCCCTGCAGCGCCACCTCGATTTCGCCGACGTCCGGTCGCGGGCTTTGCATCCACAGGGCATAGAGCGACATGACAATGCCGGGTGTGCAGAAGCCGCACTGGCTGCCGTGGGCGTCGACCATCGCCTGCTGCACTGGATGCAGGGGGCCTCCGACCGGCGACAGATGCTCGATCGTCACCACATGGGCGCCGTGCAGCATCCCGACAAAACAGATGCATGCGTTGATCGCCTCGTAACGCAAATCTTGTGCGGAAATGCGTCCCACAAGCACCGTGCAAGCACCGCAATCGCCCTCCGCGCACCCCTCTTTGCTGCCGCGCAGGCGCTTGGTGAGCCGCAGATAGTCGAGCAGCGTCTGCGTTGCCTCGATCTCGGTAAGCTCGATGGTCTCGTCGTTGAGCACGAAGCGGAGCGCGCCGGCCATCAGCTTCCCCGGTACGTCGAATAGCTGAACGGCGAAACCAGCAGCGGCACGTGGTAGTGCGCCATCTCGCTCAGCACGAACTGGATCGGCACCAGGTCCAGGAACGGCGCCTCGCTATCGCCGCCAAGCCGTTGAAAATACTGGCCAACATGGAACACGAGCTGGTACCCGCCGAGGCGGAAATGCTCGCCCATGAGCAGTGGCCCCTCGCCGCGCCCGTCGGCATTGGTGTTGCCGCTCAGCAGATGATGGGTGTGGTCGCCGTGGAGCATGAGGAGATCGAAGCGCATGCCGGCGGCCGGCTTGCCGCGCATCGTATCCAGAACATGGGTCGTCAGGCTGGGAATCCCCGCCATTCCGCTCGCTTTCTTCTCCGCTCGGGCGACTATCAGAAATAATCTGCCCCATTCCAAGGCCCTCGGTTCAATATTTTTACCAAACGGTCGACTTTCGTTCCGGCTTGCCCGCGGCGGCGGTGCTGCGCATAAAGCCCGCGATCCCGGAGGCTTTCGATGCGCTATCCTCGCAACATGCTCGGCTACGGCAAGAGCCCGCCAGACCCCAAATGGCCAGGCGGCGCCTATGTCGCGGTGCAGTTCGTGCTCAACTACGAAGAGGGTGGCGAGAACAACATCCTGCACGGCGACGCTGCCTCGGAGGCATTCCTCGTCGATGTGCTGGGGGCTCAACCATGGCCTAGCCAGCGCCATGCGAACGTTGAATCCATGTACGAGTACGGCGCTCGGGCGGGCTTCTGGCGGCTGTTAAATGGCTTTGTGGGACGAAAAATACCACTAACCGTCTATGGCGTCGCCACTGCCCTGATGCGTGCCCCGCAGCAGGTGTTGGCGATGCAGGAGGCCGACTGGGAGATCGCCAGCCACGGCCTCAAGTGGATCCAGCACAAGGACATGACCGAGGAGGACGAGCGCGCCTCGATCACCGAGGCCATCCGCCTCCACACCATCGCCACGGGTGAGCGGCCCTATGGGTGGTATACCGGACGTTCCTCGCTCGCGACGGTCGACCTCGTCTCCGAGGAAGGCGGCTTCGACTACGTCTCGGACACCTACGACGACGATTTGCCCTACTGGCGACCGCACCAGGGTCGCGCCCAGCTCGTCATCCCCTACACCCTCGCCGCCAACGACATGCGCTTCGTTACCCCACCGGGTTTCGACAATGGCGAGGAGTTCTTCCAGTTCCTCAAGGACAGCTTCGACGTGCTCTACGAGGAAGGCCGGCGCGGCGCTCCCAAGATGATGTCGATCGGCCTGCACTGCCGGCTGGTCGGCATGCCCGGGCGTTATGCCGGACTTGCGCGCTTCCTCGACTACATCGTAGCCAAGGAGAAGGTCTGGATCGCTCGACGGATCGACATCGCGCGGCACTGGCAGCAGCACCATCCCTACAAACCCGCTGACCTCATCCCCACGCAGATGGATCGCACCCAGTTCGTGGGCCATTTCGGCTCGATTTTCGAGCATTCGCCGTGGATTGCCGAGCGAGCCTTCGACGGCGAGTTGAGCCCCGCCAACGACACGGCTTCGGGCCTCCATTTTGCCCTGCGCAACGTGTTCCGTGCTGCCACCGAGCATGAACGGATGGACGTGCTAAAGGCGCATCCCGATCTCGCCGGCAAACTCGCGGCGGCAAAGCGGCTGACCGAGGCTTCGACCACCGAGCAGGCGAGCGCCGGCCTCGACGCTCTTACCGACCACGAACGCGGACAATTCGAAGAGCTCAATGCGGCTTACATGGCGAAGTTCGGGTTTCCCTTCATCATCGCGGTGCGCGACAACACCAAGCCGATGATCCTCGCCGCCATGCACACGCGTCTTGGCAACGACTCCGCCAGCGAGGTCCGCGCCGCCTGCGGGCAGGTCGAACGCATTGCGCTGCTCCGGCTGCGCGCCCTCCTCCCCGAGCTTTGAGCAT
>JBDTVO010000135.1:0-7409 GCA_040007135.1 Devosia sp. | reverse complement strand
TGGCGATGGCGCCGAAGGCGTTGGCGAACAGCAGCGACAGCGTGCCGAGCAGGTTCGGCCACAGCACCGGCAGGCCGACATAGCGCCAGAATTGCCAGGGCGATGCGCCCAGCGTTTCGGCGGCCTCGGACCATTCGCGTTTCAGCCCGTCGACGGCCGGCGCGATGATCAGCACCATCAGCGGAATCTGGAAGTAGAGATAGGTCAGGGTCAGGCCCCAGAAGCTGAGCAGGTTGAAGCCCGATTTGTAGAGGTCGAGACCGAACAGCTTCAGGATCACCGTCACCATGCCGAGGCGGCCGAGGCTGGCGACGAAGGCGAAGGCCAGCGGGATGCCGGCGAAGTTCGAGGCGACACCCGAAAACGTCATTACCGACGAGCGCAGCCAGCGCGGCAGGCGCCCACGGATCACGGCCAGCGCAATAATGAGGCCAAACAGCGCGCCAAGCGCGGCCGAGGCGGCGGAAACGCGGATCGAAATGCCGTAGGCGGCGATGATCTGCGGCCTGCTCAGATCGACGATGTTCTGCAGCGTCAGGTTGCCCTTGGTGTCATAGAAGGCGCTGATCGCGAGGTTGATCGTGGGGATGATCAGGAACAGCAGAGCAAAGATCAGGAATGGCGCGACGCCCAAATATTGGACCAGGCTGGCCAGGGTCGAGCGCGTGCGGGAGCGCTGAGAGACGACGGCCGGCCCGGGTTTCCCCGGGTCGGCCATCGGTGCCATTTCACTGGCGATCAGAGTGCTATTGGACATTGGCCCCGACGACGCTGTCCCAACCACCGGTGATGGCGGTCTTGGCTGCGTCCTGCGTCTCGAGCGAGGGGAACACGGCCTTGGCGTAGAGGGCAGGGTCGGGCAGCTTGGCCACGAGGTCTGCCGGAACGACACCACGGGTGGTCATGTCGTTGAACAGGATCGGGTGGCAGTAGCCGGCAAGCCACTGGGTCTGGCCTTCGTCGGAATAGACATACTCTTCCCAGAGCTTGGCCGCATTCGGATGCGGTGCGAAGGCGCTGATCGCCTGCACATAGACGCCCGCGACAACCGCGTCGGACGGCACGACGACGTGCGTCTTCGGGTTGCCCTGGAGGCCGTCCTGCCAGGCGAGCAGGTTGTAGTCCCACGCGGCGATCACGCCGGCCTGGCCGGAGCTGAGGGCCGCCTGGCGGGCATTGATCGGGACGAACAGACCCTTGTCGTTGAGCGATTTGAACAGTGACAGGCCGGCATCGGCCGCCTTGCTCTGGTCGCCACCGCTCATGGCCAGGCCGGCCGCCCAGACGGACTGGATGGCGCGGTTGTCCTTGCGCGGGTCGCCGGTGAGGGCGAACAGCGGGCCGCCTTCCTTGTCGAGGCCGGCCCACGTGGTCGGCGCGTTGGCGACGAGGTCGTCGTTGCTCATGAATGCGAGGACGCCGTAGTAGCCGGCGTACCAGTTACCGTCCGGGTCCTTCACTTCGGCGGGGATCTTGTCGAAGGCGGCGACCTTGTAGGGCATGGTGAGCCCATCGGCCTTGGCCTGCGGGCCGAAGCCGAGGCCGACGTCGATCGTGTCGGGCGCCTGCGGGCCGGTGTTACCTTTGTTGGCCTTGATCGCCTCGAGCTCGTCGGCGGAGCCGGCTTCCTCGTTGATCGAGTTCACGGTGATGCCCGGGTACTTCTTCATGAAGCCATCGTAGAGCCCGCCGTAGTTGCACCAGTCGCGCGGCGAGGCGATGACCGTCAGCATGCCTTCGGCCTTGGCGGCGGCGTAGAGCGCGTCGAGGTCGACCGCCGATGCGGCAAAGGTCGAGCCCAGCAGGGCTGCGACCGAGACCGACGCGGCAAAGAGTGATTTCATGTTCATGCACGTCTCCCTTGGGAAATAGGCTTGTTCTTGAGTTGGTGGAGGATCGGAAGAGCCGCGGCTGGCCTATTGTGGGCGAGTGACAGCTGCATGACAGCAGTCGTCCGTCCCGAGGACACTCGGCGTTTCCGCTTGGCGACGATGTCACATTCGATCGGCCGCCCATCGCCTCCTGTCCGATTGTGACAATTGTGACAGTGCCCCTTTTGCCGGACGGAGTCGATACGGGCGCGCCAGGCTTGAAGGGGCCCGCCGAGGCCACCGACGCGTCGGGACAGGAAAGAAATCCCCCAAATTTAGAGCCATTCCAGACTGAGTCGTAATTTCTTGATCGCGCCACTCATGTTTGTTAGCGGGCCGTCATATTGCTTTGCTAGAGGGCACATGATGCGAATACTGGCGACAATCGGAACGGCATTTCTGCTGGCGACGGCGGCCCAGGCGGCCGAACCGACGCCCGAGGCGATCCTCAAGACCTATGGCGACATCGCGCTCGCCGGCTATTCTGACGCGCTGGCCAAGGCGAAGGATCTCGACACCGCGGTCACCGCGTTCCTCGCCAGCCCCACCGACGACACGCTCAAGGCAGCGCGGCAGGCCTATGTCGATGCGCGTCCCTGGTACCAGCAGACCGAAGCCTTCCGCTTCGGTAATCCGGTGGTCGACGACTGGGAGGGCCGGGTCAACTCGTGGCCGCTCGACGAGGGCCTGATGGACTATGTCGACACCTCGTCCTACGGCGCCGAGAGCGACGAGAATCCGCTCTACACCGCCAACGTCATCGGCAATCCGCACATCGCCATCAACGGCAAGCAGGTCGACGCGACCAACCTGACGCCCGAGTTCCTCAGCGGCACGCTGCAGGAGGCGGGCGGCATCGAGGCCAACGTCGCCACCGGCTATCACGCCATCGAGTTTCTCCTCTGGGGCCAGGATCTGCACGGCACCGGCCCCGGCGCCGGCGAGCGTCCGGCCACCGACTACGACCTCAAGGCCTGCACGCACGGCAATTGCGACCGCCGGGCGCAGTATCTCGAATCCGCCGTCGACCTGCTGGTCTCCGATCTCACCGAAATGGTCGGCGACTGGGGTGCCGATGGCGCTGCCCTCAAGGCCGAGCAGACCGCCGGTATTGCCGCCATCCTCACCGGCATGGGCTCGCTCAGCTATGGCGAGCTGGGCGGCGAGCGGATGAAGCTGGGCCTCCTGCTGCACGATCCGGAGGAGGAGCACGAGTGCTTCTCGGACACCACCTACCTGTCGCTGATGAACGACGCGGTGGGCATCCAGAACGTCTATCTCGGCAAATACACCAGGGCCGATGGCAGTGTCGTCGAGGGCGCCTCGATGTCGGGCCTCGTGGCGTCGAAGGACGCGGCGCTCGACACCGAGCTCAAGGGTCTGCTGGACGACACGCTGGCCAAGTTCGCGATCATGAAGACCCGCGGCGACACGATCGAGAAGTACGACCAGATGATCGGCGAGGGAAACACCGCGGGCAACAAGGTGGTGCAGGACGTCATCGACGCGCTCATCGCCCAGACCCGCGGCATCGAGCGCGCCGTCGCCCTGCTGAAGCTCGACGTCGCCGTCGAGGGCAGCGACAGCCTCGACAATCCCAATGCGGTCTTCCAGTAGCCGCAGCATCTGGCACGACATCGTCAGGGCTGCGCTACTCGGTCGCGCAGCCCTTCATCGTGTTGCGCCCGGTCTGTGCTAGAGCGCGCCCATGCACCGGCTCCTTACCGCAGCGCTGGGTCTCGTTCTTCTCGCCGGCATGGTCGCCGCCGAGGACACCCCGGTGCGCACCGATCTGACGCCCAAGGATCTGGCGCGGGTCCGCACGGTGACGGCGCCGGCGACTGATTTTTCGAAGCCCGAGCCGTTCGAGCTGCTGCCCGGTGGCGCGGCGACCACCAAGAAGATCGTCAATCGCGACATCTTCTCGCAATTTTCCGCCAATCTCAGTTTCGAGGACCAGGAGCGGTTCAGCCTCGGCAACGGCTTTTTCCGCAAGGAGTGGGTGCAGGCGCCGGCCTCGACGCAGGCGTCGGACGGGCTGGGGCCGCTGTTCAACTCGCGCGGTTGCCAGAACTGCCACCTCAAGGACGGGCGGGGCCATCCACCGATGGGCGCCAGCGACGACGGCGTGTCGATGTTCCTCCGGCTCTCGGTGCCGCCGCACGGCGCGGCCGAGCAGGCGCTGATCGACTCCGGCAAGCAGACCGTCATCGCTGAGCCGACCTACGGCACGCAGCTCCAGGATTTTGCCGTCACCGGCCTCAAGGCCGAGGGACAGATGCAGGTCACCTACACCGACCTGCCGGTGACCCTTGGCGACGGCACGGTGGTGACGCTGCGCCAGCCGCATTATTCCATCGCCGATCTCGGCTACGGTCCGATGGCAAAGGATGTGCTGGTGTCGCCGCGCGTCGCGCCACAGATGATCGGGCTCGGGCTGGTCGAGGCCATACCGGCCGAGGACATCCTCGCCCATGCCGATCCGGCCGATGCCGATCACGACGGCATCTCCGGCCGGCCCAACTGGGTGCCCTCGCTCGAAACCGGGCAGGTGGCGCTCGGCCGCTTCGGCTGGAAGGACGGCGCGCCCTCGATCCGCACGCAGAGCGCCGATGCCTTTGCCGGCGATCTCGGCATCTCGACGCCGCTCAACAATCACCCCTATGGCGACTGCACCGCGGCCGAGACCGACTGCCTTGGGGCGCCGACCGGCGAGCAGGCGCGGCTCGGCATCTCCGAGGCGCCCGACCCGATCCTCGATCTCGTCACCTTCTATTCGCAGAACCTCGCGGTACCGCAGCGGCGCGACATCGGCGATGCTGGCGTGCTGCAGGGTAAATCAGCGTTCTACAATATTGGCTGCGCTGGCTGCCACCTGCCAAAATACGTCACCTCGCGGCAGGCGATCAATCCGAACCAGCGCTTCCAGCTGATCTGGCCGTATTCCGATTTCCTGCTGCACGATATGGGCGATGGCCTTGCCGACCTGCGGCCGGAAGGGCAGGCGACCGGCTACGAGTGGCGCACGGCGCCGCTGTGGGGCGTCGGCCTCACCGAGACCGTTTCGGGGCACAGCTTCTTTCTCCACGATGGCCGCGCCCGCAACCTCACCGAGGCCATCCTCTGGCACGGTGGTGAGGCGCAGATGGCGCGCGACGGCTTTGCAGCCTTGCCGAAAGCGGCGCGCGACGATCTTCTTGCCTTCCTGGAGTCTCTCTGATGCGCCTGCTTGCCGCTGTCGCCGCCGTCCTGTCGCTCGCCGCAACGGCAGCACCGGCGGCCGAGCCGGCGATCCCGTCCGAGACCATCATCCGCAGCGCCATCGACAATGCGATCCGGCCTGGCTTCGCCGCCTTCGCCGTGACCACCGCAAAGCTCAGGTCGGACGTGGCGGCCCTCTGCGCCACGCCATCGGCCGACACGCTCGAGGCAGCGCGGGCGCAGTTCGCGGTCACCGTGCTCGCCTTTGCCCGCGTCGAGTTCATCCGGCTCGGGCCGCTCGGCGAGTCCGGGCGGCTGGAGCGGCTGCTGTTCTGGCCCGACCCCAGGGGCTTCGTGCTGAAACAAGTCCAGGCCGCTTTGGCGGCGAAAGATGCGACGGCCACCGATCCCGCAACCCTCAAGGGCAAGAGCGTTGCCCTGCAGGGTTTTGGGGCGCTCGAGTTCCTGCTGTTCGGCAGCGGCGCCGAGAGCCTCGCGACGGCCGGCGATCCGTATCGCTGCGCCTATGCGTCCGCCATCGCGGGCCTCGATGATAGCATCGCCGCCGAAATCAGCCGCGAGTGGAACGAGGAGGGGCCCGACAGCGCCGTCGGCCACATGCTCGATCCGCAGCCTGACGCCGACGACTACCGCACGCCGACCGAAGTGCTGGAAAAGCTCGCCGGTGTGCTCATCGACGGCACCGAGACCATCCGCGACCAGCGCCTGACGCCAGTGATCGGCACCGCCGA
Source organism: Devosia sp. (assembly GCA_040007135.1). Lineage (GTDB taxonomy): Bacteria > Pseudomonadota > Alphaproteobacteria > Rhizobiales > Devosiaceae > Devosia_A. The sequence continues at coordinate 1,585 of JBDTVO010000135.1, read as the reverse complement.
CGGCATCATCAAGCCGAAATCGGCGCTGTTCTGGCGCTCTGGACTCGCCGTTCCGCTGATCGCCGCCGACTTCGCCGGGCTCAGGGAATTCTTCGTCGGCGCCAGGTTTCCCGAGGCCTTGAACGCCGGCCAGCATGGCTGGGTGTCGAGCGGCACGCTGTTCGAATTCGACAACGCCGCGCGTGACGCCGCCACCGTCACCGATCCGATCGCGCTCGCCGTCACCGACGAGCGGCAATTGCGGGCGCTGAAGGCGCTCTCCATCGTCACCGGCTCGCTCGATACGCTGATCGGCGACAATCTTGCGGCGGCGCTGGGACTGTCGAGCGGCTTCTCCGCCCTCGACGGAGACTGAGCATGTGGCAGCGCCGGGCGTTCCTCAAGACGGCAGGTGCGGGGTTCGCAGCCGCGCTGTTGCCACAGCCCGCGGAGGCGCTTGCCGAGGCCGAACTGCTGTTCGCCACCGCGACGCAGGAGACACCAGGAAAGTTCGGCGCCCGCGTCCTCACCGAAACCGGCAGGCTCATCGCCAAAGTCGATCTGCCGGTGCGCGGCCACGACGTCAGCTATTCGCCGGTGAGCGGCCGCGCCGTGGTGTTCGCGCGCCGTCCGGGCATGTTCGCCGTGGTGTTCGATCCGACGGGCCATGAGAAGCCGCACACCATCGCCTGCATGCCCGGCCGGCACTTTTTCGGTCACGGCGTGTTCTCACCCGATGGAACGGTGCTCTACGCGACCGAGAACGACTTCGACAACGCCCGCGGCGTCATCGGCATCTACGACGTCGCCGGCGGCTACCGGCGGATCGGCGAGTTCGACACGTTTGGGCAGGGCCCGCACGAAATGATCCTCCTGCCGGACGGCAAGACCTTCGCGGTCGCCAATGGCGGCATCGAAACGCATCCGGATTTCGGCCGCGCCGAGCTCAACCTCGAGGGCATCGCCCCGGCGCTGGCCTTCATCGACGCGACCGACGGCCATCTCGTCGGTCAGCTCCGGCTCGCCGCCGGCCTCAACATGCTGTCGATCCGCCACATGGCCGTCGATGCGCAGGGCCGCATCTGGTTCGGCTGCCAGTTTCGCGGCGACGCGGCGGAGCATCCGCAGCTCGTTGGCTACGCCACGCTCGACGGCGACATCCGCCTCATCGAGCTGCCGCCCGAAGCGCTGCATGGCCTGCGCAACTACGTCGGCGGCCTGGCGGTTTCGGCCGACCTCGAAACCATCGCCGTGTCATCGCCCGTCGGCGGCAGCATCCTCTGCATCGACGCCGCCACGGCGCGGGCCGGAGCCGTGACGCTCCTCCGCTCCACCTGCGGCGTCGCGCCCGACACCACCGGCTTCATCGCCGGCGACGGCCTCGGCGATCTCGTCGGCTTCGCTGGCTCCAACGCCCCGCCGCAGCACTTCGACATCCAGTTCGACGAGCATTTGCGCCTGCTCAGGACCTGACGCACCGACACCCGCAGTCGTCTCCCTCCCCCATGCGGGGAGGGATCGAGGGTGGGCCTGTCAGACCAACGGCACCCGCAGTCGGGCTCCTCTCCCGTTCACGGGGGAGGGGGACCAGCCCGAAGGCTGGTGG
>JBDTVO010000134.1:0-7411 GCA_040007135.1 Devosia sp. | reverse complement strand
TGGTGGCGATATCGACGGCGGGCGTCGCGCTGTCGTCGGGCTGCTGCGGCTCGACCAGTTCCATGGACGGAGCCGAGCTGTCACCCGGCGTCGAGCTGTCGCCGAGGCTCAGCCCGATCGCGCCCAGCGCGCTGCTGCTGGCCACAAGTCCAATTCCGATGGCAAGCAGTGCTGTCGTCGATACGCGCATGGCGTTCTCCCTGTTCTCGTAAGATTCCCGGTTGCGCAAACTGCCGACAAGGTGAGAAGCCTTTATGGCAATTGCCCGGCGCAATTGCAGGCAAATTGCCGGCGACTGCAAGGCCTGCACCTGCCAAACTCCTCATCTCAGGGAGCCGTGCGGTGCCGCTCGAGATCATCGGACACGCGATCGTCTCGGCCGAGGGCGCCATCGCCGGGCCTGACGGCCTCATGCCGCCGCAACTGCACAATGCCGCCGACTGGCAGCGATTCCAGGACGCCCTCGACCGCGCCGCCCTGGTGGTGGTGGGCCGCCTCGGGCACGAGGCGCACCCCAATCCAGGCCGCCTGCGGCTGGTCCCGACGGGCCGCGTCGCGCGCATCGAACTCGACCCATCGGACCCCCGCGCCATCTTCTGGAACCCGGCGGCCCTCGACTTCGAGGCGGTTCTGCATGAGCTGGGCATCGGCGCGGGCGAGATCGCGGTCACCGGCGGCACCCGGGTGTTCGACTATTTCATCGACCGCTTCACCCAGTTCGACCTGGTGCGGATGCCCGATGTCAAAATCCCCGGGGGCATTCCCTGCTTTTCGGCCGGCGACCCGCGTGCCGTCCTCTCCGGCGCCACAATGACCGCGGTCAAGACCGTGGCGCTCGGCGGCGGCGCCATCCTCACCATCTGGCGGCGCTAGTCCTTGTCGGCAAGCGGGTGGTGGGTCTCGACCAGCGCCCGCAGTTTTTCGTCGAGCACATGCGTATAGATCTGCGTGGTTGAGATGTCGGCATGGCCGAGCAGTGTCTGCACCACGCGCAGATCGGCACCGCCCTGCAGCAGGTGGCTGGCAAAGGCATGGCGCAGCACGTGTGGCGCCACGCGCGCCGAGGCGATGCCGGCCCGTCCGGCCAGCCCCTTGAGGTCGCGGGCGAACACCTGGCGGCTGAGATAGCCGGCCTCGCCGCTCGCCGGGAACAGCCACGGGCCCGGCGGCAGGGTTGCAACCCACGCCTTGACCGCATCGCGCGCCCGGTCGTTGACCGGCACGATCCGCTCTTTGTTGCCCTTGCCGGTGATGGTGAGAAAAGCAGCGTCGCGCATCACCGCGGCGCGCCTGAGGCTCACCAGTTCGGAGACCCGCATGCCGGTGGCATAGAGCAGCTCGAGCAGCACATAGAGCCGCAGCGCCGCCTCGTGCTTTTGCGGCGACGCTTCGGCGTTCGCCTCGGCTTCGGCGGTGGTCAGCAGCGTGTCGACCTCCGCCACCGACAACACATGCGGCAGCGGCCGGCGGGCCCGCGGACTGGCGACGATGCGCGTCGGGTCGTCCGTACGAACCTGCTCGGCGCAGAGGAATTTGTAGAACTGCCGCAGCGCCGACAAGTGCCGCGCCGCCGACGACGCTGCGAGCCCCTCGGCGTCGAGCGAGGCGAGATACGCCACCACCTGCTCGCGCTCGGCGGTCTCCACCGCACGGCCCTTGCCGAGCACGAACCCGGCATAGTCGGAAAGGTCGCGCCGATACGCCTCGATGGTGTTGGCGGCGGCGCCGCGCTCGGCGCTCATCATTTCGAGAAAGGACTCGATGAGGAACGGCGCGCGCTCAGCCACAGGCGCCACCGCTCATTCGCCGCCGGTGTCCACGGTCTTGACCCCGGGCTGGCTGGCGGCCGAGTCCTCGGTATCGATCGAGGGCAGGCTGGCGTCGGACGCCGGAGCATCCTTGGGCGCGACGTTGACCGGCGCCGGCAGATTGCCCAGGTCGATCGGGGCGCTTGCCGCCACCAGGTCGCGCGTCGGAATCTTGATGGTCACATCCTTTTCGCCGGGATCGACCATCACCGTCAGCGCGATCATGCCGGCAAAGCCGAGGCCCGCGACGACGATGAGGAACACAAAGAGTCGAACGAGAGTCGGCATGGCGATCCGGGCTGCGTGCGGGCGCCACCTTGTCCCGCCATTCTGTGGCGCGATCAAGGGCGGCGAAGCAAACACAGCCTACGAGGATTGACTTTACCTGCCCCTAACGCTTGAACCGCCCGAGCTTCCGGGGCCTGCCATGACCGCCGCCACGACGCCGTCGCGAGAGATGCTGAAGGACGAGCTTACCCTCCGGCTCGCCGGCCGTCCGGTGGCGCTGGTCGGCATGATGGGCGCCGGCAAGACCACCGTCGGCCGCCGCCTCGCCGCCCGTCTCGGCCGCCATTTCGTCGACAGCGACGAAGAAGTGGAAAAGGCCGCCGGCATGACCATCGAGGAGATCTTCGCCGCCCACGGCGAGGCCGATTTCCGCGCCGGCGAGGCCCGTGTCATCGCCCGGCTGCTGAAAGACCGCGACCTCGTGCTCGGCACCGGCGGCGGCGCCTTCATCAATGCCGAGACGCGGGCGCTGATCAAAGCCGCCGCAATCTCGGTGTGGATCAACGCCGACTTCGAGCTGCTCTACCATCGTGTGCAACGCCGCTCCAACCGCCCGCTGCTGAAGACCGCCAATCCGCGCGAGACGCTGCAGGCGCTGATCGAGGCGCGCTACCCCATCTATGCCGAGGCCGATATCACCGTGGTCAGCAAGGACGTGCCGCAGGATCAGGTGGCGAGCGAGGTGATCGACGCGCTCGCCGCCCATTTCGGGATCACCGCCCATGACTGAGATCACCGCCGCCGGCGAGACCATCGTCAACGTGCCGCTGCCAGGCCGCGTCTATGACATCGTCATCGGCCCCGACCTGCTCGACAGCGCCGGCGAGCGGCTCGAGGCGATGTTCCCGCAGCGCCGCTTCGGCATCGTCACCGACAGCGCGGTCGCCGAAGCACAACTGCCCCGGCTCGCCCGCTCGCTCGACGCGGCGGGAGTGCAGCACGCGACGATCGTTGTCCCCAACGGCGAGGCGAGCAAATCCATTGTCCGACTGAACGACGTGGTCGAAGGCCTGCTCGCGGCGAAACTCGAGCGCGGCGACCTGGTGCTGGCGCTCGGCGGCGGCGTCATCGGCGACCTCGCGGGCTTTGCAGCGGCGGTGACCCGGCGCGGCATGGAGTTCGTGCAGTTGCCCACGTCGCTGCTGGCACAGGTCGACAGCTCCGTCGGCGGCAAGACCGGCATCAACTCGCCGCACGGCAAGAACCTCATCGGTGCCTTCCACCAGCCGAGGCTGGTGCTCGCCGACCTCAACGCCCTCGAGACGCTGCCCGAGCGCGAGTTCGCCGCCGGCTATGCCGAAGTGGTGAAATACGGCCTCATCGACGACGAGGCGTTCTTCTTCTGGCTCGAACAGAACCAGCCTGCGATCTTTGCCGGCGACGTCGCGCTCAGGGCGCAGATGGTCGCCCATTGCTGCGCCGCCAAGGCCCGCGTCGTGGTTGCCGACGAAAAGGAGACCGGCGTCCGGGCCCTGCTCAATCTCGGCCACACCTTCGGCCACGCGCTTGAAGCGGCAGCCGGCTATTCCGCCCGCCTGCTGCACGGCGAGGGCGTCGCCATCGGCATGGTGCTCGCGCACGGCTTTTCGGCCAGCCTCGGTCTCGCCCCCAGCCAGGACACCGGTCGCGTCGCCGCGCACCTGAAGCGCGCCGGATTGCCGACGACGGTGGCCGAAATTCCCGGCGAGCTGCCGCCGACCGACACGCTGATGCAGTTGATTGCCCAGGACAAAAAGGTGGTGCGCGGGGCGCTCACCTTCATCCTCACCCGCGGCATCGGCCAGGCCTTCATCGAACGCAACGTTGATGCGGCGGCCGTGCGGGAGTATCTGGATGCAATGCGGGCGCGCTAGGCGAGTCGCACCGCTGCGTTCCCGTCCCGGGGCTTACCCCCGCGACCTTCCCATTAAGTAGTACCAGGGGCAGTTGCCCGCCCAAGGTCCGGCGTCATCCCGGTCTCGCTGCGCGCGAGGATTGCCTCCACCCGGGATCCAGATCGACTCGATACTACACTCAACCACTGGGTTCTGCTCTTGCGGGAGCGGAACGACGCCGGAGGGATAAGCCGGCGGCGCCGGCTCATCCGTCCCTCCCTGGCGAGGGGGAGGGAAGCTGGGCAAATCAGGGCGTGACCGTAATCACGACCCTCCTGTTGGAGCTGTAGTCGGGACCGAACTGGTCAGTCGCACCGACGCCGGTGGCGCTTGCGCGACTGAACTTCACACCATGCTCGAGCAGATAGCCGAGCGAGTTCTGGGCACGTTCAACGGCGAACAGTGCATTGGAGGCGATGGCTCCCTGCTTGCTGGAGTACCCCGTGACCTGCACGTTGCACTGCCGCTCGCCGATATCTGTGGCGATCTGGTCGAGGCGCCGGATCAGGCGGGCCGTCAGCTCGTTGGAGTTCTCGTTGAAGCCCACGACATTGTAGACCTCGCTGAGATCGCAGTGGACGTTGCCACCGCTTGCCTCGGGATTGGGGTCCGCCAGCGCCACCTTGAGCGGCTCGGGCTGGATCCCGGTGACGGGATGCGGGCGAGCAATACTGCCCGTTCGCACCGGATCGGGCGAGGTGTCGGCCACCTGCACCGTTGCATCGGGCAGTTGCGCTTCCCTCAGCTGGTTGACGGCCAACTCGTTGGGTTGGGGCCAGCCTCCCTGCGGCGAGGGCGACAACCCCTCCTTGCTGCCGTCGGGCAAAACGAGGAACTCGCCCAGCAGCCGGTTGGGCGCCGCGGCGCCGTCGGCCAGTGTTTCGAGCCCCGATGCCGTCACCACCCGCCCGTTGATCGCAACGGACGCCACAAAGAGGTTGCGGTCACGGTTGGAGCCGTCCCCGCCATAGGCCTCGTTGAGGAACTTGATGGTCACCGCCCCTTCCGCCCGGAACACCGATTCCGGCACCGCGAAGGTGAAGCTCTGCACGTACGGGGTCTTGTCCCTGGCGTCGGCAAACCTGCCGACGGTATTGGTATCGATCGCGGCAGCGACGGTAGCCTGACCCAAAGGCTTGCCATCGAAATCCACCTCGAACTTGGGCGGCCCATCATAAGCCTCGCCCCCGACAACCAGCACCAAAGTGCTGTCTTCCGCCAAAACACTCGCCGGGTACACGGCGATGCATGCAGCGGCCATGGCTGTCGCTAGTCGCGACCAGTTCATTGCGCCCTCCTGAAGCTGTCTGCACCAAAAGTGCTCGCAGCCGAGGTCGGCGAAACTGCGAAAAGGGTAAGGCGCTGCGTCCGGTTTGGGCCGGAGTTCCGCCCCATTGTGTGAAACCGATCACGCTGGCGACAGAAATTAGCCTTCAGCCGTCACAACATAATCACCAGCCTCAGCTTCGCCGCAAAGCAAGGGTGCCCCGAAAAAACTGCCTCGGTGATTCGCCCGGCGCTGGGGAAAGCTCACTCCGGGGTGGGCAGCACTTCGATCGCGAGGGCATGCACACCCCCCTTCAGCTCGTCCGCGAGCGTCTCGTTGATGGCCCGATGCTGCGCAATCCGGGACTTTCCGCGCAGTAAATCGGCAACGATTCGGATGCGGAAGTGCGTTTCACCCTCCGCACGCGACCCGGAATGACCCTGGTGGCGCGAACTTTCGTCGATCACTTCAAGGTGGCTTGGGGCGAATTTCGCCGAAAGTTTTTGAACCATCGCCTCTCGAACCGGCATAAGGGTAACCCTCTTGGGCTGCGGGAATTTTCAACTTAACTAGGATCGATGAAACTGGATTCCAAGCTCTTCGACCGCATCCGCATCAGCCCACGGCACGCCGCCCCCGAACCGGCGCGCGAGGTGCCCGACTGCGCCTGGGAAGGCTGCACCCAGCCCGGCCTCTACAAGGCGCCCAAGGGGCATCGCTTCGAGGGCGAGTACCATAATTTCTGCCTCGAGCACGTGCGCCACTACAACTCGGTGTTCAACTACTTCGCCGACATGACCGAGAACGAGCGCGAGAGCCATCTGCACACGACGGCGCAGACCGACGGCCGCCCGAGCTGGGGTCTCGGCAGCAAGCCTGGCACCAGTTCCGGGCCGCGCATGCCCAAGAAGGGCGCACCCGCCGCCGGTGCCAAGCGCTTCTCCGATCCGCTCCACATCTGGGCCCGCTATGCCCGCGCCAATGCCCGCGGCCCGCAGCCCGAGCGCGCCATCAAGCTGCACGAGAACGACCGCCGCGCCTTCGAGGCGCTGGGGTTCAAGGCCGGCGCCAAGTCCGATGACATCAAGCGGGCTTACAAAGCGCTGGTGAAGATCCACCACCCCGACATCAACGGCGGCGACAAGGCCTCCGAGGAGCGGCTGCGCTCGATCATCGCCGCCTACAGCCACCTCAAGACCAAGGGCTTCGTCGGCGCCTGACGCAAGGGGCTCGCGATGCGGCCGTGGACATTGCTGGGCACGGCCACGGTCCCCGGGGACGGCGCACCACTGCGCCTCATGCAGCGCGGCGATGAGTTCGTCATTCTCGCCGGCACCAATCCCCTGATGAACAGCCGCATGAGCGGCTCAGAAGAAGACCTCGCGACCCTGAGCGGGGTGCGAATCGCCGGTCGCAGAACACCGCATGTGTTGATCGGCGGTCTCGGCATGGGTTTCACGTTGCGCGCCGCACTCGCCGCCATGCCGGCCGACATGCGCATCAGCGTCGTCGAGATCGTCCCCGAGATCGTCGGCTGGGCCCGCGGCCCGCTCTCGGGCCTGTTTGCGGGATGCCTCGATGATCCCCGCGTCAGCCTGGAGATTGCCGATGTCGGCCGCGTCATCGGTGCCCACCGGGCGGCGTACGACGCCATCCTGCTCGACGTCGACAACGGGCCCGAGGGCCTGAGCCGCGACGATAACGATCGCCTCTATGGTCGCGCCGGCCTCGCCGCGTCGCGCACCGCGCTGAAACCCGGCGGCGTCCTCGCCGTGTGGTCGGCGCATCCGGACGCAAAGTTCACGAGGCGGCTCGGCGCGACTGGCTTCACGGTCGAGGAGCAGCACGTGCGCGAGCGCCACGGCGGCAAGGGCGCCCGCCACACGATCTGGCTGGCGACGCGGCCCTAGTCGGAGAGGAGCTGGATCAGCCGGTTGGCGCTCTGCATGCGGTCAGCGAGTGCCCGCGCGATTTCGGCGTGGAATGCGGCGGCCAGCGAGGGCGCTTCGCTCTCGACCCGCCGCAGAGCATCGCGCGACAGCTTGAACGCTGTGACCTCGCTCTGCGCCACCACCGACGCCGTGCGCCGCTCGCCGCGATAGAACGCAATCTCGCCGAGGATGCTGCCCGGCCCGAAGCCCATGAGCTTCACCGGCGGCGCCGCATCGCTCTCG
>JBDTVO010000133.1:0-7420 GCA_040007135.1 Devosia sp. | reverse complement strand
CGGTCCGCGCGTGCTGCTGAGGCAGTTGCGCGAAACCATGGCGGAGCCGCTGGCTGCGCAGGATCGCCTCGACAAGATCGTCACCCTGATTGCCACCAACATGCGGGCCGACGTCTGCTCGTTTTACGTGCTGCGCGACGATGGCGCGCTGGAGCTGTTCGCGACCTTCGGCCTCAAGCGCGAATCCGTACACATGACGACGCTGCGGCTGGGCGAGGGCCTGGTCGGCCTGATCGCGGCGCAGGCCGAGCCGCTCCGGCTCGAAGACGCGCCGTCGCATCCGGCCTTTGCCTATCGCCCGGAGACGGGCGAGGACCCGTTCAGCGCCTTTCTTGGTGTGCCGGTGCTGCGGGCCGGGCAGACGCTGGGCGTGCTGGTGGTGCAGAACCGCGACCATCGCAACTACGGCGAGGATGAAGTCGAGGCGATGCTGACGACGGCGACGATCCTCGCCGAAATGATCGTCACCTCGGAGTTCGAGGCGCTGATCAAGCCGGGCCAGGACATCGACCTCAGGCGGCCGCGCACCTTCACCGGCTCGAGCTTCACCGAAGGAATTGCGCTGGGCAAGGTCGTGCTGCACGACCCACGCGTCGTCGTCACCAATTTCGTGGCCGAGGACACCGAGCACGAGGCGCGGCGGCTGGAAGCGGCGCTGGCGACGATGCGGGTGTCGATCGACGACATGCTGGCGCATGGCGACATGGTGTCGGGCACCGAGCACTACGATATCCTCGAGACCTACCGCATGTTCGCCAACGACCGCGGCTGGGTCGAGCGGCTCGAGGAGGCGATCGCCAACGGCCTCACTGCCGAGGCAGCGGTCGAGCGGGTGCAGAACGACACGCGGGCGCGCATGATGCGCTCAACCGATCCTTACATCCGCGACCGGCTGCACGATTTCGACGATCTCGCCAACCGGCTGCTGCGCGTGCTCACCGGCGAGGGCAGCGCGGCGACGCGCGGCGAGCTGCCGGAGAACGCCATTCTTGTCGCCCGCAAGATGGGGCCGGCGGAGCTGCTGGAATACGACCGCACGCGGCTCCGCGCCGTGGTGCTGGAAGAGGGCGGGGCGACGGCCCACGTCGCGATCGTGGCGCGCTCGCTCGTGCTGGTCGCGGTCGGGCAGGCTGAGAATATCGTCTCGATCTCGGAGAATGGCGACGACATCATCGTCGACGGGGCGGCGGGCATGGTGCACCTGCGGCCGACCAAGGAGCTGCAGCAGACCTATGTCGACAAGGTGCGGCTGGGCGCCAAGCGGCGGGCGCACTATCTCGAGTTGAAGGACAAGCCGTCGGTGACGCGCGACGGCATGGCGATCACCCTCCTCCACAATTCGGGGCTGGTGGCCGACCTGCCGATGCTCGACGACACCGGCGCCGAGGGCGTCGGGCTGTTTCGCACCGAGCTGCAGTTCATGATCGCGTCGCGGCTGCCGCGGGTGCAGGAGCAGGTCGAGCTCTACCGCGAGGCCATAAGGTTGAGCGCCGGCCGGCCGATCGTCTTCCGCCTGCTCGATGTCGGCGGCGACAAGGTCATTCCATATCTTCGCGCAGCGCCCGAAGAGAACCCGGCGATGGGCTTTCGTTCGCTGCGGCTGGCGCTCGACCGGCCGGGGCTGCTGCGCACGCAGGTGCGGGCCCTGCTGATCGCCGCCGATGGCGGGCCGATGAAGATTCTGGTGCCGATGGTCACCGAAACCTCGGAGTTCGTCGCCACCAAGGAGGTCGTCCGGCTCGAACTCGAGCGGCTGATCCGGACCGGGCACACGCCGCCCAGCCGGGTCGAGATCGGCGCCATGATCGAGGTGCCGTCGCTGCTGTTCGAGCTCGACCACGTGCTGCCGGAGGCGGATTTCGTCTCGATCGGCTCCAACGATCTCATCATGTTCCTCACTGCCGCCGACCGTGCCAATGCGCGGGTGTCGAAGGCCTACGATCCCATCGGCATGCCGCGGCTGAGGGCGTTGCGGCACATCGTCGACATGGCCAAGCGCCACGGCGTGCCGATCACCATGTGCGGCGAGCTGGCGGGTCGGACCATCGAAGCGCTGGCGCTGATGGCGATCGGGATGACCCGGCTCAGCATGTCGCCGCCGGCCATTGGCCCGATCAAGGAGATGGTGCTGGGGCTCGAGCTGAAACCGCTGCAGGCCGCCGTTGCCGCCGCGCTCGGCGAAGGCCAGGTCGGCGTCAGCGTCCGCGAGCTGCTGCTGGACCTGGCGGCGAAACAGGGACTGGTGATTTGATGGAGCGTCCTCAGCCGGGTTCCTCTCCCGCAACGCGGGGGAGGGGGAGTTAATCCATGCCCTCACTCCCTCACGACAAGCTGGCGCATCTCGAGAAGCGCTTCGACAGTGTCGAGGCGGCGCTGTCGGCCGGGCCGTCGGCCGAGGAGTATGTGCGGCTGTCGAAGGAATATGCCGAGCTCGAGCCGGTGGTGCGGCCGATCATTGCCTGGCGCAAGACCGTCGACAATCTGCGCTCGGCCGAGGAGCTCAGCGGGTCGGGCGATCGCGAGATGGCGGAAATGGCCGCCGCCGAGATCGCAGAGCTGAAGCCCAGGATCGAGGCGATGGAGCAGGAGATCCGCGTGCTGCTGCTGCCGAAGGACGCGGCAGACGAAAAGAACGTCATTATCGAAGTCCGCGCCGGCACCGGTGGCGACGAGGCGGCGTTGTTCGCCGGTGACCTGCTGCGCATGTACCAGCGCTACGCCGACCTGCAGGGTTGGAAGTTCGAGCTGATGGAAGAAGCCGACGGCGAAGTCGGCGGCTACAAGGAAGCCATCGCCAAAATCTCCGGCCGGGGCGCCTATGCGCGGCTCAAATACGAGTCCGGGGTGCATCGCGTGCAGCGGGTGCCGGCGACCGAGGCGCAGGGCCGCATCCACACCTCGGCAGCGACCGTGGCGGTGCTGCCGGAGGTCGAGGACATCGACATCGAAATCCGCAACGAAGACATCCGCATCGACACCATGCGGTCGTCGGGCGCCGGCGGCCAGCACGTCAACACCACCGATTCGGCAGTGCGCATCACGCACCTGCCAACCGGCATCGTGGTCACCTCTTCGCTCAAGAGCCAGCACCAGAACCGGGCGCAGGCGATGGTGGTGCTGCGTGCCCGCCTGTACGAAGCGCAGCGCGACGCGCGCGATACGGCGCGTGCCGACAGCCGGCGCGAGCAGGTTGGCTCCGGCGATCGCTCGGAGCGCATCCGCACCTACAATTTCCCGCAGGGGCGGGTCACCGATCACCGAATTAATCTGACGCTGTACAAGCTCGACAGGGTCATCGCCGGCGACGCCCTCGATGAGCTGATCAGCGCCCTCATCACCGAGCACCAGGCGGCACAACTGGCAGCGATGGAGGGGGTAAACTGAGCGGCGAGCCGATCGGACAGGCGTGGCGGCTGGTGCGCGACCGCTTCCGCAAGGCCGGGCTCGACACGGCCGATCTCGACGCGCGGCTGCTGGCGCAGGAGGCCTACGGCCTCGATGCGATGGCGCTGATCCGGCGCGAACGCGAAGTGCCGCCCGAGGATCAGGAGGCGACGCTCGAGCGTTTCGCGCAACGCCGCGTCGGCGGCGAGCCGGTGAGCCGCATCATCGGCGAGCGCGAGTTCTGGGGGCTTCGCTTCACCCTCAGCGACGCAACGCTGGTGCCGCGGCCCGAGACCGAGATGCTGGTGAGCGAAGCGGTCGAATTGCTCGAAACCCGCCCGGAGCCAAGCTTCATCGACCTCGGCACCGGGTCGGGGGCCATTGCCGTCGCCATCGCGGTCGGGGCCCGGAAATCGAAGGGCACGGCGACCGATATCTCGGAGACGGCGCTGGCCCAGGCGCGGGGAAATGCGGAGCGGCATGGCGTCGCAGAACGCATCAGCTTTCGCGCCGGCAACTGGTGGCAGGCGGTGCCCGATGCCGACGCGTTCGACGTCATCGTCTCCAACCCGCCGTATATTTCCACCGGGATCATCCCGACGCTGCCGCTCGAGGTCAGGCTGTTCGATCCGACCTTGGCGCTCGATGGCGGCGTCGACGGGCTCGAGGCTTACAGGCAACTGGCGGGACAGGCGCATCGCCGGCTGAAGCCCGGCGGCATGCTGCTGCTCGAGATCGGCTCGACGCAGGGCAGTTTCGTGTCGCACATGGTCACCCGCGCCGGATTCAAGCAGGTCGAGGTGTTTCAGGATCTGCAGGGCCTTGATCGGATGGTCCGGGCCACCCATTCTTGAGGACATTGAAACCAAGCGACCGGATATCCCGGATTTTCCGCTTGGAAAGCGGGAACGAACCGGCTAGCTTCCGATTGCTGTCAGCGGCGCGGGTTTGAGCGCCAGGGCGACAGTCACCCGCTCATCGGCGCGCCGGAGTTGCCGGCCAGGGAAACCCAGTTCATGGACCCCCGAGCCTGACGTGATGGGCCAAAAGTGGTTTCCGCCCGAACAGTTCTCGGAAAAAGCTCCTGTTCCCTGCGCCGCCCGGCGGGCGCCCCAGGGTTCAAGCAGACCTGAGATTCACTCACGACAGGCGCAATAAGGCGACCAATGAGACCGAACCAGAACAACAACAATAACAACAACAAGAACCGGCAGCGCGGGCGGAACAATAATGGCGGGCGCAAGCACGTCAATCCGCTGAGCCGGAACTTTGAATCGAACGGCCCGGACGTGAAGGTGCGCGGCAACGCCGCCCATGTCGCGGAGAAATACCTGCAACTGGCGCGTGACGCCCAGTCGTCGGGCGATCCGGTTCTGGCAGAGAACTACCTGCAGCACGCCGAGCACTATTTCCGCATCGTCGCCGCGGCCCAGACGCAGTCGCAGGGGCAGAACCTGAGTCAGTTCCGGCCGGATCAGTCAAACCAGATGGCCGAGTTCGACGACGACGACGATTTCCCCCCGATCAACGACCGCTTCGCTTCCCCGGAGCCTCGCGTGCCGTTCCAGCCGCAGCCGTCGCCGCAGGGCGAGCAGCAGATGGGCGGCGCCAGTGAGAGCGACGATGGCGAGCAGCAGGACGCACAGCCCAATGGGCAGGGCGAGCCGGCAGCGGCCGAAGACGGTCAGTCATTCAACGCCCAGGGCGGCGAGGGCAATGGCGAAGGCCGTCGTCACCGCGAACGTAACCGTCGCCGGCGCGGGCGCGGGACCGGCGGCGACCAGCCGGGCAACGGCGATCCCTCCAATGCTCCGCAGCCCGATGTGGGTGAACTGCCGGCGTTCCTGACGGCTGGCACGCCGACGACGCCGGGCGAGTAGGCGTCCCATACGAGACTGAGCTTGGCCGCGTCTAGGACGCGGCCTTTTGCTTTTCGGCCATCAGCTCGTCGTGCCGCAGGCGCAGGCCACTCATCAGCAGGCGCAGCCCGCGCTCGAAACTGCTGGGGCGGCGTCCAGCCTTGATCGCCGCCTGGTGACCGGCGCCGCGCGCGGCCGAGGCGGCGTGCAATGTCGGGAAGGCCTCCATCCGCTTCCACAGCTCGGCATTCTGCTCCGCCGGCTGGTTGCGCTGCCGCTCGATTTCCGCCTGGTATTCAAGCGTACAGCCGGTGATGAAATCGCCGAAGGTGAGGATGTAGGCAAGCGCCTCGCTGGGCGGAAAGCCGGCCTCGACCCAGAGCTTCAGGAACTGCTCGATCTGCGGCAGCGACGCCTCGGTCGGCCGATTGCCGGCGACGACCCGGGCGCCATCGCGCCAGGTGATGATCGCCTCGTATTGCCGGCGCATGCCCTCGGCGATCTTTTCGTCCCAGGGCAAGTCCTGCGGGAAGGGCGGCATCTTTTCGCGCGCCATCCGCACCATGGCCTCGCTCATCAGATCGAGCAGCTCGCGCTTGTCCTTGACGTGCCAGTAGAGCGTCGGCGCGGAGATGCCGAGCTCGGTGGCGAGGCGCCTGAGCGTCAGCCCGTCGAGCCCCACCTCCTGCAGCAGCTGGATGGCGGTCTGGATCACATCGTCGCGTGTCACGGCCATGGCGGCAGAATCGCCTCTTGTGTCTCTAACAGCGTTAGAGTATAGCATCCCTAACAGCGTTAGAGAAGGCCGGAGTCGAACATGGACATGGCAGCCAGCCGCCACGGGACAGAGCCCCCCGCGGTGGAGGTCCAAAACCTCAAAAAGACGTTCAAGACCGTCGAGGCCGTCAAGGGCATCGACCTTACGGTCTATCCCGGCGAGACCTTCGGCTTTCTCGGCCCGAACGGGGCTGGCAAATCCACCACGATCAAGATTCTCTGCACCCTGGCCGACGCCACTTCCGGTACGGCGCGGGTTGCTGGCTTCGATGTCGCGACGCAGCGCGACCAAGTGCGGCGCGCCATCGGCCTCGTGTTCCAGGAGCCGACGCTCGACTCCTATCTCAGCGCCGAACAGAACCTCGTGTTTCACGGCGAACTCTACGGCGTCGACCGCCGGACTGCGGCGCCCCGGCGCAAGGAAGTGCTGGAGATGGTCGGGCTCTACGAGCGCAAGGACGATCTGGTGCAGACCTATTCGGGCGGCATGCGGCGGCGGCTCGAGATCGCGCGCGGGCTGCTGCATTCGCCCAAGGTGCTGTTTCTCGATGAGCCGACCATCGGCCTCGATCCGCAGACCCGTGCTTCGATCTGGCAGTACCTCGGCGAGTTGCACAAGCGCGAGGAGATCACCGTGTTCGTCACCACCCACTACATGGACGAGGCCGAAAACTGCGATCGCATCGCCATCATCGACCAGGGCAGGATCGTCGCCCTCGATACGCCCGACAACCTCAAGGCCGGCGTCGGCAAGGACCGCGTGCAGATCGCGACGGCCGACGATACAGCGGCCATCGCCGCGCTCAAATCGGTGTTCGGGCTCGAGGCGCGGATGGTCGAGGGGCTGGTGACGTTCCCGGTGGCCGAAGGCGCGGCGTTCGTGCCGCAGTTGTTTGAAAAGCTCGGCGTGCCGATCAAGTCGGTGGCCGTCGCACGGCCGACGCTCGACGATGTGTTCCTCAATTTCACCGGCACCTCGCTTCGCGATGCGGAGCAGAAGGGCGGCGGCAATTCCGCCATGGCCGCACGGTTCCGGAGATAGATATGACCCAGGCCAGCATCGCTCCTGTCGTTGTTCCCACCGGCGGCATCGCCCACGAAATCCGCGCCGCCCTTGTCGTCTGGCAGCGCGAGCTGATCCGCTTCCGGCGCGACCCGACGCGCGTCCTGTCGTCGATCGTGCAGCCGCTGCTGTTCCTGTTCGTCTTGGGTGGCGGCCTCAGCGCGCTGGCGTCGGCCGGCACCGGCGGCATCGACTTCAAGACCTTCCTCTTCCCCGGCGTGCTGTCGATGTCGGTGCTGTTCAGCGCCGCCTTCGCCGGCATCTCGATGGTGTGGGACCGCGAGTTCGGCTTCCTGCGCGAGATGCTGGTGGCGCCGGTCTCGACGACCGCGATCCT
>JBDTVO010000132.1:0-7441 GCA_040007135.1 Devosia sp. | reverse complement strand
ACGCCAGCATGTGCGTGGCGAGGCGGTCGAGGAACATGCGGTCGTGGCTGATGATCACGGCGCAGCCGGCGAATTCTTCCAGCGCTTCTTCGAGCGCCGCCAGGGTCTCCGTATCCAGATCGTTGGTGGGCTCGTCGAGCAACAGCACGTTGGCGCCGCTTTTCAGCATCTTGGCGAGGTGGACGCGGTTGCGCTGGCCGCCGGAGAGGTTGCCGACCTTCTGCTGCTGGTCGGCGCCCTTGAAGTTGAAGGCCGAGGTGTAGGCGCGCGAGTTCATCTCGCGCTTGCCCAGCATCAAAATTTCGCTGCCGCCGGAGATTTCCTCCCACACGGTCTTGCTGGCATTGAGCGTGTCGCGGCTCTGGTCGACATAGCCGAGGTGCACGCTGTCGGCGACAGCGATGCCGCCGGTGTCGGGCTTTTCCTGCCCGGTGATCATCCGGAAGAGCGTCGTTTTACCGACGCCGTTCGGGCCGATGATGCCGACAATGCCGCCGGGCGGCAGCTTGAAGGTGAGGTTGTCGATCAGCAGCCGATCGCCGTAGGATTTCGACAGGCCCTCGACATCGATGACGTTCTGCCCCAGCCGCTCGCCGGGCGGGATGATGATCTGCGCCGTGTTGGACTGGGTGCGCGCCTCGTTGACCTTGACCAGCTCGTCGTAGGCGCGGATGCGGGCCTTCGATTTCGACATGCGCGCCTGCGGCGACAGGCCCATCCACTCGGCCTCGCGCGTCAGCACCTTCAGCCGCGCCTGGTCCTCGCGCTCTTCCTGCGCGAAGCGCTTGGCCTTCTGGCCGAGATAGGCCGAGTAGTTGCCCTCGTAGGGAATGCTGCGGCCGCGATCGAGCTCGAGAATCCAGCCGGTGACGTTGTCGAGGAAGTAGCGGTCGTGGGTGATGATCAGCACCGCGCCGGCAAACTCGCGCAGATGCTTTTCGAGCCAGGCCGTGGTCTCGGCGTCGAGATGGTTGGTGGGCTCGTCGAGCAGCAGCAGGTCGGGCTTGCTCAGCAGCAGCGCACACAGCGCGACGCGACGCTTCTCGCCGCCCGAGAGATTGTCGACCGAGGCATCGCCCGGCGGGCAGCCGAGCGCTTCCATGGCGACGCCGACCTGCGCCTCGAGGTCCCAGAGGTTCTGGCTATCGATGGTATCCTGGAGCTTCGTCGCCTCGTCCGCCGTCTCGTCCGAGTAGTTCATCATCAGCTCGTTGTAGCGATCGACGATCGCCTTCTTTTCGGCGACGCCGGTCATGACGTTGCCGAGCACGTCGAGCGCCTCGTCGAGCTGCGGCTCCTGCGCCAGGTAGCCGACGCGGGCGCCCTCCGACAGCCAGGCTTCACCGGTGAACTCGGTGTCGATGCCCGCCATGATGCGCAGCAGCGTCGATTTGCCCGAGCCGTTGGGGCCGAGGACGCCGATCTTGGCGTCCGGGTAAAAGCTCAGATGCACGTTATCGAGCACCTTCTTGCCGCCGGCATACGCCTTCGACAGACCGTGCATGTGGTAGATGAATTGGCGCGCCATGGATTTCCGCTGCGAGGCTGGGGATTGGGCGCCGTATGTAGGGGAAGCGGGCGGGCCGGGCAACCGGTGAGCCGGGGACCTCAGAACTCGAGCGGCGCGTTGTCGACGACTTCCTTGAGCACGAAGAACGTCCGGACCTGCCGCACCCCCGGCAAAGCCAGCAGTTGCGTGCCGTGGATGCGGTTGACGTCGGCGATGTCGCGGGCCCTGAGCTTGAGGAAATAGTCGAAATCGCCCGCCACCACGTGGCAATCGATAACGAATTTTAGCTTTCGGACCGCCGCCTCGAACGCAGCGAAGCTATCGGGGGTCGAGCGGTCGAGCACCACGCCCACCATCACCAGGGTGCCGAGCTCGACACGCGCCGGCGCGACCAGCGCCCGCACGCCGCTGAGGTAGCCGGCCGCGAACAGCCGCTGCGTCCGCCGGTGGCAGGTCGCGGCGCTCACCCCCACCTTGATCGCGAGGTCGGCATTGCTCAGTCGCCCGTCGCGCTGCAGCAGGCGCAGGATGCGCAGGTCGGTGCGGTCGAGCGCTGCGAGAGATTCAGTCATCTTTTGGTCATTCCGTGAGAGGAATCGATAGTCGCCGGAAGTCGGTCGCGTGATCTGGGCGTGTGTCTCAGCGAACAATGAAAGCACATTCGACCCGGGTCGGGCTAGGTTGGGGGCACCTCACAGCGATGCCCGCAATGCTCGAAAACTTCGAACGCTACCCCCTCACCTTCGGTCCCACGCCGATCGAAAAGCTGCAGCGGCTGACCGACCATCTGGGCGGCGCCGTCGAAATCTACGCCAAGCGCGAGGACTGCAATTCCGGTCTCGCCTTCGGCGGCAACAAGCTGCGCAAGCTCGAATACATCGTGCCCGACGCCATCAAGTCGGGAGCCGACACGCTGGTGTCGATCGGCGGCGTGCAGTCCAACCATACGCGCATGGTCGCAGCAGTTGCCGCCAAGCTCGGGATGAAGTGCCGGCTGGTGCAGGAGGCCTGGGTACCGCACGAGGACGCCGTGTACGATCGCGTCGGCAACATCATGCTGAGCCGCATCATGGGCGCCGACGTTCGGCTCGTGGACGACGGCTTCGACATCGGCATCCGCCGCAGTTGGGAAGAAGCCCTGGCCGAAGTCGAGCAGGCCGGCGGCAAGCCGTACGCCATCCCCGCCGGCGCCTCGGTGCACAAATACGGCGCCCTCGGCTATGTCGGCTTTGCCGAAGAGGTGCGCGCCCAGGAACAGGCGCTCGGCTTTGCCTTCGACTATGTCGTCGTCTGCACCGTGACCGGCTCGACCCACGCCGGCATGGTGGTGGGCTTCAGCACCGACGGGCGCGAGCGACGGGTGATCGGCATCGATGCCTCGGGCACGCCCCGCCAGACGCATGCGCAGGTGCTCGATATCGTCCGCAACACCGCGAGCCTGCTCGAGCTCGACCGCGACTTCACCGATGCGGACGTGGTGCTGAACGAGGACTACGCCTACCCGATCTACGGCGTGCCCTCCGACGAGACCAAGGCGGCCATCCGTCTCGTGGCGCGGCTCGAAGGCATGATCACCGACCCGGTGTACGAGGGCAAATCCATGCAAGGCCTGATCGACCTTGTCGGCAAGGGCTTCTTTCCCGCCGGCTCGCGCGTGCTCTACGCACACCTGGGCGGTGCGCCGGCACTCAACGGCTACGCCTACGCCTTCCGCAACGGCTGAAGCCGCTCACGGCTGCTGCACGACGACGCCGGTCCAGCCCTGCCCGTCATATTCCTGGTAGCCGTGGGTGCGGGCGAAGGCCACCAGCGCTCCTGAGGCATTGCGATAGCTGCCGCGCGACTGGCCGCGCGCATCGAGCCCGAAGGTGCCGAACAGCGACGCCGGATCGGTGGTGGCGATGATGCGGTTCTGCTGGTCGAGCAGCATCACAGTGGTGCGTGCGGCCTCGCCGGGACCGAGCGCGATCTCGTTGGCGACGATCGAGGCGCCCTGCAGCCCCCAGTCGAAATAGATGCCGAGGGCGCCGAGCGTCCGGCCGTGGGTCTGGCCACCGGAACGCACGGCCGTGGCGTAGATCAACACCTGCCGCCCGGCCTGCGACCGCGACCGCCGCACCTCGTCGGCGACATACTGGTCACCGGACCCCAGTGCGATGGCGTTCTTGAACCAGACCGCCGTCTGGTAGTCGAGCCCCATCACTCGTCCGCGATAGTCGGCATTGGCGGTGGCCACTGCCTTGCCCCTGGCATCGACGAGGACGAGGTCGGAATAGACTGTGTAGTAGCGGTGGATGACCCCAAGCCGCTCGGTGGCGCGGGCGAGCGTGTCAGCCGTGGGCTGCTCGAGCCCCTGCCACAGCGACGTATCGGTTGCCCACCAGCGCACGTCGGCGGTGCGCTCGTAGAGATTGCGCACGATGAGTTGCACCAATGACTCGGCGAGATCGACAAGGCGGGCGCCCTCGAGATCGCTGACCAGTTGCCGGCTGGTGTCGATGCGGTGCTCGACCTTTCTCTGGAAATCGGTGGTCGCCTCCGCCGCAAGCTCCGCCAGCCGCTGCACTTCGTGGGCGACGACGGAAAAGCTCTTGCCCGCCTCGCCGGCGCGCGCCGCTTCGATCACCGCGTCGAGCGCCAGCAGCTTGGTCTGCGTCACCACCTGCTTGTTGGCGGCGCCATAGCGGACGAGGTCGGCATGGATCTGGTCGATGACCTCGCGCATGCTCTCGGGCAGCGGCGCGACGGCGGCAGGTTCGGCGCTCAAACAGTCCCCCCGGCAAATCGCGCGATAACACAGAGACTTGCCGCGATCGCCGATGATGGCTAGGCGGGAAATGCAGTGCAGGGCTGCTTTGCGCGGTGCGCACTCCTTGCGGGTCTAGCCGGCGATTTCCTTGAGCAGCCAATCGCCGATCGGCCACACCGCCCTGTAGTGCCTGGCCGCGACATCGAGGAAGTCCGGCTGCGACGCCACCTCCGCCGGCAACTCGATGCCGGCATGGAGACCTTCATAGAGCAGGTACTCGGCACGATCGGGCTCGGCCTCGAAGCCGCGCGGCATGAGCTTGCGCGTCTTGCCGCCGATCTCGTAGGCGCCCGCCTTCCTCACCTTGCGGACGGCGGCGAGCAGCGCCTTGCCCGAGCGCGGGTGGATGACCGACTGGCGGAAGGTATCGAGGGAATCCTTTTCGAACTGGTACATGCCAACGCCCAGATGCACCGTCGTAGCGCCAAGGCCGAACCAGAAGCCTGGCCGATGCCAGTCCTTGCTGTCGCCATGCCAGAACCAGAGGTTGAGGTGATCCTTGTAGGGCCGCTTGTCCTTGGAGAAGCGGATGTCGCGATTGATGCGCTGCATCGAGCGATTGACCTTGGCCTCGTACTGCAACGTCGGCGAGATGGCCTTCAGCCTGCCGCCGAGGGCGTCGACGAACTCCCGTGCCGGCGCGACGTAGCCGGCCTCGTAGAGATCGCGATGCGCATCGAACCACGCCTTCTCGTTGTTGGCATGGATACCTCGAAGGAAAGTGAAGGTCTGCTTGGGGAAACTGGTGAAACTCATGGGGGGACGTGCGCGGAACAGGGAGCGACAACCTAGCCGCGATGCACCCGGCCGCAAACAGCAAAGGCGCGGGCCCCGAAAGGTCCGCGCCCTCTGACGCCGCTGCGGGGGATCAGGCGACGTAAACGATCAGCGTATTGCCCTGGCGGTCGATACCGATGACTTCAGAGGCGCTGTGGCCCTGCTGCGACAGAGCCGAATTCAACGCCGGGCTTGCGGCGACGAACGCCTGCAGCGCGGCAATGTTGCCGCTCTGCGACAGCGATCCGAGGGAGGCCGGGCAGACGCCCGCATCAACGATGCGGATCGAGCTCGCCCCGGCCCACGACGAGAACGTGGCGCGGGTATAGGCGTGCCGGCTGGCCAGCGTGTTTGCCTGCGAAGCATTGGGCGCAAAGCAATTGAGATCGGCGCCGGTGAGCGAGGCCACCTGGAGGCCACCGGTGCCGCCGCCAGAGGTTCCGCCCGCGCCACCCGTGCCGCCTGTTCCACCGCCACTGGTGCCACCAGTCGGAAGGATGCCGCCGTCGCCGAACAGGTTGGGCAGCACGCCACCGATATTGACCGCGGCGTCTGCAGCGGTGTCGCCCGAGCCGTTCCCGGCGCCGCTACTGCCGTTTGCCCCGAACAGATCGAGCAGGATGTTGGCATCGGTGTCGTTGCCACCGCCGAGCGTCACGGTCGCGTTGCTGGTCCCATTGCCGAGCACATCGCCGGAACCGCCGTTGAGGCCATTCACGGATACGGTCGCGAGGGCGCCGTCGCCGCCGTTGCCGAACAGATTGCCGAGCAGTCCGTCGCTGTTCCCGCCGCCGGCGGTGCCGTTGAGGTTGAGATTGGCGTTGACGCCGGTGCTGGACGAGCCCGATCCGGAGGACGAGCCGTTGCCGGCCAACAGGCCCGTGCCCAGCACGCCACCGCCGTTGCCGCCAAGGTTAAGGGTGGCGGCGTTGGCCGGCACGATGGTCAGGGCCGCAAGCAACGCGATCGTCGACAATTTGACTGCATTTCTCATTTGCTACTCCCGTTGTGGAGCCGCCCGAGAAATCAGTGGAAATCCTTGGGGCTTCGAGCGGCGATACTGACCCAACATTCGAAGCCACCGCGTCGTTTCGACACATTCGGTGCGCTAGTTACGCGCCGATGAAGGCGGGCGGCGCAATTGTCGCCGCCCGCCCCTGCGCTCAAAGCATGAAGACGACGGGCGTGCCGTCGGCGCGCAGATCGAGGCCGATCACCCGCGTCAGCGCCGCCGAGTCGAAATTCCTGCCGCCGCTGTGGCAGTTGGCCAGCAACTGGCGGAACAGGGCGATGTCGGGCGCATAGTTCGGCAGCACCTTCTGGAACAGCATCCAGTCGCGCTGCGGCAGCCAGCCGCCGACACTGGCGGTGCCGAACGATCTCAGGCACACCGCCCGGCCATCGGAGAGCTGCAGCCAGTCACGATCCTGGAGAATCTGCAGCAGCATCCGCAGCCGGCTCGAAATGCCCGCCGGGATGAGGAAGCCGCCCCCGCTGCTGCCGTAGTAGCGGCCGTTCGGCCCAACCGGCGGATTGGGCGGGTTCGGGTCGTTCGGGTCGTTGATGGTGATGATGCCGTTGAGGCCGCCGAGGTTCGGCAGCGTCACGCTCACGCCGCCCTGGTCGCCGAGCAGACCGGCGAGATTGGTGCTGATGCTCGAGCCACCGCCACCGAGCAGCGAGCCATTGACCGACGTGCCGTTGTTCGACGAATTGCTGGACGCGCTGGCAACGCCGCCCAGGTTGAGCCCGCCGGAGTTGCCGCCGGTGTTGCCCGAGCCTGAACCCGAACTGGACCCAGAGCTGTTGCCGGAGCCGCCGCCGAGCAGCCCCCCGAGGTTTCCAAGAAGCGAGCCGGCCGACACCGCCTCCGGCACGAGCACGAGGGCAAGGGCGCCAACGAGCAGCAGGTTTCGAAATGCACGCAAGATACGTCTCCCTGTTTTACCGCCGCTTGCTGCGGCGCGATGGGAGACAGCAAAGCCCGTCGTGCTTAAAGACAATCTAAGTATTCGAGCAATCGAGTGAAGCAGAAAACCCAGTGTTCACTGAGAGATACGCAGCTTGTCTTATGGCTTGGGGGAACTACGGATGGCGGATGAAGGAAAGCGCGGGACCAAGGTCCCGCGCTCCCTCCGGCTCCAGCGACAAGGGAGCGTCAGCCCTTGCCACGGTCACCGAACCGGAGGCGTCGCGCCGCCAATTCGATTGGATGTAGCGGGGTAACGGAAGCCCTTTGGAAAGGTTGCGGCAGGGCGAAGCATTTGACCTGAAACGCAAAAGCCCCGCGCCGGAGCGCGGGGCCCGAGGAAGTCGGTGCAAACAACCTCTGCCGGAAGCGAACT
>JBDTVO010000131.1:0-7540 GCA_040007135.1 Devosia sp. | reverse complement strand
ACCGGCTGCGCGCCATCGGCATCCGCATCTCGATGGACGATTTCGGCACCGGCTACTCGTCGCTGAGCTACCTGCGCGCTTTCCCGTTCGACAAGATCAAGATCGACCGCACGTTCATGCGCGATCTTGAGCGGCGCGGCGACAGCCTCGCTATTATCAAGGCGGTGATCGGGCTCGGCCATTCGCTGGGCATGTCGACCACCGCCGAGGGGGTCGAGACCGAAGCGCAGTTGCAGGCGGTGCGCGAGCAGGGTTGCGACGAAGTGCAGGGCTTCCTCTTCGCGCCGCCGCTCGAGGTGGCGCAGGTCGACGCACTGCTGCAGTCCGAGCAGCGCCAGGAGCCGCTGCGCAAGGCGGGCTGATCCGGCGCACTGTTCGCACCGTAAGCGGCGCGCGAACGCGACACCGCCGCAGCGGTTCCGGCGCGGCGCGAAAACAAATCCCGATCACATCTGCCGATTCCGGCGTGCGGCGGAAAACTTACCGGTGAGTAGCGGCGTAGCTCGAAACGCACCCCGCAATCACCGGAGCTTTGCCATGTCAGACTTCACCCCAACCCGCCGCCACGTGCTCAAGTGGACCGGCGTTGCCACCACGCTTGCCATTGCCGGCAGCGTGCTGCCCAATTTCGGCATCTCGCAGGCGCTCGCCGCCGATCTCGGATCGGGCGATATCGGCGTCCTCAACTACGCCTATGCGCTCGAGCAGCTCGAGGCGGCCTTCTACACGCAGGTCGTCAAGACCCCGTACAAGGGCATCACCAAGGCCGAGCTCAGGACGCTCACCGCCATTCGCGACCATGAAGTCGCGCATCGCCAGTTCCTAAAGAAGGCGCTCGGCAAGAAGGCCATCCCCGGCCTCGAAGTCAATTTCTCCGCCATCGACTTCACCAGCCGCAAGAGCGTGCTGGGCACGGCCGATGTGTTCGAGAACCTCGGCATTGGTGCCTACAATGGTGCCGGCCAGCTGATCGAGAACGTCGACTATCTCGCCGCAGCGGGCTCGATCGTGTCGGTCGAGGCACGCCACGCAGCAGCGATCGCCGAAATGCTCAGCGGCGCTGGCCGCGAGGCCGCCGGTGGCGACCATGTCGATGCCAACGGCCTCGACGCGGCGTACTCGCCGGCCGAGGTGCTGCCCAAGGCGGCGCCGTTCATCAAGACCCCCGTCACAGCCAATTCGCTGGTTTGAGGAGAGACCCCATGACCAATCAGAACGACTTCATCCTCGACGCCATCGACCCTGACCTGGGCGAGCGAATCGACATGGGCAAGCGCAGCCTGTTCCTGCGCCGTGCCGTCCCGGCCGCCCTCCTGGCCAGCGCCCCGCTGGTCCTCGCTGCGGCCTCCACCGAGGCATTCGCCGCTGGTGGCCTGCCGCAGAAGGTCGTCGACGTGCTCAACTTCGCGCTGACCCTCGAATATCTCGAGGCCGCCTTCTACAAGGCCGGCAATTCCAGCAACGGGCTGATCCCCTCGAAGTATCGCGCGCTGTTCCGCACCATCGGCCAGCACGAGACGGCGCACGTGGCGCTGCTGCAGCACGCGCTCGGCTCGGCCGCGGTCAAGGCGCCGAAGGTCGATTTCACCGCCGGCGGCAAATACGCCGACGTGTTCTCGAACTTTGAGACCTTCGCCACGCTGTCGGCGACCTTCGAAGACCTCGGCGTCGCGGCCTATAAGGGCCAGGCCGGCAATCTCGCCGGCACCCCGGTGCTCACCACGGCGCTGCAGATCCACTCAGTCGAAGCCCGCCACGCCTCGGCGGTTCGCCCGCTGGTCGGCAAGGCCGGCTACATCTCGGCGTTCGACAAGCCGAAGACCAAAAAGCAGGTCTTGGCCGCGGCGACGCCGTTCCTCGCCTGAGTGAGGCTTTGCGTCCGCCTCCACCCGGCACGCTCCAGTCGCCGCCCTCGCAAGGGGCGGCGACTGCCTTTTCCGGCGCTGCGGCTGTGCTAGAAACGCCCATGCCGTCCTCCCCCCTGGCCTGGTTCGATGCCCTCGTCCCCAAGGGCCTGTCGAGCCGCCGCGTTGCCCGCGCCGTGCGCTTCGGGCCGCATCCCCGCCACCTGCTCGATCTTTATGCGCCGCTGCCGCCCAAGGGGCCGCTGCCGCTGCTGCTGTTCATCCAGGGCGGCGGCTGGGAGGCGGGCGAGCGGCGCGAGTACAGCTTTGCCGGCCGGGCGCTGGCCGGGCTCGGCTTTCTGGTCGCCATCGCCGACTACCGGCTGGTGCCGGAGGTGCATTTCCCGTCCTTTGTCGATGATTCCGCCAGCGCCGCGAGTTGGCTGGTGGCGCAGGCCCCCGCCTATGGCGGCAGCGCCGGGCGGCTGTTCCTCGCCGGCCATTCGGCGGGCGCTTACAATGCCATGATGCTGGCGCTCGAGCCGCGGCGCTTCGGCGGGGCCTCGCTCGAGGGCCGCATCGCCGGCGTCGTCGGCCTCTCGGGTCCTTACGATTTCTATCCGTTCGATGTGCGCGAGAGCATCAATGCCTTCGGTCGCGCGCCCGACCCGCGCGCCACGCAGCCGATCAACCTCGTCACCCCGGCGGCGCCACCGATGTTGCTTGCCCATGGCGAGCGCGACAAGACCGTGGGCGACTACCACACCGTTCGCCTCGCCGCGAAGCTGCGGGCCGCAGGCGTCGCGGTGACCGAGCGCCACTACCGCACGCTCGGCCACGAACCGGTGGTCCTCGGCCTCAGCCTGCCCTTCCACCGGCTCCTGCCGGTGTGGCGCGACGTGGCGGCCTTCCTCGGCGATCGCGCTGCCGAAACCGGCTGAAAACCGGCGCCGCGCCCGTCCGGCTTAACCTTTCGGGCGACCGCAACCCCCTCATGCAGCGAAAGCGCTTGAGAATCCGGGCTTTCCCCCCTATGTCAGCGCGCAATTCTCCCCTTTCTTCGTTAGGCGGCTCCCAATGGCGTTGCGCAACATCGCGATCATCGCGCACGTTGATCATGGCAAGACTACCCTCATCGACGTGCTGCTCAGGCAGTCCGGCGCCTTTCGGGACAATCAACGCGTTGAAGAACGCGCCATGGATTCCAACGATCTCGAGCGCGAGCGCGGCATCACCATTCTGGCGAAGGTGACGTCGCTGGTCTGGAAGGACACGCGCATCAATATCGTCGATACCCCCGGCCACGCCGATTTCGGCGGCGAGGTCGAGCGCATCCTGTCGATGGTCGATGGCGTGGTGATCCTTGTCGATGCCGCCGAAGGCCCGATGCCGCAGACCAAGTTCGTTCTGTCCAAGGCCCTGGCGCAGGGGCTCCGCCCGATCGTCGCCATCAACAAGATCGACCGTCCCGACGAGCGCCACCTCGAAGTGCTCGAGGAAATCTTCGATCTCTTCATCGCCCTCGAAGCGACGCCCGAGCAGCTCGATTTCCCGGTGCTCTACGGCTCGGCCAAGCAGGGCTGGATGTCGGAGAAGCCGGAAGGCCCGAAGGAAGATCTGGCGCCGCTGCTCGACAAGGTCGTCGCCTATGTGCACGAGCCCAAGGTCGAAGAAGGCCCGTTCCGCATGCTGGTCACCACCATCGAGCGCAACGCCTTTCTCGGACGGCTGCTCACCGGCCGCATCTTTTCGGGGTCGGTCAAGGCGGGCGATGCCATCCATTCGCTGAGCCGCACCGGCAAGGAAGTGGAAAAGGGCCGCGTCTCGAAAGTTCTCGCCTTCCGCGGTCTCGAGCGCACGCCGGTCGATATGGCCGAGGCAGGCGACATCGTCGCCATCGCCGGGCTCGAGGAGACCACCGTCGCCGACACCCTGACCATCCCGTCCAACACCAGCCCGATCGCCGCCAAGCCGATCGATCCGCCGACGCTGGCGGTCACCTTCCGCATCAATGACGGCCCGCTGGCCGGCCGCGAGGGCGACAAGGTGCAAAGCCGGGTCATTCGCGAACGCCTGATGCGCGAGGCCGAGGGCAACGTCGCGATCAAGATCACCGAAGGCACCGACTCCGATTCATTCGAAGTCGCCGGTCGCGGCGAACTGCAACTGGCGGTGCTGATCGAAAACATGCGCCGCGAGGGTTTTGAGCTCACCATCGGCCGCCCCCGCGTAGTCCTCCGCGAAGAGGACGGGCAGAAGCTCGAGCCGATCGAAGAGGTCATCATCGACGTCGACGACGAGCATTCGGGCATCGTCGTGCAAAAGCTCACCGAGCGCAAAGGCGACCTCGTCGACATGCGCCCCTCGGGCATGGGCCGCTCGCGGCTCCGCTTCTACGTGCCGACCCGCTCGCTCATCGGCTACCAGCCGGAGCTGCTCAGTGACACCCGCGGCACGGCGATCTTCAACCGCCTGTTCCACGAGTACCAGCCCTACAAGGGCGCACTGCCAGGCCGCCGCACGGGCGTCCTCATCTCCAATTCGAACGGCACGTCGGTCGCCTTCGCACTGTGGAATCTCGAAGACC
Source organism: Devosia sp. (assembly GCA_040007135.1). Classification (GTDB taxonomy): domain Bacteria; phylum Pseudomonadota; class Alphaproteobacteria; order Rhizobiales; family Devosiaceae; genus Devosia_A. Next base: position 3,109 of record JBDTVO010000131.1, on the reverse strand, counting down.
GCGGCCCGATGATGATCGATTCCGGCGTCGAGGTTTACGAGGGCATGATCATCGGCGAGCACACCCGCGACAACGATCTCGAGGTGAACCCGGTCAAGGGCAAGCAGCTCACCAACATCCGCACGCATTCCAAGGATGAGGCGGTGAAGCTGACGACGCCCAAAAAGCTCACCCTCGAGCAGTCGCTCGGCTACATCGCCGACGACGAATATGTCGAGGTGACGCCCAAATCCATCCGGCTGCGCAAGATCTGGCTCGACCCGAACGAGCGCAAGAAGCAGTTCCGCTCCCGCGTCAGCGCCTAGGGCGTCACCTCATACAAGGACGCCGGCAAGTCCGGCGAGGGCAAGGGCGGCAACAACCGCCCAGGCCGGCGCCTTCCACACGGTCAGCAGCAGGAAGCCTGCAAGGGCCAGCGCAGCGTCGAGCGGGCTGAACACGGCGCCCAGCCACACCGGATCATAGAGCGCTGCTCCAAGCACCCCGACCACGGCGGCGTTGGCGCCACGCATCGTCGCCTGCGCAATCGGGTCCCGCCGGATCCGATCCCAGAACGGCAGCATGCCGTAGACCAGGAGCAGTCCGGGCAGGAAGACGCCGACGAGCGCAATGAGTGCCCCGGCCACGCCATTAGGCCAGGGGCGGACCACGGCACCGAGATAGGCGGCAAGGGTAAACAGCGGTCCCGGTACCGCCTGCGCCGCTCCGTAGCCAGAAAGGAAGGTCTGGCTGTCCGTCCAGCCCGGAGCGACCACCTGTGCCTGGAGCAGCGGCAGCACCACATGGCCGCCGCCAAACACCAGGGCCCCGGAGCGGTAGAAGGCGTTGAACAGCGCCAGCGCCTGGTCGCGATAAACCAGGTCGACAAGGGCGGGGGCGACAAGCAGCACTGCGAACAGCGCCAGCGAGACAATGCCGGCGCCGCGACGCACCGGAAAGATCAGGTGGGCCGACGCACGCGCCGGGGGTTCGCGGCAGAGCACGGCGCCGAGGAGGGCGCCAAGGGCGATCGCGACAAGCTGGCCAGCTGCGCCAGCGGCCAGCGTCACGACGAACACCGCCAGCAGTGCGATCGCCGCGCGTCTCAGGTCGGGCGTCAGCGTCCGCGCCATCCCAAGGACCGCCTGCGCGACGACCGCCACGGCCACCAGCTTCAGCCCGTGCAGAATGCCCGCGGCCGCCGGACCCTCGAACGTCGTCGAGCCGAGGGCGAAGAGCAGCAAGATCGCCGCCGACGGCAGGGTAAATCCGCACCATGCCGCGAGGCCGCCCAGCAGGCCACCGCCGCGCAGCACCCCGAGCGAGAATCCGACCTGGCTCGAGGCCGGCCCGGGGAGGAACTGGCACAGAGCGACCAGGCTGGCGTAGCTGCCCTCGTCGATCCAGCGACGGCGCAGCGCCAGCTCGCTGCGAAAATAGCCAAGATGCGCGATCGGTCCGCCGAACGAGGTCAGCCCGAGGCGGAGAAACGCCAGGAAGACTTCGGCAATCCGCCCGGGTGGAGGCAGATCATCACCGCGCCCGCTGACCTCTTGCTCCGCCATCCCACATCCTCAGGGCCCGACTGTCGGCATAGCATATCCGCCCGGGAGGCCGATCGCGACCGCGGGCCGCCGCCCGCCTTGCGGCCTGCCGCCCGAGCCCCTAGATATCGCCCGTCAAACCGGGGCCGGCCATGATCTTTGCTTTGCTGCAGACCATCAGTCTCATCCTCAACCTGATCTGGTGGGTGTTCCTCATCATGATCATCATGAGCTGGCTGATCAGCTTCAACGTCATCAACACGCGCAACCAGTTCGTGGCGTCGGTCTGGCGCATCCTCAACCAGATCACCGACCCGATCCTGCGCCCCATCCGCCGCATCATTCCGCCGATGGGCGGGCTCGACCTCAGCCCCATCGTCGTCTTCATCATCATCTTCTTCTTGCAGCAGTTGATCTCGAACTACGCCATGACCGGCCGGCTGCTGTAGCGGCGATGGCCCGGGCGGCGGCCCGTCCGCCGCAGTCCGATCGGCAGCGGCGCGCCTATTTCGACGCCTTCGCCGCCCGCTTCCCGGCGCTGACGCTGCGCTGGGGCAATACGTTTTCGCGCTGGCGCGACGTGCCGGGCACCGAGCTGGTGCTGGCCTATTACATCACCAACCACTCGGTCGGGGTGTTCGTCCGCGGCCAGCGCGGCATCCCGTGCCGGGACACGGCGGCGAACCTCCCGGCGTTTTCGCTCGAAACCGGGCTCGGCGTGCCGCTGGGCAACCCGGATTTTCCCTTCGGCTGCGGTTTTCGCTTCGATCCGGCGCAGCGCCGGGCGTGGCCCGAAAGCCAGCTCTGGCTCGGGGCGATGGGCGAGCGCTATGTCGCCACCCTCGCCGAACTGGTCGGCGGGCTCACGCCCGGCGACTGAAAAGCCCGGAAATCCCGGCCTCGCCGCCAAAAGCGGTTGAATCGATCCGCCGATTTTGGCAGAAGCCTCGCCACAATCCGCCGGGCAGGGGGGAGGACGTCAGTCCTCAGGGTTTTGCGCTTTCGCCCCGGCGTCCATCACACGAGGGACTAAATGACACCTATTCTTTGGGCGATCGTCGTCGCGGGCCTGCTGTCGCTGGTCTATGGCGCCGTCACCACGCGCGGCCTGCTCGCCGCTGACTCGGGCTCGGCCCGCATGCAGGAAATCTCGGCCGCCGTGCGCGAAGGCGCCTCGGCCTATCTCCGCCGCCAGTACACCACCATCGGCATCGTCGGCGTGGTGATCTTCATCCTCGCCTTCTGGCTGCTCGGCGCCTATGCCGCCATCGGCTTCCTCATCGGCGCGGTGCTGTCGGGCGCTGCCGGCTTCATCGGCATGAACGTCTCGGTCCGCGCCAATGTGCGCGTCGCCCAGGCGGCGACCAAGTCGCTGGCCGGCGGGCTCGATCTCGCCTTCAAGTCGGGCGCCATCACCGGACTCCTGGTGGCCGGCCTCGGTCTCCTCGGCGTCACCGGCTATTTCATCGTTCTCACCCAGTTCCTCGGCCTGCCCTTCAACTCCCGCGCCGTCATCGACGCGCTCGTCGCCACCTCGTTCGGCGCCTCGCTGATCTCGATCTTCGCCCGTCTCGGCGGCGGCATCT
>JBDTVO010000130.1:0-7551 GCA_040007135.1 Devosia sp. | reverse complement strand
GCTGATGATCGCCGAGCTGGTCCTGCTGCTGTTCCTGATGAGTTTCATGATCACCGCGCTCGGCCTCGTGCTGGCGAGCCGGGTGAAGCAGGTGCAGTCGGCGATGCCGCTGGTGCAGATGATCATCACGCCACTGATGTTCCTCAGCGGCGCGCTGTTCCCGCTGAGTCGGCTACCCGGCTGGCTGACGGTCGTCACCCACCTCAACCCGATGACCTATGCCGTCGAGCCGGTACGCTCGGTGGTGTTCGACCGGCTCAATATGCCGGCCGAAGCCCGCGCCATCCTCGATCCGGGGATCTGGTGGGGCTCGTTCCAGGTGCCGCTGCTGCTGCAGGTGGCGCTGGTCGTCGCCGCCTCGCTGATCCTGCTGTTTGCCTCGGTGGCGCTGTTCAAGCGCACCGAATAGGCGCGCATCGAAACCATGCGGAAAGGCCGGGGCGACCCGGCCTTTTTCTTTGCCCGAGCCTTCCTATATCCTGCAAAGAAGTCAGGAACCGTGCCGCTCCGCGGGCGGTTCCTCAAACCAACGCTTCGAGCGACCGAACCCGTGCCGGAAGGGCGGGGCGGCGCGGCACAAGGAGAGTTGCCTTGAACATCGAGAAATACACCGAGCGGGCGCGCGGGTTCATCCAGAGCGCGCAGCAAATGGCCTTGGGGCGCGGCCACCAGCAATTCACCCCGATGCATCTGCTGAAAGTCCTGTTGGACGACGACCAGGGGCTCGGCTCCGGGCTGATCGACCGTTCGGGCGGCGACAGCAAGGCGGTGCGGGTCAACGTCGAAGCCGCCCTCAAGAAGATCCCGGTGATCTCGGGCGGCGACAGCCAGATCTATCTCAGCCGCGAAATGGCGCGGGTGTTCGACACCGCCGAGAGCGCAGCCCAGAAGGCGGGCGATTCGTTCGTCACGGTCGAGCGGCTGCTGTTGGCGCTGGTGATCGAAAAGGACACCGACGCCGGTAAAATCCTGTCGTCGGCCGGTGTCACCGCCAGCGCGCTGAACCAGGCGATCGAAACCATCCGTAAAGGCCGCACGGCAGATTCGGCCTCGGCCGAGTCGCAGTACGACGCGCTGAAGAAGTACGCCCGCGACCTGACGCAGGCGGTCCGCGACGGCAAACTCGACCCGGTGATCGGCCGCGACGAGGAAATCCGCCGGACCATCCAGGTGCTTTCCCGTCGGACGAAAAACAATCCGGTGCTGATCGGCGAGCCGGGCGTTGGCAAGACCGCTATCGCCGAGGGCCTTGCCATCCGCATCGTCAACGGCGACGTGCCGGAATCGCTGAAGGGCAAGTCGCTGATGGCGCTCGACCTTGGTGCGCTGATCGCCGGGGCGAAATATCGCGGCGAGTTCGAGGAGCGGCTGAAGGCCGTGCTGTCGGAAATTACCGCGGCCGAGGGCCAGATCATCCTCTTCATCGACGAGATGCACACGCTGGTCGGCGCCGGTAAGGCGGACGGCGCGATGGATGCGTCGAACCTTTTGAAGCCGGCACTGGCTCGAGGTGAGCTGCACTGCGTCGGCGCGACGACACTCGACGAGTATCGCAAGCACGTCGAGAAAGACGCGGCGCTGGCACGGCGCTTCCAGCCGGTGTTCGTCAATGAGCCGACGGTCGAGGACACGATCTCGATCCTCCGCGGCCTCAAGGAAAAGTACGAGCTGCACCACGGCATCCGCATCTCGGATTCCGCCATTGTCGCCGCGGCGACGCTGAGCAGCCGGTACATCGCCGACCGCTTTTTGCCCGACAAGGCCATCGACCTGATGGATGAGGCGGCGGCGCGGCTGCGCATGGCCGTCGACTCCAAGCCCGAGGCGCTGGACGAGCTCGACCGGCGCATCATGCAGCTCAAGATCGAGCGCGAGGCGCTGAAGAAGGAGCCCGACGAGGCGTCGCGGCAGCGGCTCGACCGGCTTGAGCACGATCTCGGCGGCCTCGAGGAAGAGGCGCAGGCGCTGTCGAGCAAATGGCTCGCGGAGAAAGAGCGCGTGCAGGGCAGCCAGAAGCTCAAGGAAGAGCTGGACCAGGCGCGCTCGGCGCTGGAAGTGGCGCAGCGCTCGGGCGATTTCGCCAAGGCGGGCGAGCTCGCCTACTCGGTCATTCCCGGCCTCGAAAAGCGCATCAAGGAAGCCGAGGCCAACGGCGAAACGCGGTCCGATATGGTGTCAGAGACGGTGACGGCGTCGGATATTGCGCAGGTCGTCTCCCGCTGGACCGGCATTCCAGTCGATCGGATGCTCGAGGGCGAGCGCGAGAAGCTGGTGCAGATGGAGGCCTCGCTGGGCCAGCGTGTCATCGGCCAGGAAGAGGCGGTGGCGGCGGTATCGCGCGCCGTTCGCCGCTCGCGTGCCGGGCTGCAGGATCCGAACCGGCCGATCGGCTCGTTCATGTTCCTTGGGCCCACCGGCGTCGGCAAGACCGAGTTGACCAAGGCGTTGGCGGAGTTCCTGTTCGACGACGAGCACGCCATGGTGCGCCTCGATATGTCGGAGTTCATGGAGAAGCACTCGGTCGCCCGGTTGATCGGCGCGCCTCCGGGCTATGTCGGCTACGACGAGGGCGGCATGCTGACCGAGGCGGTGCGCCGCCGGCCGTACCAGGTGGTGCTGTTCGACGAGATCGAGAAAGCGCATCCGGACGTGTTCAACGTGCTGCTGCAGGTGCTCGACGACGGGCGGCTGACGGACGGGCAGGGGCGCACGGTCGATTTCCGCAACACCATCATCATCATGACCTCGAACCTCGGCTCCGAGTGGCTGGTCAACCTCAAGGAAAACGAGTCGGTCGAGCTGGTGCGCGGCAAGGTGCTCGACGCGGTGAAGGCGGCGTTCCGGCCGGAATTTCTCAACCGCGTCGATGACATCATCCTGTTCCATCGGCTGCAGCGCATCCATATGGGCAACATCGTCACCATCCAGCTCAAGCGCCTCGGCGCCCTGCTGAAAGACCGCGACATCAAGCTGAACCTCACGACCAAGGGGCAGGAGTGGCTGGCGCGCGAGGGCTACGACCCCGCCTATGGCGCCCGGCCGCTGAAGCGCGTGATCCAGCGCGAGGTGCAGGATCGGCTGGCCGAGGCGATCCTCGCCGGCGATATCGAGGACGGCCAGACCATCACCGTCGATGCCGGCGATGCCGGGCTGATGCTGGTGCCCGAACTCGAGGGCGAAGTGATCTCGCCAGCGGCAGCGGCGTAGCGAAGCAAGTCTCTCCGTCTCCCTCCCCACACGGGTTGGGAGACGGAGCCAGCCTCCTAAATCACCATTCCACCCACTGCCCGGCGGGCTTCTGCCACACCGAGGTCACCGGCTTGCCCGTGAATAAATTCGCCAGCGGCTTCATCTCGTCGGGATCGTTGTAGATCGCGGCCATGCCTTCGGCATCGAACCAGACGTCGACGCCGATGGCTTCGAGCGCCTCGGGCTGGTCGGCGCGGAAGTACCATTCGCGCGCCATCAGGCCCTTGGCCCGGTTGCCGTTGAGGGCCTTGCGGGTGGTTTCCGTCAGCAATTGCTCGGCGGCCTGGCGCGAGGCGATCGGACCGCGCACCAGCCCAACATAGCGTTCGGTGCGGCCGGTCGGCGCCGGCAGGCTGACGCGGGGCAGGCCGGGCGAGGGCGCCCACACCACGGGCTCGCGGCTCTTGAACACCATCTCGCCGCCGGCCTGGACCTGCTTGTCGGAGAAGAAGCTCATCAGCCCATCGACGCTGTTCCAGTAGTCGATGAACAGCAGCCTGTTGTCGTTGGCGCCGGGACCCGCAGGCACATAGACGGCGTGACTCAGATCGCCGAAGGAGCGCGCCGCAGCGACGCCCTGGTCGCTGCCGGCGGCCATATTGTGGGCTTGACGGGTCTTGTCGCGATCGCCGGCCTGCGGCGTGCCTTCGACTGTCAGCAGGAACTGCATCGGCTTGGGATCGATCGCGAGCGTGAAGGGCAGTGTGGTCATCGCAGCCTCCGTTCGCCCGGCCTGATGCCGGGCTTGAGGTCTCGCAATCAAAACCCATCGAGAAGATGTTCAAGAACATCTTTTGGGTATCTGCTAGCAGCGGGGAAACGGAGGCCGCCATGCCCTACACTCCAGTCCACAAGGAACGCACCCGAGCGCGGATCGTCACCGCGGCGCGACGGCTGTTCAACGTTCGCGGCTTCGCCGATGTGTCGATCGACGAGATCATGAGCGAGGCCGGGCTGACCCGCGGCGGCTTCTACAAGCACTTTGCGCGCAAAGAGGACCTCTACCAGGAGGCGGTCCTCGAGTTCATCTGCAAGGAGGCGCCCGACGCGTGGCAGAGCAAGCACGTGGACCCCGGCCAGTCCGGACCGGCGCTCGCCCGCATGATCCTCGAGGCCTATCTCAGCGATGAGCATTTCGACGACCGCACGGCGTCGTGCCCGATGATCGCGCTGCCGTCCGACGTGCAGCGCGGCGCACCGGCGGTGAAGGATGCGTTTCGCCAGGTGCTGGAAATGATGGCCGGCGCCTTCGAGGCCAATTTCGCGCCGTCGCCGCGCCCGGCCCGGCAACGAGCGCTGGCGCTGGTGTCGATGGCGGTCGGGGCGATGGTTCTGGCCCGGTCGGTCAACGAGCCGGCACTGGCGCGGGCCCTGCGCGAGGCAGCGCGTGACGAGGCGCATGCAAGCTGGGGATTCGGCGAGGCCGTCGCAGCCGCCGCGGAGTAAGGCGCGCTGCGTCGGTCGAGGTCAGCCCGCGGGGCTTGGCGGGCTCGCCTCGGCGGCTGCGACCTGCACCTGCATCGGCTCGCCGGTGCGATCCATCAGGTCGTCGATCTGGGCGATGGTCTGGCGGAAATCCGGAGCATCCTGGCTCGGCAGCGAGTGATCGCGCGGCAGCTTGACGCTCAACGGATCGACGAAATTGCCGTTGATGCGGATCTCGAAATGCAGGTGGTTGCCGGTCGAGTTGCCGGTCGAGCCGACAAGGCCGATGATCTGGCCCTGGCGCACCTTGTCGCCGGCCTTGACCAGCAGTTTGCTCTGGTGACCGTAGCCGGTCTCGTAGCCGTTGACGTGCTTGATGAGGGTGAAATTGCCGTAGCCGGATGACCAGCCGGCGCGCTCGACGATGCCATCGCCGGCCGCGTAGATCGGTGTTCCACGCGGGCTGGCGAGATCGACGCCGGTGTGGAGCTTGCGGGTGTGGAAGATCGGGTGGATACGCCAGCCGAAGCGGCTGGCGAGACGCCCGCCACCCTGCAGCGGCCGGCGGGTGAGGAAGCGCTTGCCGGTTTCGCCGCCCGGATCATAGAAGTCCACCGCCCCGTCGTCGGTGCGGAAACGATAGAGCTGGCGCAGGGTCGAGCCGAGTTTCAGGCCGACATAGAGCAGGTCCTGCTTGCCGTCGGCGTCCTTTTCCGTCTCCAGCAGCTCGATCGAATCGCCGGGCGAGATCTTCTTCGTAAGGTCGACGTCGTAAGCGAACATGGCGACGATGCGCTTGGTCGTGGCGTCGTCGATGTCGTGCTTGCGCGCCGTCTCCCAGATCGAGCGATAGATGGTGGGTAGGTTGGAAACGTTGACCTCTTCGGTGTCTTCCTCGGGAAAGACGATGGGCGTCGGGGCCTGGCCGATCACATAGGTGCCGCGGTCGGTGAGGGCGACTGTCACGGCGTGCTTGTCGGTGTTGTCGCCGTCGTCGTGCTGGTAGAGCGACAGCCGATAGGGGATCAGCACATCCGAGGTGCGCGACGGCCCGAACAGGATTCTGAGGCGGGCGTGCGGGGGCAAAGTGCGCGATGGAAAGACGTTCTTGAGCGAGGCGTTGATGGCGCCCAGCATCTGTGTCGTAAAGCCGTTCTTGAGCAGCAAATCGTCGAGCTTGGTCGGCTCCTTGACGGTGACGAGGCGCTCGGTGCGGCCAAGGCCAGACTGCTCGGCGGTTGTGGTCTTGGGTAGAACGGAGACGTTCTCGGCGACGCCGCCGAGGCCGCCATCGTCGACGACGCCGAGGTCGCGCAGCGTCGGCCCGGGGTCGGGGGCATAGGCCAGCGCCGTGCCGCCGGAGTCCGGGCCGTTCTGGCTGATGTCGTCGCCCTCGCCGAAGAACTGCTCGAGCGTGGTGCGCACAAAGGCTTCGGCCGTCTGGTCGGTGATGGCCGGAGCCGGCGCGTAAGTCAGCGGCAGGTCGGCGGTCTTGATCGACACCTCGCCCTCGACCTCGGCACCGTAGATGGCGGTGTTGGTGTCGTCGTCGGGCGTCATGATCGGCTGGGTGGAGTCGATGAGGGCGGCGGGATCGAATGCCGGCACGTCTTCGGACAGCGCCGTGGCCGCCGTCGCCAGCGTGGCGCGGATGCGCTCGAAGGGTTGCTTCCTGATCATGTCCTTGCCGTCGGCGCCCGGCTCCTTGATCGAGGCTTCGACAATCTCGGTTTCCGACTTGGTCGCCGTGGTGGGGCGGATGCGGTCGGTGCGGTTGACGAGGTCGGTGGTCGAGGCCACGGCGCGGGTCAGGATCTGCAGCGCCTCATAGGCGGTCGAGAAGGTGTCCTGGCCCTGAAAGCTCACATAGAGCGCAGCGCCCATCAGCAGCACCGAGGTCAGCCCGGTCATCACCGTGCCGGTCAGCCAGGCAAAGCTCAGCTCGCGGCCCTGCGGGATCTCGCCATCGGTCGATGCGGCGGTCAGCGCCGGGCCGTCCTCGAAGCCGGCGCGGACCAAGGCCAGCGTACGATTGCGTTGCCCCGAACTCACCCGCCGACCCGCCCCAGTTCTTGTCTCGCGAGGCCCATCTGCCACAGGCCGTTGGCGAGGCGCGATTCCTCGCCCTCAGCCGCCGCCCGAGTCAACCCGAAGCGGGGCGGATTTGGTCGGCCGTAAATGCGGCAAGTTTCCGGTTGGACACGGCAAAGCTGTGGCAGCCGGCGTCGCTGGCTCGAGATGGATCGCGGGCGATCGCCATGAGTCTCGATGCCGAGCGGTGCCGGGCTTGCAAAATCGACCGTACTCTCCCACTTCTTCCCCAGGCGCAACGAGCAGAAATGCAAGGTGCGGCGGGCGTCTCAGAGCGTCGGAACCGACGGCGCGTTTTTTGTCGGTTTTGTCATCTTCCGCTGTTGACACCCCAAAGGTCGGGCCATATAACCCGCCAGCGCTGAACGACGTGGCCTTGCGGCCGCCGCGCCAAGCGATTTCAGGATAGGGCAGAGGTTCTGCCGGGCAACCGGAAGACCACTCCTTGTTCCCAAAATTAGGAAGCATTGCTTCCGTCCGACGCTGCCCTCGAAAGAGGCTCACAGGGTCTGCTCTTTGTCATTGTGAAGATGGAAGAAAGGGAAACGTGGACGGCGAGGTTCTTGCGGTTCGGTCGTGAGATCGGACGAACAGACTTCGACGGTACGTTTCTCAGAGGTACATACTATTCGCTAGTGAGCCTTCGGGCTTGCAAGTGACGGTGTGTGTCCTCGTCAAAAGCAAACGTGCAGACGTCGACCAAGTCAGAAAATCAAACTTGAGAGTTTGATCCTGGCTCAGAACGAACGCTGGCGGCAGGCTTAACACATGCAAGTCGAACGCTCC
>JBDTVO010000129.1:0-7572 GCA_040007135.1 Devosia sp. | reverse complement strand
TGGCCGCGAGGCCAAGCTCGCCCGTCTCAACGAACTGTCGGCCGAGCGCGACGTGCCGGCGGCGCGCATTCTTGCTGTGGGCGATGGCGCCAACGACCTCGACATGATCCGCGCCGCCGGCCTCGGGGTCGCCCTTCACGCCAAGCCGGTCGTCGCCGCCGAGGCGCAGGTCCGCATCGACCACGGCGATCTTACGGCTCTGCTGTACCTTCAGGGCTACAGCGACGAAGACATCGTCCGCGGCTAGTTGAGGCGAATGGCGACGTAGCGGCCGGCCCCGCTCGCGCCACTGATCTTGAACAGCAGTGCGGGCCGCCCGGCGGCCTTTGCATCGTCCACCTGCTTCTGAATCTCGGCGACGCTGGTGACCTTCTTCTGGTTCACTTCGCTCACCACCAGTCCTTTGATCAGTCCCTGCCGGTCGGCGTCCGAACCGCTTGTCACGTCGGTAATCACCACGCCCGTCGCATCCTTTGCGATCGAGTAGGTCTTGCGGCTGGCGTCGTCGATGGCTCCGAAGCCGAGCCCGAGCGTGTCGCCGAGCGTTGGCGGCCCATCATGCGGCGTCTGCGGATTGGCGCGAGGCGCCGGCGCCGGGGTGCCGGGCGTCGCGTCCTGGCTCGCCATCACCTTCTCGCCAGCCTCGAGCCGCCCGAGCGTGACCTTGAGCGTGATCTCCGCGCCAGCCCGCAAGACCTTCAGCGTCGACTCTTCGCCGACCGCCGTCAGTGACACGAAGCGCGACAGATCCTTGACCTTGACGATGGTGCGGCCGTTGAACTCGAGGATCAGGTCGCCCTCGTGCACCACGCCGTCGGCCGGACCGGTCTTGGTCACGTCCACCACGAGTGCACCATTCTGGTTGGGGCGGTTGAGACTCGCGGCGATGTCTTCCGTCACCGGCTGGATACCAACGCCCAGCCAGCCGCGCCGCGTCTCGCCATAGGCGGCCAGTTGCTCCACCACCGGCCGCGCCAGGTTCACCGGCACCGCGAAGCCGATGCCGAGCGACGATCCGCCCTGCGCGATGATCGCCGTATTGATGCCGACAACCTTGCCGTCCATGTCGAACAGCGGCCCGCCGGAATTGCCCTGGTTGATCGCCGCATCGGTCTGGATGAAGTCGTCGTACGGCCCCTCCTCGATGTCGCGGTTGCGAGCCGAAACGATCCCCAGCGTGACCGAGCCGCCAAGTCCGAAGGGGTTGCCGATCGCCATCACCCAGTCGCCCACTTCAGCGCCATCGCTGTCGCCGAAATTCACGAACGGCAAATCGTGCCCGGCCTCGATCTTGAGCACCGCGAGGTCGGCCTTGTCGTCTGCCCCGAGCACCTTGGCCGGCAGGCGGCTCCCATCGGTAAGGATCACCACGACCTCGTCGGCGCCGGCGATGACGTGGTTGTTGGTAACGATCGTCCCGTCTGCCTTGATGATGAAGCCCGAGCCGAGGCTGCGCGCCTCCTGCATGGCCTGTGGCCCTTGATCCTGGTTCGGGTTGGCATCGTCGAACAACTGGCCGAGCGGCGATCCCTCAGGCACGGCCGGATAGGCCTGCCCCGACGATCCGCTGTAGTGCCGGGTTGAGGCAATGTTGACGACAGCTGGCGACAGCACCGCCGCGAGCTTGGAGACGGACTGCGGCCCCTCGGCCGCCTCGCCTGTCAGCGGCGCGAGCAGCAGGGCGCCGACCAGCGCCATCGTCTTGATCCAGCGGACCCTCATTGTCGCTCCCTCGCTCCCGGCGTCACCATGAAAGCAACTCCGGCCGCCGTGCAAGCAGTGCAGCCGCACGAAAAGTTGAGGCCGGCGACATGATCGCCGGCCCCTGACTGGACGCCGTGTGTGGCCGCTATTGGGCGGCGCTTGGCGGCTCGACGCTGGACGACGCCGCGTTTGCATCCACCGGAGCGATCGGCAGGGTCACATCCGGCACGATCGTCTCCACATCCGTAGATGGCAGCAGGTCGGTCGGGTCGGGCGCCGAAAGTTCGCTTGAGGGCAGCGGCGGTATGCCATTTGGCGCCGCCGGGGTTGGGGTGGAGCCGTTTTCGGTCGCCCCGCTGAAGTACTTGAAGAACTCCCCCTCCGGCGACAGCACCATCGTCGTGCCCGACGACCCAAGGGCCGCACGGTAGGACTGCAGCGTCCGGAAGAACGCAAAGAACTCCGGATCCGCGCCGTACGCCTGCGCGTAGATCGACGTACGCTGGGCATCGCCCTCGCCGCGGATGATCTCGCTTTCCTTGTTAGCGCCGGCGACGATCTCGACCGATTGCCGGCCGGCAATCGCGCGGATCGAGGCTGCGGCCTGCTGGCCGTCGGCCCGAATGGCTGCCGCCTGCGCAAACCGTTCCGCCGACATCCGGTCGAACGTGCTCTTCGACACATCAGCCGGCAGGTCGGTGCTGAGAATGCGCACATCGGTCACGTCGATCCCGAGCTCGACCATCTGCGGCGCGATGCTGTCGCGCACCTCGCGCATCATCGCCGCGCGTTCGGCCGACAGGGCGGCGGTAAACGCGTGATTGCCGTAAACGGCGCGCAGCGCCGAATCCAGCCGGGTGCGGATGTTCTGCTCGGCCAGGTTGAGATCGCCTTGCAGCCTCTCGCGGAACTTCACCGCGTCGCTGATGCGATAGGTGAGGAACGCATCGACGACGTACTTGGCGCCGTCGCTGACCTGCAGCTCGAGGTTGGCGATGTCGTAGCGCAGCAGCCGGCTGTCGATGATCTGCACGTCGTCGACCAGCGTTGTCGGCAGCTTGAAGTAGAGACCGGGAGCGGTCCGCGCATCGATGATCTTGCCGAACCGCAGCACGATCGCCTGCTGGCGCACGTGCACGATGTAGATCGACGAGAACAACAGATAGAGGGCAACTACTAGGACGACGCCTGCACCAATGAGTCTGTTCATGGCTCAGCCCCCCGCCGCTGGAGTTGCGGTAACGGACGCACCCGAGGGCGTGTCCTGCGGCAGCGCCGTCACCCCCTTGGGCTGCAGCGATGGCAGCGGCAGGTACGGCACCACACCCGAACCGGAGGCGCCGGGTTCGACGATCACCTTGCTCGAATTGCCCAGCACCTGCTCGATCGTCTCGAGATAGAGCCGGCGGCGGGTCACTTCGGGAGACTTCGCGTATTCGTTGTAGACCGAGATGAAGCGCGCCGCCTCGCCTTCGGCGTTCTGCACCACCTGGCTCTTATAGGCCGCGGCTTCCTGCCGGATTTTAGCTGCCTGTCCGCGAGCCCCACCCAATAGGGTGTTGGCGTCGGCGCGGGCCTGCTCCTGGTACTTGGTGAGGTCCTGCTGCGCGCGCTGCACTTCGGCAAACGCATCCGCCACTTCTTCGGGCGGAGCGACCTGCTCAATTCGCACTTGGTCGATGCTGACGCCGAGCGCATAGGTCGCGGCAACCGCCTCGATCACGCGCTGCACTTCGGTTTCCACTCCGGCGCGCTGGGCGCGGAAAATGTCGGTCGCCGAACTCCGTCCGACGACTTCGCGCATGGCGCTTTCGCTGATGGCCCGCACCATGTCGGCGGGCTCGCGCACGTTGAACAGGAAGGCCTTGGGATCGGTGATCGTCCAGAACACCGAATAGCGCGCGTCGACGATATTCTGGTCCGAGGTCAGCATCATGCCTTCATTGGCATTGGCCGACCGGCTGTTGACGGTGCCGATATCAGTCTTGTTCTGGGTGACGTTCACCCGCTCGACGGCTTGGAACGGCCACCAGAGGAAATGCAGGCCCTGCGTCTCGAGATCGTTTCCCGGCACGCCGAACGTCGTTTCGACACCCATTTCCTGCGGGGCAATGGTGTAGATCGAGTTGAACAGCCACAGCACGACCAATGCTGCGGCCACGCCGCCGATCACCCAGCGCCCGCCGGGCACACCGCCGCGGAAACTGTCGCGCCCCCGGTTCAGTATCTCTTCGAGATTTGGAGTTCCGCCGCCCCGTCTGGGACCGCCTCCCCCTGGTGCCTGGCCCCACGGTCCGCCGCTGTTGTTATTGCGGCCGCCGCCCCCCGTATTGTTGTCCCAGGGCATATGTATCCTTTCGATACGCCAAGATCGGTCGCCCTATATAGGGGCGCACCAAGGCCGGATCAACGCCGCGAGGCCCCAGCTAGGGCTGCGGCCGCCTGCGGTAGATGCGAATGCGGAATGGGGCCTCGTCCGCTGGGTTTTCCGGCACGCTCAGCAGCCCTGCCTCCATCCAGTCCTGCTGGTTCACCGGCGGAAAATGCGCATCGCCCTGCGGATTGAGGCCGACATGGGTGATATACATGCGGTCGGCCAGCGGCAGGGCCTGGGCGTAGATTTCGGCGCCGCCGCCAATCATGATCTCATTGGCGCGGTCGGCCGTCGCGATCGCCTGGGCGTGGTCGAGCGCCGCCTCGAGGCTGGAAATGACGATCACCCCGTCGGGCTGGTAGCCCGGCCGCCGGCTCACCACCAAATTGGTGCGTCCCGGCAGCGGCCGGCCGATCGATTCGAACGTCCGGCGCCCCATGATCAGCGGCTTGCCGACGGTCATCCGCTTGAAATGCGCAAAGTCCGACGGCAGCCGCCACGGAATCCTCGCCCCGTCGCCGATCACCCCGTTGGCCGCCACGGCCGCGATGATGGCGATGGCGACCGTCATGGCGCGCCAAGCCGCTCGAGCGCCTCGCCATCGACCCGGCATCGCCGCCAGGCGTCGAGGAACGTCGCTCCTTGCGACACGTAGAAATCGATCGAGGGCTGGTTCCATCCCAGCACTGCCCACTCGAACCGTCCGAGGCGCTCGCGCACGCAGCGTTGCGCCAGGTCGACCAGCAGCGCCTTGCCGATGCCGTGCCCCCGCACCAGCGGATCGACGTAGAGGTCCTCGAGCCAGATGCCGAGGCGGCCCTGGAAGGTCGAGAACGTGTAGTACCACAGCGCAAAGCCTGCCGGCACGCCGTCGGCCTCAGCAATCTGGCAGAACACCTTCGGCGCCGGGCCGAACAGCTCGCGCCGAATATCCTCTTCGCTGGCCACTGCCTCGTGCGCCAGCCGCTCGTACTCGGCAAGGTCGGCGATGAACCGCAGGATCAGCTGCGCGTCCTCCACCCCTGCATCGCGGATGTGGACGGCCATCAGCCGGTGTTCTGGTCCTGATGCGCAAGGATCAGGATTTCGAGCTCATGGTTGTAGGGCGGCAGCCAGTCGGTAGCGTCCATCTCGAAACTCGTCGGACCAGTCTTCGTGACCTCGCCGTCCCAGCAGAATGAAACGAGGTTCTTGGCGTCGCCCTTGTCGATGCTGAGATGGAACTTGCCGATCGAGCCGCCCCAATTCGCGCCCGTCGACCAGATGTAGGAGAGCCATTGCTCGACATACGGCACGCTGTAGGGATCCTCGGGATCGTGCTGCGCCGCCTTCAGCGTCTTGATGAGCCCGTCGTCGGTGCAGTACTTGGCGCGATAGTCCCGGCCCCTGTCCTCGTCAGGCGTCGGCGGCGCAAGGAACGTCGTCGCCACCGTCCCGCCCAGGCTCGGCGTGTACGTATGGACGACCTCGGCCGTCTTTCCCGCCGCGAAATCGGCTTCCCAGCTGTAGGTCGATTTCAGCGTCCAGATCGGCGTGTAGTCCGTCTTCTCGCCGCCCCCGTCGTCATAGGTCATCGGGATCACCAGGCCGAGATGCATCAGGTTTTGCTGCTGCTCCGCGCTCAGCGCGTTGAGCGCATCGATGGTGGCCAGCCCGAACGGCGCCAGCGGCACGCCCAGTGATTTCAGCAGCTCCGTCTGGTCGATGCCGACCGCGAACGCATACCGGTGCAGCGTCGTCTCGACCGGCTTGCCGTCGAACGTCGTGGTGAAGCCGAAAAGGTTCTGGGGGTCCTCGGTCGGGATGGACACCATGAAGTCGCCGTCGCCGGTGATGTCCGGCAGCGGGAACGCCACCAGCGCGTGCTGGTCGGCCTCGCCGTGGTTGGTGAAGTGGTAGACCACCTTCACCTGCTTCGGCCCGACGCTCAGATCCTCGGAATCCATCGACACGTCGTCTGACGTGATGAACACCAGCCCCCCGGTGCCCAGTTGCGACATCGTATCGTTGGCCACCGCCGGGCCGGCCAGCGCCAGCAGCGCCGTGAGCAGCAGGAGCCTCATACCGCAACCTCCGCCTTGATCGCCGCATGCGGTTCATAGCCGGTCAGCATGAAATCCTCGAAGCTGAAATCGAAGATCGAGCCGACGTCAGGGTTGAGCGTCATCTGCGGCAAGGACCGCGGCGTGCGCTGCAGCTGCTCCTGCGCCTGCTCGAAATGGTTGGAATAAAGGTGCACGTCGCCGAAGGAGTGGACGAAGTCACCCGGCTTCAAGCCCGTCACCTGCGCCACCATCAAGGTCAGCAGCGCATACGAGGCAATATTGAACGGCACGCCGAGGAACACGTCGGCCGAGCGCTGGTAAAGCTGGCAGCTGAGCCGACCCTCGGCGACATAGAACTGGAACAGACAGTGACAGGGTGGCAGCGCCATTTCGTCCACCTCCGCCGGGTTCCACGCACTGACGATGTGGCGCCGTGAATCCGGCCGTACCCGGATATTCTCGATCACCCCGGAAATCTGGTCGATCGTGCCGCCGTGCCCATCAGGCCAGCTCCGCCATTGGCTGCCGTAAACCGGCCCGAGGTCGCCCTTGGCGTCCGCCCATTGATCCCAGATACGGACGCCGCGCTCCTGCAGCCAGCGCACATTGGTGTCGCCGCGCAGGAACCACAGCAGCTCGTAGATCACCGATTTGACGTGCACCTTCTTGGTCGTGACCAGCGGAAACCCCTGCGACAGGTCGAACCGCATCTGGTGCCCGAAGATCGACCGCGTCCCGGTGCCCGTGCGATCGGGCCGGTCGACGCCGGTTTCGAGGATCAGCCGCAGGAGGTCGAGATACTGGCGCATGGCGCCCTTCTCTAGCAGATTCCAGCCGCCGCCAAACGCCATAATCCGGCTGTTTGCATCCCTCGCCGACGTTCCCTATATTCAGCCTGCCGGCAACGGCTATGGCGATAAATGGCCATCGTAATAAACCCATCGGACCCGGGGGCAGTACCCGGCGCCTCCACCATCTCCTCCCCGTCGCGTGGGGAGCCACTGGGGGCGAAACAGGATCGACGAGGGCGTAAAGGGTGTGTTTTTGCTCGGCATGGTACCACCGTCATCGGACCATCCTAATAGTTGCAAATGACAACTATGCTCCGGTCGCTCTCGCCGCGTAAGCGGCGCTAGCACTGGGAATTGAAGTCCTCCACTCCTCGCAGGGTGGCAGGCGGGGTTCGCAGGCACCTGGCAACAGAAGCCTGCACTTCCTCCCGGTTTGTCCCCTTGATCTTCAACGCCCTCCCGGCTGATATGGCGGCCGGCGGGAAATCCTGAGTTCATGGCCCAAGACCATATCCGTTATGACATCCTCACCCAGGACGCGTTGCGCGGCGTGGTCCGCAAGGTGCTGACCGAGGTCGCCCGGACCGGCCTGCCTGGCGAACACCACTTCTTCATCTCGTTTGTCACCAAGGCGCCCGGCGTCCGCCTCAGCCAACGG
>JBDTVO010000128.1:0-7580 GCA_040007135.1 Devosia sp. | reverse complement strand
CGCGACGCGGCCGCCGGCCCGGGCCTGTTCCCGCGCGATGCCGCGTCCGATGCCGCGGCTGGCGCCGGTGACGACGCAGACCTGTCCCTGAAGCTGCATGGGATTCTCCTCAAATCGCGATGTGGGTGAGCGCCAGCCTCATAGGAGCGCGAGGCGGTGCAAGGGGCAAAGCCTAGCAGCCGTGGCGGCCCGCGGCAAACCGGATCGCGTGGACAACGATGGCCGCCGGATCGGCGCAGCGCGGCTTTACGTGCTATTGAGGCGTCGCCCTGCGTTGGCGGGGCCGCGCCGGGGGCGGCGCGATCGCCGCCGATCCGCCACGGGGCGCGAGGGCGGCCTGAGGGGGAATACTCATGGCAGATAGTGCGAACTATGCGGCGCGGCTCGACATCGACTATCCAGACAAGCTCGACCGGCTGACGACGTTGCTGCGGATCATCTGGGCGATCCCGATCCTTGTCATTCTCGGGCTGCTCAACAATGGCGGCACGGTTCACTATGTGAGCCAGGCCGGCAAGACGGTGACCGAGACCGGTGGAGGCGCCGCGGCGGGGCTGTTCCTCGCCACCGTGCTGATGCTGCTGTTCCGCCAGCGCTACCCGCGCTGGTGGTTCGATTTCGCGGTGGAGCTGGCGCGCTTCGGTGCCCGGGTGAGCACCTATCTGTTCCTGATGACCGACGTCTATCCCTCGACCGAGGAGGCGCAATCGGTGCACCTCGAGGTCGACTATCCCGATGCGATGGCGCTCAACCGCTGGCTGCCGCTGGTCAAGTGGCTGCTGGCGATCCCGCACTACATCGTGCTCGTGGTGCTTGGCGTCCTCGCCATCATTGCGACGATCATCGCCTGGTTTGCGATCCTCATCACCGGCCGCTACCCGCGCGGACTGTTCGACTTTGTGGTCGGCGTCGGCCGTTGGAGCGCGCGGGTCTGGGCCTACGCGTTCCTGCTGGTGACGGATGACTACCCGCCGTTCAGCCTGAGATGACGGATCAGCGGACCGGCCGGGTGGGCCGGTCCGCGTCGGCTTCTGTTCACCCGAGAGTTGGGTAGGAGCCGGCGAGCGCTTTCTCGCGGGCGACCTTGGTCTCCCACGGGGTAGAACGGCCTTCCATCGCGTCGGGCAGCGCCTCGAGATGGGCGTGCCAGCCGGCGCGCACGCCGGCTCCGTCGCCGGGCCGGGCGCTGAGGCCCGAATGCGTCAGCACCAGCCCGCAGCCGCCGGCTTCGGGCGTGATGTCGAAGCGCACCAGCGTCTCGCGACCGTCGAGCTCCCAGCTCCAGGCGAGGCTCTTCGGCGGATCGCACACGGTGATGGGGAAATCGCCCCACTCCATGTGCAGCGCGCCGCCTACCTTGAGATCGACCGTGGCCTTGCCGAACCAGTCGGCGAGGCGTTCGGGCGTGGTGATCGCCGACCACAGCTTTGCGGCGGGCGCGCGATAGTGCCGGCGGAACACCACCTGCATGGTGTCGCCGGCGATGCTGATTTCGCCGAGCGGGGCGTCGCTGAGCAGCGGCGTATGGGGCGTGAGGGTGGCGGTGGCAGGGCTCATTGTTCTCTCTCCAGATGTGCCGCGAGGGCATCGAGGCGGGTGGCCCAGAAGGACCGGAAGGGGGTGAGCCACGCATCGAGCGCGGCCAGTTCCTGCGGCTCGAACCGGTAAAGCCGGCGCTGGCCGTCGGGCCGCACGCTGACCAGTCCGGCCTCGCGCAGGAGCTTGAGGTGCTTCGACACCCCCGGTTGGCTGAGGCCCGTCGCCTCCACCAGTTCGCCCGCCGGCCGCTCGCCGCTGCGCAGCAGCTCGAGGATGGCCCGGCGGGACGGTTCGGCGATGGCTTCAAATGGCGTCATGGGCATATATGATCGGTCAGAAATATAACTGTCAAGGAATATCTTGGCGCGCGGGTTGTTGGTAGCGCGTGAGGCTCGCGCCGACGCTAGCCGATGAAGGTGTCGATGAAGCCGTTGCGGAACTTGCCGGCGGGGTCGTGCCGGCGAAGCAGGGTGCGGAAATCGCCGAGACGCGGATAGAGCCCCTGCACCGCGCGGGCCGGCATCGTGAACAGCTTGCCCCAATGCGGGCGGACGCCAAAACCGGCGAGGGCAGCTTCGACATGCGGCAGCACCTGGCTGACCGCCGGCCAGTCCGGCTTGAAGGTGAAGTGGAACGCGAGACTGTCGCGGCCGCTGCACATGCTGAGCCATTGGCTGTCGGCAGCAATCGTGCGGACTTCCGACACCAGCAGCACCGGCGCGATGCGGTGCTGGATGGCGTGGAGCGCGCGAAGCGCTTCGGCGGCATCGGCGCGCGGCACGAAATATTCCGACTGCAGCTCGGCGCCGACGCTGGGCAAGAACGCCATGCGGAAATGCGGCAGCCGCTCGTGCCACGGACCGGTGACGCCGAGTTGCTCAGTGGCCGGTGCTGGATCAAGGCTCGAGATCGGATGCAGTGGCCGCCCAGCGGGACGCGCGCCGAAGAGTTCGGCCGGTGGGGGCGCTGCGTCGGCGCGGCTTTTGACCCAGACCATTTCGACACTGTCGCCATGCCAGTGGGTGAAGGCGCTAACGCTGTAGGCGCTGCCCGCCACCGCCTCGAAATTTTCGGCGAGGGCGGCGAAAGACAGACCGACATACACGTCCTGGCGCATTTCGAAGCGCGGCACGATGTCGAGTGTTGCCGTGACGACGATGCCGAGGGCGCCAAGCGCCACCACAGCACCATCGAAGTCGGGGTCGCCACGGCTGAGCGTCAGCAGCTCGCCGGTGGCGTCAACGAAAGTGAGGCTGGCGACTGCGGCGCCGAGGTTGCGGTTGCCGACGCCCGAGCCGTGCGTGCCGGTGCTGACCGCGCCCACCACCGAAATGTGCGGCAGCGAGGCGAGGTTCTCGAGCGCGAATCCAGCTGCGTCGAGCACTGGCGCCAGTTCGCCGTAGGTGATGCCACCATCGATGGTGACGGTACGTGCAGCGGCGTCGATGGCTATGACGCGATTGAGGTGCCGGAGCGAAATGAGATCGGCGTCGGTATCGGCGATGGCGTTGAATGAGTGCCGCGAGCCGAGCGCCCGCACCTTGCGCGCCTGCCGGACGATGGCCTGCACCTCGGCGATGCTGCGCGGCGCGTGGATGGCAGCCGCCGCGTAGGTGAGGTTGCCCGCCCAGTTGCTGAGGGGTTCGGTCATGGCGTCGGGCTCCCGTGCCGCAGATGGTTAGCAAATGCTATTCGGGCCCGGACGCCCGGCGTCAAGCGCAGGAACGGGTGTGCTGGCGCCCGCGCGAGGGCGGCGCAGGGCAGGCATGTTGCTGCCAACCCTTGCTTTTGCCGGCGGTTTCCTCCATATGCCGCTCATTCGCCATCGGCGCGGCATTGTCCGCGGCCAATCCGGCGATGGGCTTCTCTTCTTTCCGGCCAATGCGGTTAGCGGCGAAGCGCCGGGGTTTCCACCCGGTGACAGCGCAACCGCGGCAATCCCTGTCGCATTGCATCGATTGATCCCCGCTCTTCCGCGGGTTCCCCGGCGTGCCGAGTGGCTGGCGCGCGGGCAACGTGAGACATTGATTGACCACGACCTTTGCTTCCCTCCGCCTCCCGGCGCGCCTTGTGGCTGCGCTCGATAAAGCGGGATTCCACACCCCCACCGCCATTCAGATGAAGGCCATCGGGCCGCAGCTCGAGGGCCGCGACATCATGGGCATCGCCCAGACCGGTTCGGGCAAGACCGCAGCCTTCGCGCTGCCCATCCTTGCCGGTCTGTCCGAGCTCAAGGACCGGCCCAAGCCGATGACGACCCGGGCGCTCATCCTCGCCCCGACCCGCGAACTCGCGGTGCAGATCGACGAAGTGCTGCGCACCCTCGCCGACGGCATGAAGCTGACCACCGTACTGGTCCTCGGCGGCATGTCGCGCCACGCCCAGATCCAGAAGATCGCCAAGGGCGTCGATGTGACCATCGCCACTCCCGGCCGCCTCAAGGACCTGATGGACGACAAGAAGCTCCGCCTCAACGAGACGCGCTGGCTGATCCTCGATGAAGCCGACCGCATGCTCGACATGGGCTTTATCGGCCCGGTGAACGCGATTGCCGCCGCCATTGGCACCAACCGGCTGACCGCGATGTTTTCGGCGACGATGGGCGACGATATCGCCAAGCTCGCCAAGGGCCTGCTGCGCGACCCCGTCCGCATCGAAGCCTCGGCTCCGGCGACGCCCGTCGGCCT
The DNA here is from genome assembly GCA_040007135.1 of Devosia sp. Lineage (GTDB taxonomy): Bacteria > Pseudomonadota > Alphaproteobacteria > Rhizobiales > Devosiaceae > Devosia_A. The sequence continues at coordinate 3,354 of JBDTVO010000128.1, read as the reverse complement.
CATCGTGCAGCGCGCCATCGCTGCCGGCAGCAAGGAAAAGCGCGGCCAGCTCAATGCGCTGCTCGCCGACGCCGCGCTCAGCAAGGTGCTGGTCTTCTCGCGCACCAAGCATGGCGCCGACCGCGTCAGCAAGAACCTCGCGCTCGACGGCCACGAGGCCGCCGCCATCCACGGCAACAAGAGCCAGAACGCAAGGCAGGCAGCGCTGAAGCGCTTCACCAGCGGCGATGTGCGCATCCTGGTTGCCACCGATATCGCGGCGCGCGGCATCGATGTTCCCAACATCAGCCACGTCATCAACTATGAGCTGCCCGACGATCCGGCGAGCTATGTGCACCGCATCGGCCGCACCGGCCGCAACGGCGCGGCCGGCATTGCCATTACCCTCGTCGGCGGCGACGAGCGCAGCAAGCTGCGCGAAATCGAGCGCCTGATCCATCGCACCCTGCCGCTCGAGAACGTGACCGCGGGTGTCGTCTCGGAAGTCTCGGAGCCGCGCGGCGATCGTCGTCCGGCCCGCGGCGCCCCGGCGAAGCGCCCGGAGTCCGGCCGCCGGTGGAATCCGGCACCGGCCGTTGGCAGAACCGATGCCGCCGCGCCACGCCACGAGCCACGCCGTGATGGCGGCAAGCAGCGTCCGGCCGCTGCAGCCGGCGGCAAGCAGCGTCCCGCCACTCCCGCCGGGGGCAAGCCGCGCTGGACCGGCAAGCGCAAGGCGGCAGCCGCCGCAACCCGCGCTCCGGTCGTCTTCGGCCGCTAGATCAACCGGCGCGGGGCCACACCGGCCCCGCTAGCCGCCGTGGGCGTCGAGGAAACTTTCCATCGCCGCCACGGTGGCCGCCGCATCCTCGAGCATCGGCTGGTGGCCGATGCCCTCGAAAATCTGCACCGTGAGGCCATTGAGAAGCGCCGCGAACCAGTCGGCATGGCGCGGGCTGATCCAGCTGTCGCGACTGCCCCAGATCAGCAGCGTCGGCGGCGTGATGCCGCCAATCCGGCCGGGCAGCGTCGGATCGAGCGCCCCGGCAATCGTCTGCCGCTGCGCATCGCGATTGCCGGCCCTGAGCAGCAGCTCGTAGATGGAATCGACGTCGGCGGCCGTCATCCGCGAGCGGTCGCCAAAAGCGGTGGAGAGGATGATCCGGATCATCCAGCGCGGTGTGAAGCCGTGGAACACCGCTCCAGTCCCGAAGATGAGCACCGCCAGCAGGCGCGACAGCCAACTGGCGACGATCGGCGGACCGATCGGATCAAGCAGCAGCAGAGCCGTCAGCCGGTCGGGATGCGCCAGCGCGTATTCCTCGGAGACGCCGCCGCCGAGCGAGTTGCCGGCCAGCGCGAAACGCTCGAGGCCGAGCGCCACGACGAGCGCGTCGAGGCTGTCTGCCATCTGGGCAACGCCATAGCGGGCCACCGGGTCCGGACCAGTCAAGCCATGGCCCGGCATATCGACGCTGATGACCCGGCGATGGCGGGCAAGCCTCTCTGCCGCAGGCTCCCAGACCATGAAATTGGCACTCTGCCCATGCAGCAGCACCAGCGCCGGACCGGTGCCGCGATCGCGGATGTGGAAGCGGATGCCTCCGGCCTCGACGAAGCGCGACGGCGGACCCGCATATTTCGCTTCAAGCTGCGCCGGAACGCGATCGAAACGGACGAACGCAATCGCAACGATCGCCACGAGGCCGAGAACGACGACAAGCAGAAAGAGCACCATCCCGCCTTCCTGCGGCGTTTGGCGACGATGCGCAATGGCCGACGGGGGGTAGACGACGTGCCGTTGCTAGCGGCGGAGGAATTCTACCTCATGCAGGCACATCGCATAGCGGCTTCCAACCGGATCCTCGGCGATCCAGTTGCCGGTGCCATAGTGGCTGGTGTGATTGGCCGAGTAGCAGAGCCAGCCGCGGCTGCCATCGCCGCTGAGGAAGCGCGAGGGGAAGTTGAGGAAATATGCCTGCTGGCCAAAACCATCCCAGTGTCCGACGAGCGTCCACGGACCCCAGGGGGCCGGAGCATCGAGAATGTAGGACACGGTAGGCGCGGCATCCTTGCGCGAGTAGCTCACACACATCAGGTAGCGGTCGAGCCCCGGCACGTACCCCATCGACAGCTGACCCACAGAGCGCGGCCAGGTGAAGATCGGGGTGGCGTCGGCTAAGCTTGGGCTCCAGCGCTGCGCGCCGGCGCTGCCGGCGTACCACTCCCAGGCAGTGGCATCGGTGAGGTCGGTGTTGCGCGGGTCGGCGCGCCCGAGGAAGACGGCATCGCCGAGGATCCAGCTTAGATGCCCATGGCCAGCAAGGTTGCCGAAGCCGACAAAATACGCCTTGCCGTCCGGCGAATGCTCGAGTTCGCGGCCGAGATCCACGAACCGCGGCGAGCCGAGCTTGATGGTGGGCCGCGGCGCGCCTTCGAGCGTCTCGTCAAACATCGTGGCGGTCGCAGTGTAGCGGTCGGTGGACCACGTGGCGCCCCCGTCCGTCGATTTGCGGAATCCGACGAAGGGACCGAGAAGGTCGCGGGGGGCGCCATCGGGCGCGTGCTCGTCGTGGACGAGATAGGTGCCGTGATACCAGGTGCCGCCAATGTTGAGGCCACCCGAGGGGTAGCGGCCGACGTAGGGGCCCGGGGAGCCCATGTCGGTGCCGATCGGTTCCACCGTGAGCGCCATCGGATCGCTGCCTTTGATGCGGGCAAGCCCGGTCATGGCGCAGACGCCCTTGGAGTTCGAGGCCCAGCGGCCGACATGCCCGTCGGTCCAGGGTGAATACATGTGCCCGTCGGCGGCCCAGGACGGAAACCAGGTGTCGGCATCGGTGTAGATTGCATAGCGGCCCGCCAGCCGAAGGCCAGCCAGAATGGGCGAGGGACCGACGGGGCAGTCGGCGGGCGCGACAATGGGCCAGTCGCGCGGCGGGTTTTGCCCGAGGATCGGGTCGGTCATCATTGGACTCCGTGCATCAGCCGCCGACGGCGGCGAGACCGCGCAGCAGCTGCCGACGGCCAATCAGGTAGGCGACGAGCAGCGGCAGCGTCGACAAGAGCACGGCGGCGAGCAGCTGCGGCACGGCGACTGCGTGGTCGTTCTTGAAGTCGAACAGCCCCACCGACAGCACGCGGCGGTCGGTGCTCTGTGTCAGGATCAGCGGAAACAGAAAGCTGTTCCAGGCCGAGAGGGCGTTGTAGATCCCGACCGTGCCGAGCGCGGGCGCCGCCAGCGGCACCACCAGGTCGCGCAGAGCACGCAGTGGACTCGCGCCGTCGAGCTCGACGGCATCGTAGAGCTCGCTCGGGATGTCGCGCAGGTAGGTGAGCAGGATCAGCACAGTGATCGGGATATTGAAGGCGACC
>JBDTVO010000127.1:0-7654 GCA_040007135.1 Devosia sp. | reverse complement strand
TGTAGAGATCGAGCAGGATCGACCATTTCTCGATGTAGTAGAGGTCGTGCTGCACCCGCTGCATGATCTTGTCGACGGTGTCGGTCTCGCCGCGCCAGCCGTGGATCTGTGCCCAGCCGGTCATCCCCGGTTTCACCTTGTGGCGCGCGAAATAGCCCTCGACGGCCTCGTAGTAGAGCGTGTTGTCCGCCTTGGCCTGCAGCGCATGCGGCCGCGGCCCGACGATCGACATGTCGCCGCGCAGCACGTTGAACAGCTGCGGCAGTTCGTCGATCGAGGTCTTGCGGATGAAGCGGCCGACCTTGGTGACGCGAGGATCGTCCTTGGTGACCAGCTTGGCCGCACTCGCATCCGCCATGTCGGTGCGCATCGAGCGGAACTTGTACATCTCGATGAGCTGGTTGTTGAAGCCGTGCCGCTTCTGCTTGAAGAACACCGGCCCCTTGCTGTCGAGCTTGATGGCGACAGCGGCTGCGATCATCACCGGCGACAGCAAGATCAGCGCCGTCACCGCCACCAGTCTGTCGAACACCCACTTGAAAATGAGGTTCCAGTCCGAGATCGGGCGGTCGGCCATGTCGAACACCGGCACGTCGCCGACGTAGGAATAGGCCCGCGAGGTGAAACGTAGCTTGCTCAGGTGCGCGCTCAGCCGGATATCGACCGGCAGCACCCAGAGCTGGTTCAGCATCTCCAGCACGCGCTTTTCGGCGCTCAGCGGCATCGACACGATCACCAGGTCCACCCGCGTCTGCCGCGCGAACTCGATGAGGTCGGCCACCTTGCCCAGCTTGGGCAGGCCCGCTACCGATTCCGGCGAGCGTTCGTCGATGCGGTCGTCGAACAACCCGAGCAGCCGCACATCGGCGCTGGCGCTTTGCCGGATCTGGTCGACCAGCGCCTCGGCATCATGGCCGCCGCCGACGATCACCGTCCGCCGCTTGAGCTTGCCCTCGGCCGTCCACTGCAGCACCAGGGCACGCAGCGACACGCGGAAGAGCACGATCACTGCCGCGCCAGAAAAGTACCAACCGACCAGCCACACCCGCGAGATCAGCTCCGATCCCTTCAGCAGGAAGGCCAGCGACATGAGCACGATGAACACCAGCGACCACGCCGCCAGCGCCCGCCCGGTCTGCTGCACCGCGGTGCGATAGGCGACGATGCGATGCGTACGGGCCGCATTGAACGCCACGTTGGCGAGGAGCGTCGTAAAGCCGATGGCCGGAATGTAGATCGCCGCCTGGCCCGGCTCGACGTAGGTCGCAAAGATCGCAAAGCCCAGTGTTGCCAGCAGCAGCGCTTCGATCAGCTGCGCAATGCCGACGATCACCGCGCTCGAATAGCTCGCTTCGATGGGCAGGGCGACAATGGCGCGTGCCTCCGCCCCCAGCTCGCCCGACGCGGTCGCCGTGCGCTTGGCAACATGGTGGAGAACGGCTTGCTTGGCATCGAGGCGAAACATGGCGCACGCAACTGAAACTGCAGAACGTCCGGCAGGATAGGGAGCAGGCATGAAGACGGGGTGAAAACCGCCGCCTATGATTAACCGGCTCGGCCCGTTCAGCCGCGGCGCCGCGCCAGCACGTCCCGGTAAAGCACCTCGATCTGGTCGACCATGTGGGCGATCGAAAACCGCGGCTGGATGTAGTCGAGGCGGATGGCGGCCTCCCTTGCGGCCGCCGCCGGATCGTCGAGGTAGCCCTGCATCGCTTTGGCCAGCGCAGCGCTGTCCGCCGGCGGAAACAGGCTCCCCCCGGTGGGACCGAAGATTTCGCCGATCCCGCCGACATTGGTCGACAGCACCGGCAGTCCGGCCGAGGCCCCCTCGAGGATCACATAGGGGAGGGACTCGGCGAGCGACGCCACGACGAGGCAGCGTCCGCGTTTCAGCGCCTCGCGCACCGGCTTGACCCCGAGGAGCTCGATCCGCTGGCTGAGCCCGAGACTCGCGATCCGTGCCCTCGTCGTCTCCAGCTCCGGCCCGCTCCCCGCCATCGCCAGCGTCGCCGGCCGGCCGTCGGGCGCCATCACCTTGCCCAGCGCCTCAATGAGGTAGCCGATCCCCTTGGCCTCGCGGAATTCGCCGACGAACACAAAGTCCCGTGCGTCGGCGTCGGGGACGATCGGCTCGAACTCGTGCGGCGCGATGCCGTTGTGGATCACGGCTTCCTCGCATGGCGGCTTGCCGATCAGTTCGTGAAAGCGGTGCTGGGCGAAGCTGCTTTCGAAGATGTAGGCGTCGGTAATGACGCCGATCGCCCGCTCGATTCCGCGGAACAACCCGCCGGCGAGCGTGCCCGGCCGATAGTTGAGCACGCCGCCGTGCGGCGTATTGAGCGCCACCCGGCTGCGGGCGCCGACCCGGGCCATGCGCGCATGCACTCCGCCCTTGGCGCCGTGCCCGTGCAGGACGTCGATGTTCAGTTTGCCGGCGAGGGCCCGCACCCGGAACGGCGTGGTGAAGTCCCCGGCGCCCACCGTTCGCGGCATCGGAAAATAGTGCGTCCCCAGGGCAATCGAAGGCGCCAAGGCGCGCAACCGGCTGCCCGTCATCGCGTCAGAGGTCAGGCTGTCGGCGACAACCCCGACAAGGTGCCCGCGCCGCGACAGCTCTTCGGTGAGGTCGTACACGTGACGGAACAGGCCGCCCACCGGAGCACGGAGGATCTGCAGGATGCGCAGCGGCGCCTCAGCCACGAGCGATCACTCGACCGAGATCGTGTCGCCCGGAAAGATCGGGAAATCGAGGCCGACGCGGCTCGTCACCGTCTCGCCGCCGACATTGCGGTAAATCGTCACCTGGCTGTGGAGTGTGTCCGCCGCAAAACCTCCCGCCGTCGACACCGCCGCCCGCACCGTCATTCCCGGCACATAGGCGAACTGCCCCGGATTGGCGATCCCACCCTGGATGTAGAACGGCCGGTAAGTATCGATCTCGACGGCGACATTGGGGTTGCGCATGAAGCCCCGCGCCAGCCCCGCGGCGATCGCCGCAGCGGCTTGCTCGGTGGTCTTGCCGCGAACATCGATCGGCCCGGTCAGTGGGAACGCCACCTTGCCGGAATCATCGACGCGATAGCTGCGGCTGAGGCCGTCCTCGCCATAGACGGTCACCCGCACCACGTCCCCGGCATCGAGCGTGTAGGGCCCGACGAGCTGACTGGTTAGCACCGGACGCGGCCCGCTCACGGCGCACGCAGCCAGCGGAAGGAGGAGCATGAGGAAAAGCAGCCGCAGCCAGCGCATCGGAAAACCGGTGGTCGAAGTTCACCGGAGTGTTGGCGAGTATGGTTAACAATGTGCTTAGGCGGGGCCGAATTGTCGCGCTTTGCAATGGCCTTAACCGAATGTTGACCACGCCGGCCCGATAACTTTCCACGACCCTGAAGAAGGCCCGCCATGACGCTCGACACGATTCCCGCGGACGACCTGCGCATGGATGCCCGAGCCTTGTTCGCCGCGCTGTGGGCGAGGGCGCTCCGCATAGTCATCGTCACCGTGCTGCTGCTGGCGGCAACCTTTGCCGTCCTGCTGTTCGTCCCCAAGCAGTACGAGAGTTCGTCGAGCCTCCTTGTCGAGGATCGCAGCAACGCCATCACCCAAGGTGTCGTGGCGCCGCCCACCTCGACCGGCGGGGGTGTTTCGATCGATGCCCTGCTGTCGAGCCAGATCGAGCTCATCAAGTCGCGCGACACGCTGCTCGCTGTTGCCGAGGCGCTCGATCTCAAGTCCATCGCCGAATTCAACGGCAGCGCCGGCAACCCGTTCACCGCCTTCCTGGCATTGATCGGGCGCAAGCCCGAGCCCCGAAGCGTCGAGGAGGCGGTGCTGCAGGCCCTCAACGACCGGCTCACCGTGATCCGCGAGCGCGACAGCGCCGTGATCTCGATCTTTGCCCGCTCCGCCGACCCGCAACTGGCGGCAAAGCTTGCGAACACCATCGCCGACCAGCACGTCAAGCGCCGGACCGCGCAGTCGCTCGCCGACAACGCCACCTCGACCGCCTGGCTGCAGCAGCAGATCGAATCGCTGCGCAAGAAGGTGCAGGACGACGACACCAAGGTCGCCGACTACAAGTCGCAGAACGGCATCTTTGCGGGCTCCAACGGCACGACTCTCCCCGACCAGCAGATCTCCGACGTCGGCAAGCAGATCACCGATGCCCAGGTGGCACTCAACACTGCCCGCCAGCACGCCGACCTCATCCGCACGCTGCTCAAGTCGGGGCAGCCGGTCGAGGGCGTCGACGATGTCCGCAACAGCCCCTCGGTGCAGGGCCTGCTGCAGAGCCGCGCCACGCTGCAGTCGACGCTCGCCGAAAAACTCGCAACGCTGCTGCCCGGCCATCCCACCATCATTGCGCTCAACGCCCAGATCGCGCAGATCAACAAGCAGGTGCAGTCCGAGGCCCGGCACGTCGCCGAAGGGCTCGACGCGCAGGCGACGGCGCAGACCGGTCTCATCGCGGCCCTCAACGACGATTTGAAGCGCGCCCAGCTTGCCGCGTCCACCCAGACAAAGGATAGCGTCACCCTCGACAGCCTGGTGCGCGAGGCCACCGCCGACCGCGACCTGCTGAACACCTACCTCCTGAAATATCGCGACGCCGCCGGCCGCAGCGACGCCGGCTCCGTGCTGCCCGATGTGCGTGTTGTCGCCCAGGCCGCGCCGTCGATGGTCCCTGCGTCGCCCAAGACCGCTCTCATCCTCGGCGCCGTCGGCTTCGTCGCCCTGGTGCTGCAGATCGGCATGGTGCTGTTCGGCGAGTTGATGTCCGGCCGTGCCGTCTATGACCGCACCCAGGTCGATCGCTTCACCGGCGAGGCCGATGAGCCCGTCGACGATGCCGAGGCCTACGCCGAGCCCCACCTCGACAGCGAGCTTGAGCAAGCCGTGGCCGATGGAATTGAGCCGGACGAGTTCGAGGAGCAGCCCGAGCCGATCGCCGCCACCGTCGTGCCGCAGACGCACCACCGTGCCGCCGCCGAGGCCGACCTCGCCCTCTCCAATCTCTCCGCCGACATGACCCTCGGCCGCGTCCGCGTGCTGCTCCTCGCCGGTGTCAGCGAGGGGCGCGACGCCGCCATCGTCGCCGATGCGATGGTGCGCGAAGCTCTCGCCAAGGGCCTCAGCGTCTGCCGCGTCGATGCCGGCAGCGGACGCGTCTCGATGATGCCCGGGCTCACCGACCTCACCGCCGAACAAGTGAGCTACGGCGATATCGTGCACAAGGTCCGCGACGGCCTGGCTGAAGTGCAATGGGGCCAGAACCCGACGCTGGATCGGCGTTCCATGCGGCCGCTGACGCTGCTCGAGGCGCTTGCCGACATCTACGAAGTCGTCGTCATCTCGACCGGCCGCGTCGGCGTCAGCTCAAGCCTGTCGTTGTTTGCCGGCTGTGGCGGCCGGCTCGTGCTGGTACGTCGCCGGGGCACGCCCAGGGCGCTTGCCGACGCCGTGGCGGCCGACGCCGCCTCCCTCGGCTTCGAGTTGGTCGAGACCGTCATGGCCCCCGAACCCGAAACCGCCGTCGCCTGATGGCGTCTCTGCGCTACGCCGGCATCCGCTCCGCTTTCGAGCTGCTGTGGGCGAGCCGCGCCACGAGCCTCGTCCGCGCGACGTCGCGAGCTCGCGGCGTTATCTTCACGCTCCACCGGGTGCTCCCGGACACCCCGGGTGACTTCGCCCCCAACGCCATCCTGCAGGTGAAGCCCGAGTTCCTTGACTACGCCATCCGCCGCGTACGCGCCCTCGACTACGACATCGTCGATCTCGACGAAGCCGCGCGCCGCATCGAGGCCGACTATCAGGTCAAGCGCTTCGCCGTGTTCACTTTCGACGACGCCTACCGCGACAATCTCCGTCACGCGCTGCCGATACTCCGCCGCAACCAGTGCCCGTTCACTTTGTTCGTACCCACCGCCTTCGTCGATGGTGTCGGCGAAGTCTGGTGGCAGGCGCTCGAGGACATCATCGCGACGCAGGATGCCATCGCCGTCACCGAGGGCGAGCACACCGACTACCTCGCCGCCGCGACGCTGGCCGAAAAGCGCGACGCCTACGACGCCGTCTATGCGCGCATGCGCACCATGCCCGAGGCGGCCCGGGTTGCCCTCATCCGCGACCTCGCGGCAAAGTACCGCTTCGATCTTGCCGCCCAGTGCCGTAGCCTCATCATGGACTGGCCCGAGCTCAAGAGCGTCGCCGCCGATCCGCTGTGCAGTATCGGTGCTCACACCGTCCACCACTACGAACTCGCCAAGCTTCCCGACGACCAGGCCGGGCGCGAAATGGAGCAGTCGGCGCGCGTCATCGAAGCGCAGCTCGGCAAGCGCCCCGCGCATCTGAGCTATCCCATCGGCGGCCGCAGCTCGGCCGGCCCGCGCGACTACCGCCTCGCCGCCGACCTTGGCTTCCGCACCGCCGTCACCACCATTCCCGGCGCGCTCTATCGGGAAAACCGCACTGCGTTGACGGCCTTGCCGCGCATCTCGCTCAACGGCCTGTTCCAGGCGCGCCGCTACATGGATGTCTTCGCGGCCCCAGCCGTCTTCAACCTGATGGGCCGCTAGCCTCAGTCCGGCCGACTCATCCAGCGCACCACACGGCTCGCCGGGAAAAACCACAGCAGCCCGGCCGCGCACAGCACCGCCACCGCGCCCCACCACGGCAGCCCGCTGAGCCAGGTGGCGTAAATCTCCATCACCAGCAGCGGGTAGATCACCAGCAGCGCGATGATGGCCACCGTGCCCAACAATTTGCGCTGCGTCTGGCTCATCGTGCTGCGGCACTCCGGCAATTGCGCCCGCAGGCGCCGAGGGCTATTCCCTGCCGCGTTCCCCCCAGCCGGTCAATGTCCGTGGTCTCGCTCACCTCCGCCGAATCCATCGCCAATTCGCCCCCGGCCGATCGCCTCCGGCCGGTCCGCATCTGGCTCTATGTCGTGGCGCTGATGGTGCTGGCCATCCTCGTTGTCGGCGGCATCACGCGGCTCACCGATTCAGGGCTGTCGATCACCTCGTGGCAGCCGCTCAACGGCGCCTGGCCGCCCACCAACGACGCCGACTGGCTGCGCGAGTTCGACGCCTACAAGCAGATCCCGCAATACCAGCTGCTCAACCAGGACATGACCATCGAGGGCTTCCGCTACATTTTCTGGTGGGAGTGGCTGCATCGCAATCTCGCCCGCCTGATCGGTGTGGTCTTCGCCGTCCCGTTCCTCATCTTCCTCATCCAGCGCCGCTTCACCTGGAGTCTCGCGGCACCGCTCGCCGGCCTCTTCGTCCTCGGTGGCCTGCAGGGGGCGATCGGCTGGTGGATGGTGTCCTCCGGCCTCGAAACGCTGACCTCGGTGAGCCAGTATCGGCTGGCCACGCACCTCGGCACTGCACTTGCGCTGTTTCTTGCCCTCATCTGGGTGGCCCGCCGGCTCGGTCCGGGCCGCCCGGTGCCAGCCGATGCGCAGCGTGGTGCCGTTGGCCTGCTGCTCGCCCTCATCGTGCTGCAGATCATCGCGGGCGCCTTCGTTGCCGGTCTCGATGCCGGGCAGGGCTACAACACCTGGCCGCTGATCGATGGCGCGCTGGTCCCCTCCGGCCTCGATGCCATCGAACCGTGGTGGAAAAACCTGTTCGAGAACGCGCTCACCGTG
>JBDTVO010000126.1:0-7655 GCA_040007135.1 Devosia sp. | reverse complement strand
GGCCGAGAGTGCGCTGCCCTGGACCGTCGGCCTGCTGACGGTCGCCGTGGTCATCACCTGGCTGATCGGCAACATCGCTGGCGGCCTCGCCGGCTACTTCCAAAACTCGCGCCTGCTCAGGGCCTTCGGCATCATCGCCATCGCCATCCAGCCGATCCCCTATTACGTCGTGGCGTTCCTGCTGGTCATCATCTTCGGCTTCATTTGGCCCATCCTGCCCATCAGCGGCGGCTTCGCCATGAACGTGCGGCCCGGCTGGACCTGGCAGTTCACCCTATCGGTCATCCAGTATTCCATCCTGCCCGCCTCGGCGTTGGTGATTGTCGGCATCGGCACCTGGTTCCTCGGCATGCGCGCGCTTGTCTCCAACATCATCACCGAGGACTACGTGACCTACGCCGAGCTTGGCGGCGTCCGTCAGGGCCGTATCGTCGGCTCCTACGTGATCCGCAACGCGCTGGTTCCGCAGTTGACCTCGCTGGCCATGTCGCTGGGGGGCATTTTCTCGGGCACCGTCATCACCGAGCAGGTGTTCACCTACCCCGGCATCGGCTCGCTCCTCGTCAACGCGGTCAACGGTGGCGACACCGGCATCGTCCTCGCCATCTCGTGCATCTCGATCATCTCGGTCGCCGGCGCCATCTTCATCATCGACCTCGTGCATCCGCTCATCGATCCGCGCGTACGGGCGGAGTAGGGCGCATGTTCACCACCTTCCGCGATCTCTTCCGCTACAACGCCGAATTTGCCATCGGCTTCGTCCTCGTCGGCCTCGTGGTGGTGTTCTCGTGCCTGAGCTTTGTGTCGCCGATCGATCCGACGGCGGTCTATCGGGCGCCGCTCGATGTGCCGCCGAACTGGCAATACTGGTTCGGCACCAACTCGCGCGGTCAGGACATGTTCTGGGAACTCAGCTTCTCGTTCCGCAACACCCTGACCTTCGGCATCACCGTCGCCCTCATCTCGCGCGTCATCTCGATCGTCATCGGCCTCGCCTCGGGCTACCTCGGCGGCTGGGTCGATCGCGTGCTGATGTTCGTCAACGACATCTTTGTCGCCATCCCGATCTTCCCGATCCTGATCCTGTTCTATTTCGTCATGCGCGCGAACTCGAACTCGTTCGTGCTGGCGTTGCTCATGGCGTGCTTCGGCTGGCCCTACGATGCCCGCCTGATCCGTTCTGTTGCAGTGGGCCTGCGTTATCGCGAGTTCACCCGCCAGGCCGTCTTCGCTGGCATGTCGCCGGTGCGCATCATGCTGCAGGAGCATTTGCCCTACGTCATGCCGATCATCTTCGCCACCGCCATGGCCAACATGATCTGGGCCATCGGCCTCGAAGTCACACTGGCAGTCCTCGGCTTCACCAATCTCAACATCCCGACTGTCGGCACCACGCTCTACTGGGCCAACAATCACTCGGCTCTGATCGTCGGCACCTGGTGGTGGATCGCCATTCCGGTGATCATCGTCATCCTGCTCTTTGTCGGGCTGTTCCTGCTCGCAGTGTCGCTCAACGAACACATCGACCCGCGCAGCCGGCTGCGGCGCATGGGAGCCTGAGCGTGGCCGATATCCTCACCGTCGAGGCCCTCAAGGCCTACTACCTAATGAACATGTTTGGCGTGCAGCGCGAAGTCCGCGCCGTCGACGACATCACGCTCTCGATTGGCCGCAACGAGGTCTACGGCATCGCCGGCGAGAGCTCGAGCGGCAAGACCAGCTTCATCAAGGTGTTGGCCGCCGCCATCCGGCCGCCCCTCCGCGTTATCGAGGGCAGCGCCACCTACCACTTCAAGTCTGGCGACATCGACGTCGCGCGTGCGACCCCACAACAGATCGAAGAGATCCGCTGGAAGAGCCTCAGCTACATCATGCAGGGCTCGATGAGCGTGCTCAATCCGCTGCGCAAGGTCGGCCGCATCTTCGAGGATTTCGCCGCGCGTCCCCTCGGGCTCAGTGGCTCCGCCTTCCGCCAGCGGATCGTCGGCCATCTCGAGCGCCTGAAGCTTAGCCCGCATGTCCTCGAGTCCTACGCGCACGAGTTGTCGGGCGGCATGCGGCAGCGGGTGACCATCGGGCTTGCAACCGTCTGCAGTCCCGAATTCGTCATCGCCGACGAGCCCACCACCGCCCTCGACGTCGTCGTCCAGAAAGACGTGCTCGGTCTCATCAAATCGCTGCAGCGCGACATGGGCTCGTCCATCATCTTCGTCACGCACGACATGTCGGTGCATGCCAACATCGCCGATCGCGTCGGCATCATCTATGCCGGCCGTCTCGTCGAGGAAGCCCCGACCCGCGCGCTGTTCACGGCGCCACGGCACCCCTACACCGCGCACCTCGTGGCCAGCCTGCCGCGCATTGGCGACACCAGGCAGCGCCCGACGCTCGAGGGCCGTCCGCCCAACCTCGCCAGTCCCCCCAGCGGCTGCCGCTTCCATCCGCGCTGCCCGCTTGCCATCGACAAATGCCGCACCGACGTGCCGCCGCTCGAAACCATTGCGCCCGGCCGCCGCACCGCCTGCTGGCGCTGGCGCGATGTCGAGCCGCTCACCGGCCCGGTCCCCGTGGCCGAGGAGATCGGCGCATGAGTGCGCTGCTTGAGGTGAGGGGAGTGACCAAGCATTTCCCCATCGGCGGCATGCTCTCCGGCCGTCAGGTCCGCGCCGTCGAAGACGCCAACTTCAGCGTCGGCGATAGCGGCGCCGAGATCTTCACCATCATCGGCGAGAGCGGCTCCGGCAAGACCACGCTCGCCCGCATGATCCTCGGGCTCGAGCGTCCCACCTCTGGCGAGATCCTGTTCGGCGGCCAACCCGTCACCCACCCCAGTCGCCGCGAGCGCCTGGCCTTCATGGCCAAGGTCCAGCCGGTCTTCCAGAACCCGTTCGAAGCGTTCAATCCGTTGAAGCGCGTCGAGCGCTACCTCGCCGCCACCGCCCGCCGCTTCCTCGGCCTCCGCGACCGCGCCGCCATCGACAAGGCCGTCGACGAATCTCTGCACAAGGTCGGCCTGAGCCTCGCCGAGGTGCGCGGCCGGTTTCCGCACGAGCTGTCCGGTGGCCAGTTGCAACGCGCCGCGATTGCCCGCGCCCTCATCCCCGGCCCGTCGCTGCTGATCGCCGATGAGCCGGTGTCGATGGTCGACGCCTCGCTGCGCATGGCCATCGTCAACCTGCTGCGCAATCTGCGCGACAATTTTGGCGTCACCGTCATCTACATCACCCACGACCTCGCCACCGCCTACTACATCTCCGATCGCCTCGTGATTATGCAGCGCGGCCTCATCGTCGAAATGGGGCCGGCGCGGCCGATCCTCGACGACCCGGTTCACCCCTACTCGAAGCTGCTCAAATCCTCCGTCCTCGCCGTCGACGCCATCGGCTCGGACCTGGCGATCGACCCGCAACTTCTTGCCGCCGGCAATGCCGACGCCGGCTCGACCGCCGTGCCGCTGCAACCGGGGCCCGACGGCCGCCTGGTGCGCGCCGTCGCCATTTGACCCGTCGGGCGGGGCAGGCGACAACACCGGCCCCGCCCACGGATTGCCCACGTGAAAACCCTCGTCACCGGTGCCGCCGGATTCATCGGCTTTCACCTCGCCCGGCGGCTGCTCGCCCACGGCCACGAGGTCGTCGGCTATGACGGCATCACGCCCTACTACGATGTCCGCCTGAAGCGCGCGCGTCTCGCGCTCCTCGCTCGCGAGCCGGGCTTCCGCTTCGTCGAAGGCATGCTCGAGGACGCGGCGCTGCTCCACGCCACCGTCGCGCAACTGCGCCCACAGATGGTCTTTCACTTCGCCGCCCAGGCCGGAGTGCGCTACAGCCTCGAGCAGCCGCTGAGCTACCTGTCCGCCAACCTCACGGGCCTCTTCAACCTGCTCGACGCCCTGCGCCAGGGTCCGCCGCAACACCTGCTCTTTGCCTCCAGCAGCTCCGTCTATGGCGCCAACACTGCCGCCCCGTTCCGCGAGACCGACCGCACCGATTTCCCGCTCTCGATCTACGCCGCATCCAAGCGCGGCGGCGAGGCCATGACGCACTCCTACGCCCATCTCTTCGGTATCCCCACCACCGCGCTCCGCCTCTTCACCGTCTACGGCCCGTGGGGCCGCCCCGACATGGCCGCCATCAAGTTCGCCTCGGCGATCGACGAAGGCCGGCCCATCGAAATCTTCGGCGATGGCCGCATGCATCGCGACTTCACCTACGTCGCCGACGTCATCGAGGCGGTCGTGCGGCTGGGCGGCCAGCCGCCGCGCGCCGGAGCTGCGGTATCCATCGAGGACTCAATCTCGCCCGCCGCCCCCTGGCGCGTCGTCAACGTCGCCGGCGGCCACCCGCTGGAGCTGCACGCCTTCATCGGCGCACTCGAACGCGCCCTCGGCCGCACCGCGGCGCGCATCATGCTCCCGATGCAGCCCGGCGACGTCCGCCTGACCCATGCCGACACCACGCTCCTCGAGGCCCTCGTCGGCTATGTCCCGGCCACCTCCCTCGATTCCGGCCTCGTCGCCTTCGCCGACTGGTACAGCGCCGAATGGCGCCGCTTTTCCGCCTGACCCGCGTCACGGCCGTGAACCGAACATGAATGCCCGTCTCACCCCGGGTTCAATGCGCCGGCGCTAAACCGTCCGCATCGTTCAAATCCCGCGAGGGTGCAATGACCAGGACACACGAGAAATTGCTGATCGCAACGCTTGCCGGCATCATCATCGCCGGTGCGGCTGCCTTTGCCGTCGGCCCCGCGTTCGCCACGCCGACCGCTCACATGCAGGCGCCGGTGCTGGCAGGTCCCTCGCTCGATGTCCTGTCGCTCCAGCTGCGCAAGGATTGATTGCCGTCCTCCAACGGCCCCATGCGGACGTGCCTTCCTCCAGAGTACCGTTGACTTTACCGGCCTCCTGATGTCCCAACGTCACGGAGGCCGATTTCTATGGACGCCAATCCCATTCTCGCCGAAGTGACCCGCGGCAACTGGGTCGAAAACCGCCACCGCGGCGCCTTCGCCGTCGTCGATTCGGCGGGCGCGATCATCGCCTCGGCCGGCGACATCGACCGCCCGGTGTTCCCGCGCTCCGCCTCGAAATCGATGCAGGCCATCGCCCTCTTCACCTCGGGCGCCGCCGACAGGTTCAAGCTCACCGATGAGGAGCTAGCGCTTGCCTGCGCCAGCCACCTCGGTGAAGACATCCACGTCGCCGGCGTCACCTCGTTCCTCAGCCACATTGGCCTCGGCGTCTCCGATCTCGAATGCGGCGCGCACGCGCCAACATTTGCCGCGGCGCGCGAAAAGCTGCGCGACAGCGGCCAGCCGCCGTCGGCGCTGCACAACAACTGCTCGGGCAAGCACTCCGGCATGCTCGCCGTCGCCGAGGCCCTGGGCGTGCCCACGGCGCATTATGTTGATCGCGACCACCCCGTGCAGCGCGAGGTTCGTTCCGGCATCGAGTTCCTCATCGATCAACCGCTGAGCGTCGATCAATGCGGCACCGATGGCTGTTCCATCCCCACCTGGGCGGCGCCGCTGCGCTCCTTCGCCAAGGGCTTTGCCCGCATGGCCACGGGGCAGGGCCTGCCACCTGACGTCGCCAGCGCCAGCCGGCGCCTGTTCGACGCGGCGACCAGCCATCCCGAGCTCGTCGGCGGCACCGGCAGCCTCGACACCGATGTCATGCGTGCCTTCGGCGGCCGCCTGATGCAAAAGGGCGGGGCCGAGGGTGTCCAGTGCGGCGCTATCCGCGATAAGGGCTGGGGCTACGCCCTCAAGGTCGATGACGGCAACATGGCGGCCTCGCAGGCCATGGTGGCGTCGCTGCTGCTCGCCATCGCCGACCCCGATGAAACGCAAAAGCAGGTGCTGCGGCGCTTCGGTATGCAGGTCATCCGCAATGTCCGCGGCTTCGACGTCGGCGTGCTGCGCGCCACCGCCGCAATGAGCCCGCTTCTCTAGCCGCGTGTGTTGTCGGTCACCGTGACATTGGGATAGCGGCCCGCGTCGCGCGCCAGGTCGTCGCTGGCGACCTTCTCCCATTCCAGCCCCACCACCGCCGCCGAGGCGCCGGCACCGATGATGTTGCCGCTGACGCGCACCGGCCCGGGCGCCTTCTCCTGCACCACGCTCACGCCGATGCCCGTCTGGACGTTGGTCAGGACATTGTCGCTGACGATGACGTTGCGAAGATACGGCCCGTAGCCCGCGACGATGCCGAAGCCCGGAACCTGGTCGATGGCGTTGTTGGCCACCACCGTGTCGGCTTCGGCGTAGATGCCGACCGGCCGCGTGTCGGGGTTAGTGACGGACTTCGGCGCAATGTTGCGGATGATGTTTCCGGTGCAGGTCGCGAGGTGCCCGCCGCTGTCGAGGTTGGTGATCGAAATGCCGGTCGCCGCCCCGTCGATGATGTTGTCGGCAATCGAGGAGCCCGAGAATTCGAATTCCGAAAAGATCGCAACCTCACCGGACTCGAGGCAGGTGTTGCCGCGGATCTGCGTGTTCTTGCCGGCATTGACGCGGATCGCCGAGAAGGCGCAGCTGCCTATGTGATTGTCCGAGACGATGACGCCGTCGGCCTTGTAGATCGAGATTCCATTGCCGTTCTGGCCGTTGCCGCCGTCGGCCCAGTCGATCTTCTCGATCCGGTTGCCGGTGATGATCGATCCATCGTCGCCCGGCTCGTCCCGCCAGATGCGGATGCCGGCGTTGCGGCCATTGGCGATGCGGTTGCCCCGGATCGTCAGCCCCTGACCATTCTGCGAATGGATCGCGGCCGCCTGCGCCCCGTCGAAATCGCAATCCTCGATGGTCAACGCGCTCTCGATTGCCGAGATGCCGTTGCCGGCGGAATTGTAAAACTCGCACCGGCGGAAGGTGATGCCGTAGCTGGCCTCGATCTCGATCAGCCCGTTCACTCCGGCCGCGGTCTCCGGCGCGTTCGCCTGGAAGATGACCGCTTCGATGATGATGCCGTGGGCCTGTCCGATATACGCCAGCCGGCTGTCGCCAGGCGTAGTTAGCAGCGAGTTGCTGGGCACACCCACCATATGGAGCCCGCTCTTCAGTTCGAGCTTGCTGATGTTGAAGCCGCCGGCGGGCAGCATCAGCATGCGGCCTTCGGCGACGGCGGCATCGATGGCGGCCTGCAGCCTCGGCCCCTGGTCGGAGATGTTGTCGAGCAGATCGAGGCCGAAATCCTTGCCGGCATCGAGCGGCAGTCCGGCGCGTGCCGATGTGACGATGGCGGGCATCGCCAGTGCCGCTAGGCCGGCCGTAACAACCCGCCGGCGGGTGAGTCTGGTGTCGATCATGCCCGATTGTCGCGGATTCGACCGCCGCGCGCTACGCCGGGCGCCCCGATTGGTGAACGCTACGGTTTCCGCAGCCGCACCGCTGTGCCGATCGCCGTAACCATGATCATCGCGCCGCGGCCGCCGACCACCTCGTAGTCGAGCTCCAGCCCCACCACCGCGTCGGCGCCCATCCGTTGCGCGCGGTCGCTGAGGGCCACCAGCGCGGCCTCGCGGGAGTGGGTGAGTTCCTCCTCATAGGCCGCTGACCGGCCGCCGACGAAATCGGTGACGGTCGCCATCATGTCGCGCAGCACATTGGCGCCCGAAACCACCTCGCCATGCACAAGGCCCAGATAGTCGGTG